>NZ_DASWTO010000129.1:0-14226 GCF_036402095.1 Brevundimonas sp. | reverse complement strand
GCGGGGCCCGGTCACAGGGGTGAAGGGCACGGCCCCGAGCAGCTTGGGATAGTAGCGGCCGCCGGCGCGTTCGTAGGCGTCGGCCCAGCTGTGGTCGAAGACGTATTCACCCTGGCTGTGGCCCTTGAGCCAGAGCGGCATGACGCCGAGGACGCGACCGGTCCCGTCCGCCAGAGACAGGTGGCGGCCGGCCCACCCCTCGCGCGGGGCGGCGCTGCCGGAGGCCTCGCAGGCGTCGAGGAAGTCGAAGGAGACGAACGGGTCGCCGTAGGGCGAGGCGCAGGCGTCCCAGGCCTCGCGGCCGATGTCGGCGACGGTGGCGTGGACATGGAGGGTGAAGTCAGGCACGGCCATCTCCCCCCGGGGGAGAAGGTGGCTCGCGGAGCGGGCCGGATGAGGGGGCTGCGGGCCACCCGCTCATCGCCGACCCGTGTGCCGGCTGAACCATCCCCCTCATCCGAGCGGCTCCGCCGCCCACCTTCTCCCCCGAGGGGAGAAGGACGAGATTTGGCTCACGATCAGCGAACTTCCACGATGGCGTCGACTTCGACGGCGAAGCCGAGGGGGAGTTTGTAGACTCCGACGGCGGAGCGGGCGTGGCGGCCCTTGTCGCCGAAGGCTTCGACCATCAGGTCCGAGCAGCCGTTGATCACGGCGGGGATGGCCTCGAAGTCGCCGGCGGCCTGGACGAAGCCGCCCAGTTTGACGACGCGGACGACGCGTTCGAAGTCGCCGCCGAGAGCGGCCGACATCTGGGCCAGCAGGTTGATCCCGCACAGGCGGGCGGCGGCCTTCGCCTGCTCCGGCGAGACGTCGGCGCCGACGGTGCCCTTGATGCCGCCCGAGGCGTCGTTCGAGAGCTGGCCGGAGATGTGGAGCAGGTTCCCGGTCTGGACGAAGGGCACGTAGTTGGCCACCGCGCTGGCGGGTTCCGGCAGGGTGATGCCGAGTTCGGCGAGGCGGGCGGCGACGGTCATGGAAAGCTCCTGATTGGGAATTGGGGGCGGTTTAGCGCGGAGGAAGGGCGGCGTCGATGCGGGCCGGGGTTACCGGCCCCCTGAAAAAAACGGGGGGGCGGAATCGGCAGAGTCGGCGCCGGTGGTGAAAGAACGGGGGGGCAGAGTCGGCAGAGTCTGCATCGGCGGTCGGGGGATCGGATTCGCGCCTGGGCGGCGCGGCGGCGGTTCGATTGTCAAAGACCGGCGAGCTGAAGGACGCATTATGCGCCCGCCGGCTTATACGGTTGGAAGATCGATTTCAGATTTGCCCAAGTATCTGAAAAGGCAGCGAAACACGCGCGCAACCCGACTATAGGTTCGCGGATTGCCAGCACAGCGTCATGGGTCCTTCTCCCCTCCGGGGGAGAAGGTGGGCGGCGCAGCCGCTCGGATGAGGGGGATGTTCGAGGGGACCCGACCAGCCAACCAGTCCGGAGCCGGCATCCCCCTCATCCGCCCCTCCGGGGCACCTTCTCCCCCAGGGGGGAGAAGGGTCAGGATTTGAGCGCCCGTCCCGCGACCACGGCCCCGGCGCCGAACTTCGCGCGAAGCTTGTCGATGGCGGTTTCAGTCTTCAGGGCCCTGGTTTCGGGGGTGTCGAACAGGGCGGAGGGCGCGTCGACGGCGTCCTGGACGTCACCCATGCCGATGCCGATCAGGCGGTAGGGGCGGCCGAGTTCGGGGGCCATCAGGTCGCGGCCGGCGGCGAACAGGGCGCGGGCGGTCTGGACGGGCTCGGGAAGGGTGACGCGGCGGGTGACGATCCTGAAGTCGGTGCGGCGCAGTTTCAGAACGATGACCCGGCTGGCGACACCGTCGCGGCGGGCCTTGGAGGCCAGTTTTTCGCACAGCGGCCAGAGCTCGGCCTCGAGGTCCCAGGCGCGGGTCAGGTCCTCGTTGAAGGTGGTTTCGGCGCTCATGCCCTTGCGCTCGTGCTCGGGGCGGACGGCGCGGGCGTCGCGACCGTGGGCGAGGTCGTGCAGGCGCAAGCCGGTCTCGCCGTAGCGTTTGACCAGGTCGCGGACGTCGGCGGCGGCGAGGTCGCCGACGGTGGCGAAGCCGTCGCTCTGGAGGGTCTTGCGGAACACCGGGCCGACGCCGGGCAGGACCCCGACCGGCTTCGGCGCCAGCAGGGCGCGGGCCTCGGAGCCGATGACCGAAAAGCCGCGCGGCTTGTCGAGCTCGGACGCCACCTTGGCGAGGAAGCGGTTGGCGGCGAGGCCGATCGAGACGGTCAGGCCGGTCTGCTCTTCGATCCGTTTCTGCAGCCGGACCAGCTGGAAGGCGGGCGGGCCGCCGTTGAGCCGCTCGGTGCCGTCGAGGCCGATCCAGGCCTCGTCCAGCGAGAGGGTCTGGACCAGGGGGGTCAGTTCGCGCACGGCGCCGAAGATGGCCTCGCTGGCGGCGACGTATTTGCGGAAGTCCGGCTTGATGACCACGGCGTCGGGGCAGGCCTTGAGCGCCTTGAACATCGGCATGGCCGAATGGACGCCGTACTGGCGCGCGACGTAGCAGCAGGTGGAGACCACGCCGCGCTTGCCGCCGCCGACGATGACCGGGCGGTCGCGCAATTCCGGCCGGTCGCGCTTTTCGACCGAGGCGTAGAAGGCGTCGCAATCGAGGTGGGCGATCGTCAGCCCGGCGAGCTCGTCGTGACGCACCACCCGTCGCGAGGCGCAGGCGCCGCAGCGCTCGACGAGGGCGTCGGCGGTCCACAGGCAGTCGCGGCAGATGGATTTCATCAGGAAGGATTGTGCCTGACGGCGGGGGGAGTTGGGAGGAGATTCCTTCTCCACTCCGGGGGAGAAGGACAGGGTGGCTTCACGTCAACTTAAGAGACGTGGGGCGAGACTGCGCGCGAAGAAGGCGAAGAAGCCTCCGCGCAACCGCGCTTCCGAGGAAGCGATACAGGCCGGGTGATGATGTCGAAGACGGTCCTCATCGTCGAGGATAACGAGCTGAACATGAAGCTTTTTCATGATCTGCTCGACTCGCAGGGGTATCGCACCCTTCAGACCCGCGAGGGTCTGCAGGCGCTCGCCCTGGCGCGTCAGCATTGTCCCGACCTGATCCTGATGGACATCCAGCTGCCCGAGATCAGCGGTCTGGAGGTCACCAAATGGCTGAAGGACGACGAGGAGCTGAGCCATATCCCGGTCGTCGCCGTCACCGCCTTCGCCATGAAGGGCGACGAGGAGCGGATCCGGCAGGGCGGCTGCGAGGCCTACATCTCCAAGCCCATTTCGGTGGTGCATTTCCTCGAGGTGGTCCGCAAGCATCTCGGAGCGGTGGAGGCGGCCGTCCCATGACCGCGCGCATTCTTGTCGTCGACGACGTCGAGCCGAACGTTCGCCTGCTCGAGGCCAAGCTGACGCTGGAATATTACGAGGTGCTGACGGCGATGGACGGCGCCGGGGCGCTGGAGATCGCGGCGGCCGAGCGGCCCGACATCATCCTGCTGGACGTGATGATGCCGGGGATGGACGGGTTCGAGACCTGCAGGCGGCTGAAGGCCGACCCGGTGACGCGGCACATCCCGGTGGTGCTGGTTACCGCGCTGGACGGACGCGAGGACAAGATCAAGGGACTGGGCGTCGGGGCCGACGACTTCGTCACCAAGCCGATCGACGACGTCATCCTGTTCGCCCGCGTCAAGTCGCTGGTGCGGCTGAAGGCGGTGATGGACGAGCTGCGCGAGCGCGAGGAGACCGGCCGCCGCATGGGGGTCGATTCGGACGGCGCGGGCCGGCTGCGCGGTTCGGGCGGCCGGGTGCTGATCGTCGACGACAACCCGCTGCAGGTCGAAAAGATGCTCGGCCACCTGGCGGGCGAGCACCGGCCGGTGGTCGAGGCCGATCCGGCCGCGGCCCTGATCGCCGCGCGCGGTCCGGTCGATCTGATGATCATCAATGTGTCGAGCAGCGGCTTCGACGGCCTGCGTTTCGTGGCCCAGGTGCGGTCGGCCGAGGCGTCGCGACGGACGCCGATCCTGGCCGTGGTCGACCCGGCGGACCGGCCGCGCCTGCTCAAGGCGCTGGAGCTGGGGGTCAACGACATCCTGCCGCGCCCGGTCGATTCCGAGGAGCTGATGGCCCGGGCGCGCACCCAGATCAAGCGCAAGCGCTACGCCGACTTCCTCAAGGAAAAGCTGGACTACAGCCTCGAGATGGCGGTCACCGACGCCCTGACCGGCCTGCACAACCGCCGCTACATGGCGGGCCAGCTGCAGGCCATGGTGGCGCGGGCCGGACAGGGCGGCGATCCGGTCGCAGTGCTGGTCATGGACATCGACCACTTCAAGGCCGTCAACGACGGTTTCGGCCATGACGCCGGCGACGAGGTGCTGCGCGAGTTCGCCGTGCGGCTGGCGACCAATGTGCGCGCCATCGACCTGCCGTGCCGGCTGGGTGGCGAGGAGTTCGTGGTGGTCATGCCGGGCGCCACCCTGGAGGACGCCGCGCGCGTGGCCGATCGCATCCGCCGCGACATCGAGGCCCAGCCCTTCCCGATCATGGGCGGGGCCGAGGGACTGACCATCACCGTCTCGATCGGCGTGGCCGCGAGCGTGGCCGGGGATACGCCGGAAGCCCTGCTCAAGCGGGGCGACGAGGGGGTGTACGAGGCCAAGGCCCACGGCCGGAACCAGGTGATCGCCCGGGCGGCGTGAGTGGCGCCCCCTCTCCCGCGGGGAGAGGGAGTACGTCGGACAACGAAAAACGCCCGGCCATCGCTGACCGGGCGTTCCGAAATCGCAGCAGGCGCGAACCTTACTTGATCTTGCCTTCCTTGAACTCGACGTGCTTGCGCACGACCGGGTCGTATTTCTTGACGACCATCTTCTCGGTCATGGTGCGGGCGTTCTTCTTGGTGACGTAGAAGAAGCCGGTGTCGGCGGTCGAGTTCAGGCGGATCTTGATGGAAGCCGGCTTGGCCATCGGACAATTACCTTTGCGGACGGCGGAAGCCGCGGAAATGAGAGGCGCGGAACATACTCAGGCGCGTCCGGAAGTCAACCAGGCCGGATGCGCATTGAGCCGCGGGCCGGCGAGGGGCAGGGTGGGGGCATGAAAACGCTGAAGCCGGCCGCGCTGGCCCCCGTCCTCGCCCTGCTCGCCGGCTGCGCCACCGCGCCGGAGCCGGCCCACCCGCAGGACGCCTTCATGGCGCGGCTGAGGGACCTGTGCGGCCAGCGCTTCGAAGGGCGGGTGGTGTCGACGGACCCGGCGGACGCGACGTTCCGCGACAACCGGCTGGTCATGCACGTGCGGGACTGCGCGGCGGACGAGGTCGGCATTCCGTTCGCGGTGGGCGAGGACCGGTCGCGGCGCTGGATCGTGACGCGGACGGCGGCGGGGCTGCGGCTGAAGCACGATCACCGCGACGCGCAGGGCGTCATCCACGGCTATCACCTGTACGGCGGCGACACGGCGGAGGCGGGGACGGCGGAGCGGCAGGAATTCCCCGTCGACCGCGAGTCGATCGACCAGTTCACGGCGGGCGGGGCGACGGTGTCGACCACCAACGTCTGGGCCATGGAGGTGCATCCCGGACGGATGTTCGCCTATGAACTTCGCCGGCCGGAGGGGCGGTTCATGCGGGTCGAGTTCGACCTGACGCGGCCGCTGGCGGAATAGGTCAGGCGAAGCCCCGCAGGCGCTCCAGCAGCGGCGCCAGGCCGGGGATCAGGGGCTCGATTTCGGCGGCGTTCTTCTTCCACTTGCCGGCTTCGGGCGGGGTCAGGGTATGGCGCGAGGGCGGCAGGTCGCCGCCGGTGCGCTCCGACAGGGCCGCGTCGAACTCCAGCCCGGCGAAGCCGCAGACCCCGCGGATGACGGCGGCGGGGTCGGCGAGGAAGTCGGAATAGCGCACCACGTGGCGGCGGTCGGCGGGCAGCTGCTCCAGATCGTCCATGATGGTCCGGTTGGTGGCAGCCCACTGATACGCCGCGATCTCGGGCAGGGGCCTGCCCTTGAGGCCCTGCCAGCCGGGCGGCAGCAGCAGCGACCACGGGCCGTCCCAGCCGGGCAGCTGCGGATAGGTGACCCAGCCGCCGGCGCGCCAGGCGTCGATGATCGAGGAGATGTTCTCCTCCGGCTCGCGCCACAGGAAGACGAAGCGGGCGTCGGGGAACAGGGCGTTGAAGAAGGGGATGCGCAGGGCGTTCTTGGGGGTCTTTTCCAGCAGGCGGACCGAGGGGGCGTCGGCGGGCGCCCCGGAGGCGTCGACCAGCTTTTCGGCGAGGCGCGACTTCATGGCCAGGGCGATCTCGGGCGTCAGGCGGTCGGCGGTCAGGCGGTTGGACTCGACCCCGGGCGCCCCGGGCAGGAACATGCGGAAGCCCTCGACGAGCCAGTGGGCCTCGCCGCCGGGATTGTGCAGCTGGGGGGTGACCGCGAGGGTCTCGAACAGGGCGGTGCTGCCCGAGCGGGGCGCGGCGACGATGATCACCGGGCGGTCGTAGTCGGGGGTGCGCACGACCGGGCGGGCGGCGGGCGCGGCGGGGGTCGTGGCGCCCGCGCCGGGGGCCGGCGTCCCCATCGCCCCGACCTCGGGATTGACGGCGTAGGTGCCGATGCGCTGACCGATGACGCGCAGCACCGGCATCTGGTTGGAGCGGACGCGCAGGTCGTCGCCGAGGGCCTGGACCTGCTGCAGAAGCATTTCCAGCCGCTTGCGGTAGTGGGGCACGCCGCGGTCGCCGTCGGCGAACAGGGACCACAGCTGGCGCCAGTCCTGACGGAAGCCGTAGAGGACGCGCTGGTAGGCCTTCATCTCGTCGCGGCCCGCATCGCCGGCCTTGAGGGACATGGTTTCCTCGGCCAGGTCGCGCAGCAGGTCGTCGACCTCGGACGGCGGCATGACCCGGTAGACGTTGTGCTGCTCGGTGGCGATGCCGACGCGGGCGCCCGGGCGGTAGGGCACGGTCTGGGGGGCGATCTCCTGGCCGGCGGCGGCGTGGGCCATGTCCCAGAAGCGGCCGTTGCCGGTGGTGTCGGCGACGAGGTGGATGCGCTCGATGTCCGAGCCGTTCTCGACCTTGTGCGGGCGCCAGTTGTCGAAGATCCACGACTCGCCCTGGCCCATGTGCACGACCTGGTCGTCGCAGAAGAATCGCACCTCGGGCGTGGTGACGATCGGGATGTGCAGCCGCACCCGGTGGTGCCAGTGGTAGTTGATGTCGGTGTGCATCGGCACGGTCGCGCCGGGGCCGAGCTTCATCAGGCGCGAGCGGCTCCAGACCACGCCGAAATGGGCCAACACCTGCTGCAGATAGGGCGAGGCGAGCAGGTGCGCCGTGGGGGCCATGGCCCCGGCCACGTCGTCGTTGTCGCCGCCGCCGACGGTGATCAGCCGCAGGGCGCTGTTGCCGTCGAGGTTGTTGGGGTGACGCACCCAGGCCCCGGCCGGAAAGGCCGCGACCTCCTCCTGCAGCCGCGCCGCGTCGAACCGGAACGGCAGCTTGATGAACGGAACCTCGAGCTTCATGCCGTGGGCATACCGGGGGGCGGGGCCGGGGTCAAAGCGGCCGCCGGCTCAGACCGCGCGCCACGGCGAGAGCGGGCGGAGGGTGGCGCAGGCCGGGGAGCCGTCCCCGCCGCGGCCGGGAAGGATCACCTCGAGCACCTGGCCTTCGCGGGCCCGGTCCAGCAGGAGCGGCGGAATGTCGTGGATGTCGATCTTGGCGCGCCGGCTCCAGGCGGCGGCGCAGTCGCCGGCCTGGGTGCCGATGCGGAGGTAGACGAAGCGGCGGTGCGGCCCCTCGCGGCGGACGAAAGGACCGAGGAAGCGGTTGTCGTTCGACAGGCGGATCGGCACGTCGAAGGACAGGGGTGCGGCGCCGGCGGTGACGGGCGCGAACGGGGCGTCATCCTGCTGCAGGCTGTAGCGGACGCCGGGAACTGGATCGGCGATGGTCAGGCGCAGGGTGATGGGGATGTCCGCCATGGCTCAGTCCTGGTGCTCCACCACATGCCGCCCGCGCACCATGCGCACGAAGGGCACGGGCCGGTCTGGATACGACAGCCGTTCGGCGACCTCGGCGAGGACGAAGCGGGTGATGGCGGGGAGGTCGACCGCCCGGGCCTGCTCCAGCGGCAGCCAGGCGATCTCGTCCAGTTCGCCGGAGCCGGCGGTGGGCTCCGGGTGCAGCAGGGCCGCGGCGTCGGCCATGAAGAAGCGGGCGTCGAAGCGGCGGGTGCGGCCGGGCGGGGTGATGGCGCGGGCGATATAGGCGAGGGCGGCGAGGTCGGGCAGGGCGCCCGCGGCGCGGAATTCGCGCCACGGCCCGGCCACGGAGGCGGGCGGGGCCGGCTCGGCCAGCAGCAGGCCGGTCTCCTCGAAGGTTTCGCGGACGGCGGCGAGGGCGAGGGCGCGGCCGCGACGGGGCGTCACTTCGCGGGCGAGGCGCAGGGCGTCGGCATGGCGGAGCTCGCTGGCCGAGGCGGCGCCGGGGTCGGCCCGTTCGACCCGGCCGCCGGGAAAGACCCATTTCGAGGCCATGAAGACGTGGCCCTGGGCGCGGCGGCCCATCAGCACCTCGGGCGAGCCGCGCCGGACCCGCGTGAGAATCAGGGTGGCGGCGTCTTTCGGGCGCTGACGGCCGCCGGTGCGGGGGGCGTCGGCCAGATCCTGGGCGGCGTCGAAGGGGTGGGACGTGGCGGACGGCATCGGTTGTCTCTAGCATGGGCGGCGGCCGAACCCATCGGGAGCCCGTCATGACCCTGCTCTTCGCCGAACCGCAGCTGTTCGTGACCGATCTCGACGCGGCGCTGGAGCACTATGTCGGCCGGCTGGGGTTCCGGCTGGCCTTCTCTCATGGGGAGCCCGCCTTCTACGCCCAGGTGGTCAGGGACGGCGCGCGGCTGAACCTGAGGCATGTCGACGGCCCGGTGTTCGCGCCTGGCTTTCGCGAGGCGGAGGAGGATCCGCTACTGGCCACCATCGCCGTCGATGACGCGGAGGCGCTGTTCGACGAGTTCGAGCGGGCCGGCGTGGCCTTCCATCAGCGTCTGAAGACCGAGGACTGGGGCGCGCGGACCTTCATGGTCGCGGACCCGGACGGCAATCTGATCGCCTTCGCGGGCTAGCGGTCGCCCTTCCACCGCCGTCATCCTCGGGCCTGACCCGAGGATCAGGCGCAGGAGCGGGCCCGGTCGATCGGGACGGTCCTCGGGAAGCGCTCGTCCAGTCCTCGACGCAGCACTGTACGGTCCGGCCCTCGGGTCAAGCCCGAGGGTGACGGGGCGTGGGTGCGGCCGTCACCGCCGCTTGCCCTTGCGGACGCCCTTGAGGCCGCCGGAGGGTTTGCCGCCCCGGGGCGGCTTGGGGCCGCCGGGGCGGCCGCCGCCACGCTTGGGGAAGCCGTCGCCGCCGCGGCCCCGGACGCCGAGACGGGGCGAGGGCGCGTTGGGGTCGCGCGGGGCCGGCTCGGACAGCATTTCGAAGACGAGGCCGCCGGTGACCGGCGTGGCCTCGACCAGCCTGACCTCGACGGTGCGGCCGAGGGTCCAGCGCTGGCCGCTGCGCTCGCCGACGAGCGCGTGGGTGCGGTCGTCGTGGTGGAAATACTCGCCGCCGAGGGTGGAGACCGGGACGAGGCCGTCGGCGCCGGTCTCTTCCAGCCGGATGAACAGACCGAAGCGGGTGACGCCAGTGATGCGGCCGTTGAAGGTCGCGCCGACGCGCTCGGACAGGAAGGCGGCCATGTAGCGATCCATGGCGGCGCGCTCGGCGGCCATGGAGCGGCGCTCCGTCATGGTCACCTGTTCGGCGATGGCCGGCAGTTCGCTGATCTCGCGGTCGGTCAGTCCGTCCTTGCCGAGGCCCAGGCCGCGGATCAGGCCGCGGTGGACGATCAGGTCGGAATAGCGCCGGATGGGCGAGGTGAAGTGGGCGTAGCGGTCGAGGTTCAGACCGAAGTGGCCGACATTCTCGGGGCTGTAGACCGCCTGCATCTGGGTGCGCAGGACGACCTCGTTGACGACCTCGGCGTGCTCGCCGTCGCGGGTCTCGTCGAGCAGCTTGTTGAACCGCTTCGTGGTGGCCGGTTCGCCCTTGTTCCACGGCTTGCCGATGGTCTGCAGGAAGTCGCCGAGGGTGAACAGCTTCTCCTGACTGGGCGCGTCGTGGACGCGGTACAGCAGGGGCACGCGCTTCTGCTCCAGGGTCTCGGCGGCGCAGACGTTGGCCTGAATCATCATCTCCTCGATCAGGCGGTGCGCCTCGAGGGACTTGCGGGGCGAAATCGAGCCGATGCCGCCGCCGGGGTCCATCAGCACCTTGCGCTCGGGGCTCTCGATGGCCAGCGGGCTGCGCTTCTCGCGGCCCTTGAGCATGGTCCGGTAGGCGTTCCACAGCGGATAGAGGATGGCCTCCATGATCGGGCCGGTGGCCTCGTCGGTCCCGCCGCCGCCCTCGGGTCCGTCGATGGCGGCCTGGGCCTGTTCGTAGCTGAGGCTGGCGTGCGAGCGCATCAGGCCGCGCACGAACCTGTGACCCGTCTTCCGGCCCGTCTTGTCGAAGACCATGCGAACGGCGAGGCAGGCGCGGTTCTCGCCGTGCTTGAGGCTGCACAGGCCGTTGGAAAGGACCTCGGGCAGCATCGGTTCGACCCGGTCGGGGAAGTAGGTGGAGTTGCCCTTCTCGCGCGCCTCGCGGTCGAGCGCCGTGCCGGCCCGCACGTAGGCGGCGACGTCGGCGATGGCGACCCAGACGATCCAGCCGCCCTCGTTCTTCGGATCCTCGTCGCGCTGGGCGAAGACGGCGTCGTCGTGGTCGCGGGCGTCGGCGGGATCGATGGTGATCAGCGGCAGGTCGCGCAGGTCCTCGCGGCCCTTCAGCGACGGCAGCTCCTGGTCCTGGGCCTCCTGCAGAACCTTGTCGGAGAAGCCCATCGGCACGGTGTGGGCGGCGATGGCGATCAGGGAGGCGGCGCGGGGGTCGTCCTCGCGGCCGATGGTCTCGAGGATCTTGCCGCGTTTGGGCCCGTAGCGCTGCTCGCCCTTTTCGATGGCGGCGAGCACGAGGTCGCCATCACGCAGATCCGCGCCCTGGGCGTGGGGGACCAGCAGGACGTCCTTCGAGCGGCGGTCGACGGGCTCAACCCGGACCTCCTTGTTGGACTTGCGGATGACGCCGAGGACGCGGTTGGCGTCGGTGTCGAGCACCTTGATGACGCGGGCTTCCCAGCCGTCCTCGCCGCGCGAGAATTTGGCCAGGACGCGGGCGCCCAGCCCGGGGGCGGCGCCGGTCTTGCCGGTATTGTCGGGGACGAGGATGGCGCGGGGCGCGTCGGGCGAGGCCTCGACGAGGCGGACGTAGAATTCGCCGTCGACGTCGCGCTCGACCACGTCGGCGACGCCGACCGGGGGCAGGGCGCCGGCTTCGGAGAAGCCCTTGCGGCCGCGTTTGCCGAGCCTGCCCTCGACCTCGAGCTCGCGGATCATTTCGCGCAGGGCGCGGCGATCGCCGCCCTTGAGGCCGAAATGGCGGGCGATGTCAGTCTTCTCGGCCGATCCGGCTTCGCGCAGGAAGGCGAGGAGGGTGTCTTTGTCGGGCAGGCCGGCGGGCGGCCTCTTGGGGGATTTTGTCATTGGAATCCTAGATAACGCGCTTCACGCCTGTTCGGAGGCAAATCTTGCGCGGCTTGTCGTGAAGGGGGGTGGAGCCTAGCTTTCGGCGACTAGCCCCCTGGAGTTGTTGAATGTCGCTCGCCCCCACCCCGGTCCTGACCGGTCCCACCGGCTCGCTGCTGGACCTGATCGGCAAGACGCCGATGGTGGAGGTGACGAAGATGGACACCGGCCCGTGCCGGCTGTTCCTGAAGCTGGAGTCGCAGAACCCGGGCGGCTCGATCAAGGACCGCATCGCCCTGTCGATGATCGCGGCGGCGGAGCGGGAGGGTTTTCTGAAGCCCGGCGGAACGATCGTCGAGGCGACGGCCGGCAACACAGGCCTGGCGTTGACCCTGGTGGGACAGGCCAAGGGCTATAAGGTGCTGCTGGTCATCCCGGACAAGATGTCGAAGGAAAAAATCCAGCATCTCAGGGCGATGGGCGCGGATGTTCGCCTGACGCGTTCGGACGTGCCGCACGGGCATCCGGAATATTACACCGACATGGCCGAGCGGCTGGCGCAGCAGATACCGGGCGGCTTCTACGTCAACCAGTTCGCCAACGACGCCAACTCCGAGGCGCATTTCCGGACCACGGGTCCGGAAATCTGGGAGCAGATGGACCATGACGTCGACGCCCTGGTGGCCGGCATCGGCTCGGGCGGGACGATCACCGGCATCGCCCGCTATCTGAAGAGCGTGGGCTCGGACGCGAAGATAATCCTCGCCGATCCAGTCGGCTCGACCCTGGCCGGCATCGTCAACGAGGGCGTGCCGGGGCCGGAAGGCAGCTACACCGTCGAGGGCATCGGGCAGAATTTCGTGCCGGATACCGCCGACATCACCCTGATCGACACGGCCTATTCGATCCCGGACGCGGAGGCGATCGCCACGGTGCGCGAACTGCTGCTGAAGGAAGGCGTGCTGGCGGGATCGTCGTCGGGCACGCTGATCGCCGCCGCCCTGCGCTGGTGCCGGGCCCAGACGAAGCCGAAGCGGGTGGTGACCTTCGTCTGCGACACCGGCGCCAAGTATCTGTCCAAGGTCTACAACGACGCCTGGCTGGCGGATCAGGGGCTGGGCGACCGGCCGATGCACGGCGACCTGTCCGACCTGATCACGCGCAAATACGAGAACGGGGACGTGGTGGTGATCGGCCCGGACGACACGCTCGACACAGCCTTCAAGCGGATGAAGGGGGCGGACGTGTCGCAGCTGCCGGTGATCAAGGACGGGCAGCTGGTCGGGATCGTCGACGAGAGCGACATCGTGCACGTGATGAACACCGACGAGATCACCCGTCAGGAGCGGTTCGGGAAGCCGGTCGGCTCGGTGATGACCCGCGATCTGGACACGGTCCAGGTGGGGGAGCCGCTCGACGCCCTGATCCCGCTTTTCGACCGCGACCGGGTCGCGATCGTGCTGGACGGAGAGAAATTCGTCGGCCTGATCACCCGCAGCGACCTGATCAACCATCTGAGCCTCAATCGATGAAGGCCCGCGCCCGCGCCGCACGCCTGTCCCTGATCGGGCTGGCCGCCGTGCTCGCGGGCGGGCCGGCGCTGGCGCAGGCGGCGCAGGAGCCGCCGCGGGTCGGCGTGCCCGGCTGCGCCGACGATGTGGCGGTGCGGGCGTCGCGGGAGCCGATCACCTTCGAGAGCCGGGGCCGGGCGATCCGGGCCCACCTCTACACGCCGCGGGGCGAGGCCAACGGACGCGGCCTCGTGCTGCTGCATGGCGGCGCCGGCTTCGAGATGAACGCGATCCTGTTCGACGCCCACGCCATCCAGCTGGCGTCGCGCGGCTATTGGGTCATCCTGCCGGCCTATTTCGACGCCGCGGAGCCCGACGGGAGCCGGCGGACCGTGACCGCCCGCGCGTGGCGGCAGGCGGCGCTGGACGCGGCGGCGCAGCTGGCGGTCAAGCCGGGCGTGTCGGCGGAGCGGGTGGCGCTGTGGGGCTATTCGCGCGGGGCCGGGGTCGCCGCCGGCGCCGCCGCCGATCCGGCGAGCCCGATCCGGTCGGCGGTCCTGGCCGCGGGCGGCGGCGAGGTCGAGGGCAACGTGGCCGGGCGGGGCCTGTCGGTGCTGCTGCTGCACGCGCGGCGCGACGAGGTGGTTCCGGTGCGCGCCACCCTGGGGCTGGCAGAGGATCTGCGGCGGGCGGGGGCGGCGGTGGAGGTGCAGGAACTGGATTTCGACGGGCACCAGTACGACCTGCCGACCTGGTGCGAGGCGTTCGCCCGCACCCGGACGTTTCTGGAAGGCGGAGCGGAGGGGGACGATGGACCGGCGTAGTCTGCTGGCCGCGGCGGCGGCGGCGGGTCTGGCGGGGACGGCGCGGGCGCAGGAGCCCGCCGCCGCCGCACCGCCCTATGAGGGCATGACCTTCCAGAGCCACGACAAGACCATCCGCGCGATCCACTACCGGCCGGTCGGCGAGGGGCGGCGGGCGGCGATCGTGATGATGCACGGCTCGGGCGGGCGGATCACCAACCGCGGGCCGTGGCACCAGCTGGCGATGCGCTTCGCCGGGGACGGCTACGAGGTGCTGACGCCGCTCTACACCGACGCCTTCCCTGACGACGGCATCCGGCCGGAGCGGATGATGGAGGCG
>NZ_DASWTO010000128.1:0-4984 GCF_036402095.1 Brevundimonas sp. | reverse complement strand
CCTCGCCCCGATCCCCGAGAACGAGCGGCACGACCTGATGGGGGCCTACTACAAGCGGCTGATCGGCGACGACCGGGCGGAGCGGGAGCGCTGCGCCATCGCCTGGTCCAGCTGGGAGGGCGAGACGGTCAGCGTCGAGGGTCCGGAGGCGCGGCCCGACAAGGTCGCCGAGCCGGACTTCGCCGTCGCCTTCGCGCGGATCGAGAACTGGTATTTCACCAACGGCGGCTTCTTCCCCGAGGAAGGCTGGCTGCTGAAGAACATCGGCCGCATCCGCCACATCCCGTGCTGGATCGCGCAGGGCCGCTTCGATGTGGTGACGCCGCTGTCGGGCGCCTGGGCGCTGCACCGGGCGTGGCCCGAGGCCAAGCTGGACATCGTCAAGGACGCCGGCCACGCCTCGACCGAGCCGGGCATCGTCGACAGCCTCGTGCGGGCGACGGACTGGGCGGCGTCGCTGTAAGCAGTCGGCACAGGCAACAGGCGACAGGCAACAGGATCAGCGGCCTCGCCGGTTGCCGCGAGCAACGCTCGCTGCTGCCTGCTGCCTGACGCCTGTCGCCTGCCGCCTACTTCGGATTGGTCTTCTGGACCATTTCGGAGAGCTGGAAGCCGATGCGGCGGGCGGGACGTTCCTCGGGCTTCTTGCGGGCGTCGAGCAGGACGTTGATCTGGGCGTAGTGCTGGATCAGGCGGACGGGGCGGCCATTGGCGTTCTTGCCGATGAAGAGAATGAAATCCGGGCCCCAGAAGCCGACGTCCTCGATCTGCATCGTCCCCTCGCCCGGCACGCCGACGATGTGGGCGGCGATCTCCTCGTCCCGGTCGAGGGTCTTTTCATAATCCTCGATCAGCTTCGACAGGCGCACGAAGGCCCACTCGGCCGGGTTCTCGCGCATGCGGACGCCGTCGGTCATGGCGGCGGTCTGCTCGGGCGTGGCGGCGGGCAGAAGGGGTTCGGGACAGGGCTTGTCGCCCCAGTCGGGGACGAAAACCGGCGGATCGGCCTTGGCGGAAGCACGTGTCATGTTCCGACCATAACGCGCGAAACCGCCGATCAGAACAGCCCCTGCCCCTTCGGCAGTTCGGCGTAGCGGTGGACCCGGGTCGACATGACCAGGCCGAAGCCGATCATCACGGTCATCATCGACGATCCGCCGTAGGACAGGAGCGGCATCGGCACGCCGACGACCGGGGCGAGGCCCATGACCATGGCGCCGTTGACGAGCACGAAGATGGCGAAGAAGGCGGTCATGCCGGCGGCCGCGATACGGCCGAAGTGGCTGTGCGAGAGCGAGGCGATGCGGAGGGCGATGAGGATCAGCGCCACGTAGCAGGCCAGCAGGCCGAAGGAGCCGATGAAGCCGAACTCCTCGGCCACGGTGGAGAAGATGAAGTCGGTGTGCCGCTCGGGCAGGAATTCCAGCTGGCTCTGGCTGCCGAGGCCGTAGCCCTTGCCCAGCACGCCGCCGGATCCCAGGGCGATCTTCGACTGGATGATGTTGTAGCCGGTGCCGGACGGGTCGGATTCGGGGCTGAGGAAGGTCAGCACGCGATTGCGCTGGTACTCGTGCATGCCGAACATGACGAACGGCGGGACGATGGCGACGACGGCCGCGCCCGCCGCGGCGATCACGCGCCAGCTGAGCCCGGCGAGGAACATGATGGCGGCGCCGGTCAGGCCAATGACCATGGCCGAGCCAAGGTCCGGCTGCTTGGCCACGAGCAGGAAGGGGACCCCGATCATGCCGACCGGAACCAGCAGCTTCCACGACCAGCGAGCTTCCTGGGCCGAGTGGCTGTGGTACCAGCGGGCCAGGGCGAGGACGAGGCCGAGCTTCATGAACTCGGCCGGCTGGATGCGGATGAAGCCGAGATTCAGCCAGTTGCGGGCGCCCCCGGCGGTATAGCCGAGCGGGGTGAACTCGATCATCAGCACCAGCAACAGCAGCAGGGCGTAGAGCGGATAGGCGCCGCGGAACCACCATTTGGGGTGGACCATGGCGAGACCCAGCATGATCACCAGCAGGGCCCCGAACCGGATCAGGTGATCGGCCGCCCACGGCTGCCACTGGCCGCCCGCGATCGAATAGAGCATGGCGGCGCCGACGCCGGCGATGATGCAGAGCAGGCCGACGACGCGCCAGTCCAGCTCGCTGATCTTGACCGAGAGCCGATCTCTCTCGCCGGGACGGGTCAGGGCGGAGGCGGTCATCGGGGCGGCTCCGGCAGATAGGGTCGCGGTCCCGAGGTCGCGGTCGGCGGCGCCTGCGGCGCCGGGGCCGACGGCGGACGCGCCAGTTCGGCGGCTTCCGCACCGGTGACCTCGCCGCCGGGCGCGGCGCCGGCCTCGCCCTCGTCGAGCCCGACGGGAGCCTCGGCCTCCGGCGGTAGCGGCCGTTCGATCCGCGCCCGCATGTCGGGATCCTTGAGCAGCACCGTTTTCATGATCTCCCGCGCGCGCGGCGCGGCGTCCGCCGAACCGCCGGCGGGGGCGTGCTGAATGATCAGGGCGATGGCGTAGCGTGGCGCGTCGTGAGGGGCGAAGGCGACGAACAGGGCGTGGTCGCGGCGGCTCCAGTCGGCGTTGCGGGGACCGCGCGACTCGCCGGGCTTGTAGTCCCGCGACTGGGCCGTGCCGGTCTTGCCGGCCATCTGGATGTCGCCAAGGCCCAGCTGGGACGCGCGGTAGGCGGTGCCGGTGACGTCGTTGGCCACCGCGGCCATGCCGGCGCGCACGATGTCGAGGTGTTCGGTCGAGAACGGCAGGTCGCCGAAGGCCGCGCCGGACGGGCGCCGCTGGTCGCCGACCGACTTGACCAGGCGGGGCTGGACCGCCTTGCGGCCGTTGGCGATACGCGAGGTCATCACGGCGAGCTGCAGGGCGTTGACGGCCAGGGCCCCCTGCCCGATCGACACCGACAAGGTCTCGCCCGGATACCAGGTTCCGTCGTCGTCCCACTTCGTCGCCGCGGCGTAGTCGCGCTTCCATTTGGTCGACGGAACGATGCCGCTGGACTGGCCGGCGATGCCGATCTCATAGGCCTGACCGAAGCCGAGATCTCGGGCCACCCGCGCGATCCGGTCGATGCCGGCGCGGTTGCACATGTGGTAGAAATACGTGTCGCACGAGTTCTTGATGGCGTTGTGCATATCCATCGAACCATGCCCGCCGCGCTTCCAGCAGCGGAAGGTGCGGGAGCCGTAGCGATACCCGCCTGTGCAGACCACGCGCTCGGCCGGGTTGATGCCGGCGTCGAGGATGGCCAGGGCCGTGGTCATCTTGAAGGTCGAGCCCGGCGGGAAGGTGCCGTAGATGGCCTTGTCCAGCAGCGGCTTGCGCTCGTACTCGGAAAGCGCCCGGTAGATGCTGGACGGGACGCCGCCGACGAAGAGGTTGGGATCGAACGACGGCGTCGACACCATGCACAGGATGTCGCCGTTGCGGACATCCATGACGACGCAGCCGCCGGCCTCCTCGCCATAGACCTCGAGCGCGCGGCTCTGCACGTCGGCGTCGAGGGTCAGGACGATGTCCTTGCCCGGCACGGCGGGCTTGGAGCCGCCGATGTCTTCGGCCACCACGCGGCCGCGGGCGTCGACCTCGACCCGGTTTCCGCCGGCCTCGCCACGCAGGTCGGCGTCGAACGCCTTCTCCACGCCCTGGCGACCGATGCGGAAGCCGGGGTTGTAGAGGATCTCGGGGACCTTCTCGCCGCGCTCCTCAATGGCCTTGATGTCGCGGTCGTTTGGCTTGGCCACATAGCCGATGACGTGGGCGAAGGCGCCGCCGAACGGGTAGTAGCGGGCCTCGTTCATGTCGGCCATCACGCCCGGCAGCTCGTTGGCGTAGAGATTGACCCTGGCGAACTCCTCCCAGCTCAGGTCGCTCTTGACCGGGACGGGGCTGAAGCGCGGAGCGGCGTTGACGTCGCGGATGATGGCCCGCCGGCGCTCCAGGGTGTCGGGCAACAGCCGCCCGAGCAGGTCGAGCGTCTGGTCGAGGTCCTTGGTCTCGTCTCGCACCACCAGCACGCGGAAGCTGGGCCGGTTGCCGGCGATGACCACGCCGTTGCGGTCGAGGATGCGGCCCCGCGGCGGCGGCACGAGGCGGAAGTTGAACTGGTTGTTCGAGGCCAGGGTGGCGTATTCGCCGGCCTGGAAGACCTGCAGCTGGGCGAGACGGCCGGTCAGGGCGACGCCGCCGAGGGTGGTCAGTCCGCCGAGCACGAAGGTGCGGCGCAGGAAGGAGCCCTGCCGCTCATTGGCGTCGGAGAAGAAGATCGACGGTTCCGAACTCATCCTGCTTCGCTCCCTGCGGGAGCTTCGCAGGACGCTGTCCTGCGCGGGGCCTGCCCTGCGTAGCCTTGGCGAAGCGGGGTCATCGGAACCTCACGTCGCCATCCTCGAACCGCTCGATCAGCCGGTGCGCGAAGGGGAACAGCAGCAGGGTCGGAACGACCTGCAGGACGAGCGAGATCAGGCTGGCCGGGGTGCCGGCGATGACCGCCATGACGATATAGACCAGCAGGAAGGCCAGGCCGCAGCAGGCGGCGTACCAGACGAACAGCACCGCCGTGTCCTGACCCGCCAGGAAGCTGCGCGACGCCAGGACGACGCTGTAGATGGCCAAGAACGCCAGGCTCCAGAGGCCGAGGGGGCCGTAGGTCAGGATGTCGAGCAGCAGGCCGAGCGCGGCCAGGACCACAGGGGCGAGGACCGACGGCCGGATCAGCGGCCAGGCGAAGGCCAGCACCATGGGGATCACGGGCTCGGGCAGGTGCAGGCCGAACAGTTCGACCGGGGTCTGCAGCACGATGGTGGCCGCGACGGTGATCAGCGCCGGATAGACGATCCACTGCATCGGCCCGACGACGCGGACCGCGACGGGGCGTCTCATTCGGTCCCCCCCGGCGAGGATGTGGGCGAAGACGGGGGCGGCGACGCGGCCGGCCGGGCGGGCGGCGCGACAGGCCGGGCGGCC
>NZ_DASWTO010000127.1:0-19326 GCF_036402095.1 Brevundimonas sp. | reverse complement strand
CGCCGCGCGCCTTGAGGTGCGGTCAGATGGCTTCGCGATCGCGGAGGTAAGGCCGTCCCGCTCCGGGGTCAGCAATGGCTCAGGGGCGATCCGTCAGAGGCCCGGACGCAGGGCCGCCAGTCGGAGGGCGTGTGGAAAACGACTGCGCGGGGCAGCCTGTCTCGTCGAAACGGTAAAACCACATCGCATCCGGGCGAGGCCCGGCTGTCCCGCGCCCTCCCCAACCGCTTCGGACGAAGCGGCGAAGACTGTGCCTGCCGCCTGCTACCTGCTGCCTGTTGCCGCTGCCTCGCCGATAGCGGCCCTTTCCCAACCGCCGCCCGGACGTCTATCTACCGCTCATGCGCCAGTCCTTCGATGAAACCACCGACCCGTCCTTCGGGGCCCGACATCTGCCCCGCGTCCGCGCGAAGATGGCCGAACAGGGCCTCGACGGTCTGCTGGTGCCGCACGAGGACGAGCACCAGAACGAGTATCTGCCCGAGGCCAACGACCGGCTGGCGTGGCTGACCGGCTTCACCGGCTCGGCCGGCGCGGGCGTGGTTCTCAAGGACCGCGCCGCCGTCTTCGCCGACGGCCGCTACACGGTGCAGGTCAAGGCGCAGGTCGATCCGGCGCAGTTCGAAATCCTCGCGCTCGAGGGCGACGGCGTGGCCCGTTATCTCGAGGGCGCGCCGAAGGGGGCGGTGATCGGCTACGATCCGCGCCTGCACAGCCCGGACTCGCTCGCGACCCTGAAGCGCGCGGCGTCGAGGGCCGGCGCCGAACTGAAGCCGGTCGAGCCCAACCCGCTCGACGCCGCCTGGGCCGACGAACGGCCGGAACAGCCGGCCGCGCCTGTCGTGCCGCACGACGACCGCTACACGGGCGAGACCAGCGCCTTCAAGCGCGCCCGGATCGGCGAGGCGATCTCGAAGGCGGGAGCGACCGCCGCCGTCCTGACCGCTCCCGCCTCGATCGCCTGGCTGTTCAACATCCGCGGCGGCGATGTCATCCGCACCCCGCTGCCGCTGTCGCAGGCGATCGTGAGGGCCGACGGCTCGGCGCGCCTGTTCATGGATCCCCGCAAGGTCACCAACGAACTCCCCGGCTGGCTCGGGGACGCCGTGACGCTGGAGGCGCCCGAGGGCCTGCCGGCCGCACTGGACGGCTTCGCCGGCCAGCCGGTGCTGGTCGACCCCGGCCAGTCTTCGGCCTGGTATTTCGACCGGCTGGAAGCGGCCGGCGCGACGGTCGTGCGCGGCATGGACCCCTGCACCCTGCCGCGCGCCTGCAAGAACCCGGTCGAGGTCGAGGGCGCCCGCCAGGCCCACATCCGCGACGGCGCCGCCCTGACCCGCTTCCTGCACTGGGTCGACACCGTGGCGCAGCAAACCCTGCCGACCGAGCGCGAGATCGCCGAGGCGCTGGAAGGCTTCCGCGAGGCCACGGGCGCCCTGAAGGACCTCAGCTTCGACACCATAGCCGGGGCCGGTCCCAACGGCGCCCTGCCGCACTACAAGCCGGTCGGCGACAAGATCCGCCGCATCGAGAAGGGCTCCCTGCTGCTCGTCGACGGCGGCGGCCAGTATCTGGACGGCACCACCGACGTCACCCGCACCATGGCCGTGGGCGAGCCGACGGCCGACCAGCGCCGCATGTTCACCCTCGTCCTCAAGGGCCATGTGGCCATGGCCACGGTCCGCTTCCCCGCCGGCACGACGGGCCACCAGCTCGATGCGCTCGCCCGTCTGCCGATGTGGATGGCCGGCCTCGACTATGACCACGGCACCGGTCACGGCGTCGGCAGCTACCTCGGCGTCCACGAGGGACCACAGCGCATCGCCAAGATGGTCAACACCCAGCCGCTGCTGACCGGCATGATCGTCTCCAACGAGCCCGGCTACTATCGCGAAGGGCATTGGGGCATCCGCATCGAGACCCTGCAGGTCGTCACGCCGCCGGCCCCGATCCCGGGCGGCGAGCGGCCGATGCACGGCTTCGAACAGCTGACCTTCGCCCCCCTCGACCGCCGCCTGATCGACGTCGGCCTGCTGACCCCGGACGAGCGCGCCTATGTCGACGCCTACCACGCCGAAACCCTGGCAAAGGTCGGCCCGCTGCTGGACGGGGAGGTCAGGGATTGGCTGGGGGCGCAATGCGAACCACTGTGAGCAGGTCAGCACTCGCTCTGATGCTGCTGCCAGCCCTCTTCGGGTGTGACCGCGACGCAGCTGAATCTTCCGCTGCGCCAGTGGAACAGGCCGGGCCGATCGCGAAGGCCGTGACTCCCTCGGACACATCTTGCTTGAAAGCAGAGGAGCTGAGGGCGGAGCCCGTCGGGACCGAGGCGATAAGGGAACGCTATCGGCACTGGACCCTGTGCGACTACAATCCCGATACGGCGGAGCCGTATCTCGACCTGCTCGTGAGGCGGAACGATCCGGTGGCCCTGCACACGCGGAGCGTTCTTCTGACCAAGACCGATCCTGAGGAAAGCGAACGTCTGCGGCGTCGAGCCGAAGAGCTCGGCTATCGCCCGTGGACTCGAGAGCAGGAAATGCGAGAGATCGCGGGCTTGAAATAAGGCGGAACGGCGCCCATCTCGGGTGAGCCGGCGGATGCGTCGCCGGCTTCCCACATTTCAGGAGATGCGCCGATGAAGACGCGCAGGCTGGGCCGTTCGGGCCCTGAGGTTTCGGCCATCGGCCTCGGCTGCATGGGCATGGCTGCCTTCTACGGCCAGGCCTCGGACGAGGCGCAGGCGACGGCGGTGATCCACCGCGCGCTCGACCTCGGCGTCACCTTTTTCGACACGGCCGAGATGTACGGCCCCCACGTCAACGAAATCCAGCTCGGCAAGGCCTTGGCCGGCCGCCGCGACCAGGCCTTCATCGCCACGAAATTCGGCATCGGCTACAACGCCGACCGCTCCGCCCTGATGGTCGACGGCTCGCCCGCCAACGTCCGCCGCGCCATCGAGGGCAGCCTCAAGCGGCTGAATGTCGACCACGTCGACCTCTACTACCTGCACCGCGTCGACCCCAATACGCCGATCGAGGACACCGTCGGCGCCATGGCCGAACTGGTCGCCGAGGGCAAGGTCCGCTTCCTTGGTCTGTCTGAAGCCGCGCCCGCGACCCTGCGGCGGGGCCATGCGACCCATCCGATCACCGCCCTGCAGACCGAATATTCGCTGTGGAGCCGCGAGCCGGAGGACGAACTGCTGGCGACCTGCGAAGAGCTCGGCATCGGCTTCGTGCCCTACAGCCCGCTCGGCCGCGGCTTCCTTTCCGGCGAGATCAGGTCGGTCGAGGACCTCGCCCCGGACGACTTCCGCCGCTCGAATCCGCGCTTCCAGGGCGAGAATTTCCGCAAGAACCTCGACCTGGTGTCGGCGGTGACGGAAATCGCCGCCGACAAGGGCGTCACCGCCGCGCAACTGGCCCTCGCCTGGGTGCTGGCGCAAGGGCCGCATCTCGTCCCCATCCCCGGCACCCGCCGCGTCCGCACGCTGGAAGAAAACGCCGCCGCCGTCGACCTGACCCTGACGCCGGACGATCTCGCCCGCATCGAGGCGGTGTTTCCCAAGGGCGCCGCGTCGGGCCACCGCTACGCCGAGGCGGCGAGGGCGGCCCTGAACCGCTGAGTCGCCTTACCGCGATTTAACTGGCCGGGCGGGGCTCGCCGCCGATAGTATTTGCAGATGCAAATAACATCGGACCAGAACGAGGCGGAACAGGCCCTGACAGCCCTCGGCTTCACCGAGCTGGAGGCCCGGGTCTATTGCGCCCTGCTGGCCAGCGGCCCGGCCACCGGCTACCGCCTCGCCAAGCTCGTCGGCAAGGCCCCGCCCAACGTCTACCAGGCCCTCGCGGCCCTCGGCCGCAAGGCGGCGGTGCTGGTCGACGAGACCGAGCCGCGCACCTGGCGCGCCGCCCGCCCGGCCGAACTCCTCGCCGTCCTCGGCGGAACCTTCGCCCACCGCCAGGCCGAGGCGGAGCGCAGACTGGCCAGTCTGGCCGTCGCCCCCGCCGACGACCGGCTCTACCAGATCACGGACCCGGACCAGGTGCTCGAGCGGGCCCGGGCCATGCTCGCCGGGGCGCGGGACATCGTCCTGTTCGACCTGTTCGACGCTCCCCTGGCGGCGCTTCGGCCCGAGCTGGAAGCCACGGCCGCGCGGGGCGTGACGGTGGCCGGGCTGGTCTACGGCCCCGTCGCCCCGATGACCGGCGTGACGGCGCGCGCCGCCGCCGGCGCCGCCGTCGCCCGGGAGCGCTGGCCCGGCGCGCAGCTGACGCTGGTGGTCGACGCCGCCGAACATCTGGTCGCCCTCATGACCCCCGCCATGGACGGCGTGCGGCGCGCGATCTGGAGCGACAGCGCCTATCTCAGCTGCCTCCAGCACAGCGGCCTCTCCGCCGAGATCCGCCTGACCGGCGTCGACGGCGCCGTCCCGGAGCCCCTGGCCAGCCTCTCCCTGCTGCACGCCGCCCCTCGCGGTCTGCGCGCCCTGATCGGCCCCGAGCCGATCGCGCTCTCGCCCGCCCCCAAGGAGATCGTCGCATGAAACGCCTCCGCCTCGCCGCATGGACGGCGCTCGTCGTCATGGGCCTGCCCGCCAGCGCCTTCGCCGGCGATCCCGCCGAGGTGCTGGAGCGCTACCGCGCCTGGCGCGGCGGCGCCGCATTCGAGCAGCTGACCGCCGTCCGCTCGACCGGCGCGATGACCGGCTCGGGCCTTGAGGGCGTGATCGAACAGACCGCCACCGCCGCGGGCGACCTGCGCCGCGACATCGATCTGGGGGTCATCCGCACGGCCAGCGCCCGGCGCGGGACCGGGGGCTGGACCCTGACCCCGGCCGGCCAGATCGAGATGCTGGGCGCCGCCGCCGCCGAAGACCTGCGCCGCGACGCCCTGCTGATGTTCGAGGCGGTCCTCGACGACCCGGCGCGGCTCGACCGCAAGGACGACGCCGTCCGCGACGGCCGGACCTTCGCCGTCGTCTCCGTCGATTTCGGCGACGAGGACGTGCACGAGCTCTACCTCGAACCGGAGACGGGCGCCCTGCACGGCCTGAGGCGCGTCCGCGACCGCCGCGAGGCCTTCGTACGGTTCGAGGACTGGCGCATGGTCGAGGGCGTGCGGATGCCGTTCGCCGAGATCTCCGCCGAGGCCACCGGCGAGGCGGCGGCCGTGCGCTGGAGCGTGATCGACGCCAATCCCGATCTGCCGGCCGAGGCCTTCGCCAGACCCGCGCTCGCCGCCTCCCACGCCATCGACGGCGGCGCCGCCTCCACCGGCTTCATGCCCTTCGACCTGTTCGCCGGCTCCCGGATCTACATTCCGGCCGTGGTCAACGGCGTCGAGACCGAGGTGCTGCTCGACAGCGGGGCCGAGATGACCGTGCTGGACAAGGCCTTCGCCGAACGTCTCGGCCTGAACGCCAGCGGCGATGTCGCCGCCGTCGGCACCGGCGGCGTGGGCTCGGCCCAGTTCGCTCCGGGCGTGACGATCGTGCTGGACGGCATAACCTTCGCCGACCGGACCGTGGCCGTCATCGATCTCGCCGCCATCGGCCAGGCGATCGGCCGCCCGCTGCCGGTGGTGCTCGGCAAGGACGCCTTCAACGGGCTGATAATCGACGTCGACTTCCCCGGCCGGCGGATCGCCTTCCACGAACGCGAGGGCTTCACGCCGCCGGAAGGGCTCACCGAGGTTCCGCTGCTCTCGACCGGCGCCATCCGCGCCGTGCCCCTGTCGATCGAGGGCCGGGAGCCGGCTCTGTTCGACTTCGACACCGGCAACGGCGGGGCCCTCATCATCTACCCGGCCTATGCGGAGGCCAACGGCCTGCTGGAGGGACGGCCGCGCTCGACCGTCATGTCGGGCGCCGTCGGCGGCGTGCGCGAAAGCGGCATCGCCACCATCCGTTCGCTTGAACTCGCCGGCTTCGAGGTGCGCGACGTTCCGACCGTTTTTCCGCCCGCCGGCCCGTCGGCGGTGGACAGCGACCGCACCGCCGGCAACGTCGGGCTCGGCGTGCTCGGCCGCTTCCGTCTGGTGACCGACTTCGCCGGCGACCGCCTGTGGCTCGGCGCCGATCCGGCCAGCCTGGCGCAGCCGTTCGCCCGGGACCGGCTCGGTCTCAGTCTGCGCAAGGAGGCGGACGCGATCGTGGTGCAGCGCGTCTCTCCGAACTCTCCGGCCGCCGATGCGGGATGGTCGGCGGGCGAACGGATCGCCGCGATCGACGGCGTGCCGGCGGCGGAACTGGATGCGACGTCGCTCAGGGCGGTGGTCTCCGGCCCTGCCGGCCGAACAGTGCGCCTGACGCTCGGGAGCGGAGAGGCGCGGGTCCTCGAAAGCCGCGACTTCTACTGATCAGCCGCCGATCAGGGCCAGCCACTCATCCTCGGTGAGGACCGCGACGTCGTGCTTCAGCGCCTCCGCCAGCTTCGAGCCGGCCCCCGGTCCGGCGACGAGATAATCGGTCTTCTTCGAAACCGAGCCGGAGACCTTGGCGCCCAGACTTTCGGCCCGCGCCTTGGCTTCGTCGCGGGTGAAGCGCTCCAGCGCGCCGGTGAAGACCACGGTCTTGCCGGCGACGGGCGTGTCGGACTTCGGCTTCTCGGCGTCCTCGATCCGGTCCAGCTCGGCGACCAGCGCATCGACCATGGCGCGGTTGTGGGTCTCGCGGAAGAACAGCGCCAGCGCCCTGGCGGCCACCGGCCCTACGCCGGATACGCCGGCGATCTGGCCCAGGCCCTCGGAGGGCCCTTCGGTGCGGGCCACGTCCGCCAGCCGGACCACCCCCGCCCAGTCGTCCGCCAGCGTCGCCAGTCCGCGCCGGGCGGGGGCGGCGAGACCGGGGAAGGCGAGGGCGATCTTCTGGTCGATCGGGGCGTCCGGCCAAGGGTCCTCAGAGGGCGGCGAGGCCTCGGCCAGGGTGGCGACGACCCGCGGCGACACCGCATGGGTCTCGCTCAGCCTGACCCAGTCTTCGCTCGGCAGCCCCCCGGCGGCGGCGAGGCAGGCCGCCTCGAACGCCGTCCAGGTCTCGAACGCCCGGGCCAGCACGATCGAGGTCTGCTCGCCGATGTCGCGCACCCCCAGTCCGTAGATGAAGCGGTCCAGGGCGATGGTCCGTCGGGCGTCGATGCCCGCCACGAGGTTGCGCACGCTGGTCTCGCCGTACCCGTCCTCGGCGCGCAGGGCGTTCAGCTTTTCCTCGTCGCGGGCGAGGCGGAAGATGTCGGCCGGCTCGCTGATCCAGCCCCGCTCGTGGAAGGCGATCAACTGTTTCTCCCCCAGGCCCTCGATGTCGAAGGCTCTCCGGCTGACGAAATGCTTCAGGTGCTCGATGCGCTGGAACGGGCAGGCCAGCTCGCCGGTGCAACGGCGCACCACGGACTCGACGCCCGAGGCGGTGGTCTCCTTCACCAGCGCCGTCTTCAGCGGACAGATGCAGATATGCGGAAATTCGTAGGGCTCGCCGCGGCCCGGCCGGTCAGCGTCGACCACGCCGAGGATCTGCGGGATCACGTCCCCGGCGCGCTGCAGCGTGACGGTGTCGCCGATGCGCACGTCCAGCCGCTGGATCTCGTCGGCGTTATGCAGGGTGGCGTTGCGCACCACCACTCCGCCGACGGTGACCGGATGCAGCCGCGCCACCGGCGTGTGCGAGCCGGTGCGGCCGACCTGGATGTCGATGCCTTCCAGCACAGTCTGCGCCTGCTGGGCGGGGAATTTGTGGGCGATGGCCCAGCGCGGGGTCCGGGCCACGAAGCCGAGCCGCTCCTGCCAGTCCAGCCGGTCGACCTTGTAGACCACGCCGTCGATGTCGTAGCCGAGCGTCGCCCGGTCGGCTTGCAGTCCATCGTACAGCGCCATCAGCCCGGTCGCGTCCTCGACCCGCCGCGAGCGCTCGTTGACCGGGAAACCCCACGAACGCAACGCCTGCAGCGCCTCCCACTGCGTCGACGCGAACGGCGCGGAGATCTCGCCCCAGGCATAGGCGAAGAAGCGCAGCGGGCGTTGTGCGGTGACCGCCGCATCCTTCTGGCGCAGCGAGCCGGCGGCGAAATTGCGCGGGTTGGCGTAGGTGCGGCTTCCCGCCGCCTCGGCCGCCGCGTTGAAGTCGTCGAACGCGTCGTTGGGCGCGTAGACCTCGCCCCGCACCTCGATAACGGCAGGCCAGCCGCCGCCGGACAGGCGTTCGGGAATGTCGCCGATGGTGCGCAGGTTGGCGGTGACGTCCTCGCCGGTGCGTCCGTCGCCGCGCGTCGCCCCACGCACGAGCACCCCATCCTCGTAGCGCAGGCTGGCGGACAGGCCGTCGATCTTGGGCTCGGCCACGAACGCGACCGGCTCGTCGGCCGGCAACTTCAGGAACCGGCGGATGCGGGCCACGAAGTCGGCGACCTCGCCGCCGTCGAAGGCATTGTCCAGCGACAGCATCGGCACGCCGTGGCGCACCGGCGCGAACTGGCTCGACGCCGCCGCACCGACCACCTGCGAAGGTGAATCCGCCATGGTCAGTTCGGGGAAGCGGCTCTCGATCTCAAGCGCGCGGCGCTTCAGCGCGTCGTATTCCGCGTCGGAAATCTCGGGCGCGTCATGCCCGTGATAGAGGGCGTCATGGTGGGCCAGTTCGGTCGTCAGGCGGGTGAACTCCTCCCGCGCCTGCTCTTCGGTCAACTGATCGACGGCGGTGTCGGCCATGGGAATCGCGTTCGCTCCATCACTTCGACCGACTTCTAGCCACCCGGGGCGAACGCCGCGAGGGCGAGGCCCGTTTCCCCGCATGACACGACCTTAACCTGACGTCGCCCCGCCTGCCTGCTAAGCCTCGCGAATCCCAGGAGCCTCCATGCGTCACCTTCGTCCCGCCGCCCTTCCGCCGCTCGCCGCCGCCTTGCTGCTCGCCGCCTGCACGACCGCCACGCCCGACGCGCCGGTCGCGGCGCCGCAGCCGCCGGCGATGCACGCCCAGCTGCTGGAGGATGTCCGCATCCTCGCCGCCGACGACATGCAGGGGCGCGACACGGGCGCGCCGGGCGGCGCCATGGCCAGGGCCTATATCGTCGGCCGGCTGGAGAGCCTCGGCGTCGCGCCCCCGCCGATGGGCCGGGAACAGCCCTGGGAGATGCAGGGCCGCACCCGTGAGGGACCCAGGACCTTCAACGGCGTCAATGTCATCGGGGTCATTCCCGGGACCCGGGTGACCGACAAATACATCGTCGTGACGGCCCATTACGATCACGTCGGAACCAATGACGGCCAGGTCTTCAATGGCGCGGACGACAACGCTTCGGGCGTGGCGACCATGCTGGCACTGGCGGCGGACCTGAAGCGCCAGGCTCCGGACCACAGCGTGCTGATCGTGGCCCTCGATGGCGAGGAGCGCGGACTGCTGGGCGCGAAGCATTTCGTCGAGGCCCCGCCGGTGCCGCTCGAATCCATCGCCATGAACCTGAATTTCGACATGACCGCCCGCGCCGAGACCGATGGCAGGCTGTGGGTCACCGGCACCTATCAGCATCCGAATTTCCGGCCCATCCTCGAGTCGGTTCCGGCCAATGGCGCGGTGTCGCTGGCCTTCGGCAAGGACACGCCCCAGGACACCGGCGAGGACAACTGGGTTCAGGCGTCGGACCACGCCGCCTTCCACCGCGCCCAGGTGCCCTTCCTGTATCTCGGGGTGAACTACCACGCCGACTACCACCGGCCGTCGGACGATTTCGACCGGATCACCCCGTCGGTCTTCATCAGCGTCACCGAATTGTCGATCGCGTCGTTCCGCGCCCTCGACCGGGCGCTCGACCGATAAGGCTCGACACGGACGTCCGCGCGTGGTCGGCTCCCGTCAGGAGGGCTTTCCATGCACATCAGATATCTGACCGGCGCCGCGCTCGCGGCTGCTCTGGCCGTTACGTCCTGCGACAGCCCGGCGCCCGCCGACCCGCCTGCCGGGACACCGACGCCGCCCGCGGCGAGCTTCGCACACGCCATGACCTCGGATCTGTCCGGCTACTATATGCCGGCCGGGGAGGTCAGCGCGGGCAAGTGGCGGCTGGACCACCTGTTCATCGGCCAGACGGCCGAGTTCGAGAGCTGGGAGGGCGGGGCCCGCAGCGACCCCTTCGCCCCCGTCATGCTGCAGTTCGACGACGCGACCAGCCCGATGGTGGAGACGGAGTTGGGCGAGACCCACAGCGTCACCGCGCGGGTGCTGCCCACGTCCTATGCGGTCAGCGACACCGCCGTCAGCTTCGCAGGGCAATCGCCTGAAATGGGCCGGGTGACCTTTGAGGGTCGCCTCGACCCCGGCGCGCTGGCCACGGCGAGGCGCAATCTGGGCGGCGAGGGCGTGGTCATGACGGGCCGGCTGACGGTCGGCGAGCAGGCGATCGACGGCGTCCGTATGACCTGGTGGATGGGCGACTGATCCGCCCTCAGGCGCCGCTGCGGATATCCAGCTTCAGGCCCATGGCTTCGGCGAGCGCCTTGCCGCGCCGCCGGGTCTGTTCGCCCAGCAGGACGTCGGCGTAGCCTTCGGAGGCGGTCAGGACGAGGACGCCGTCGGTGACCGCCACATGGGCGTTGACCAGCAGCTGCGGCGATCGCCCCGACAGGTCGCAGGCCAGACGGATGGCGAGCCCCAGAGCGCGCCCGGCGGTCCGCTGTTCCTCGGTCAGAAGGCGGGAGACGGTGTCCGGCTCCGGCGTCGTTGCAGCCCCGCCGTAGCGGGCGTTGACGGCGGTCGCGAGCCAGGCCCGTTCGGCGTGGGTCTGGCCGGGGATCGGCGCGCGCAGGACCTGGTCGAAGGCCAGTTCGATGCGGTGATCCGGGTGCAGGCGCGCCCCGAGGTCTGCCAGCCGGCAGGCGGCGTCGGCGAGGGTAAGGTCCCGTTCGCGCCCGAAGGCCTCGGGCAGGGCGGCGACGATGGGCTGGATCCAGCCGAACAGCGCCCCGGGCAACCCCGGCGAGATTCCCTGCCGCGCCCCGAGGGCGGTGCAGCCCGCCAGCAGCGGGTCGGCGGCCACCGTCTCCTCGTCCAGCGCCTCATAGAGCAGACCCTCACGGACCCCCCAGGCCGACAGGACGATCCGCTCGAGGCCGAGCCGCTCGATCAGACCTTCGAGGACCAGGGCCGCGTGCGGCAGGGTCTCAGCCCGCTTCTTTGACAGGCCTTTCCAGTTCTCGAGCGACGCCCGCGACGAGCGGGCGATCAGGCGGGCGATGTCACGCGCCTCTCCGGCCCCCATCACATACTGATGCACGATGTGCAGCGGGTAGTGGACGTGGCCCATATGGACCTGCGCCAGCGTCCGCCAGGCTCCGCCGACGGCGTAGAGTGTGTCGGTCCGGAAATCGGCCGCAGGCTTCAGCCGTTTGGCGATGGTCTCGCGCAGCCGGGCGGCGTCGAAGGGGCCGTCGTTCGACAGCGAGAACGGCCCCAGCGGAAGGGTGACGCCGCGCTCCACGCCGCGGTCGCCGATGCGAACCAGCTCGAGACTGGCGCCGCCGAGGTCGGCCGCGACTCCACGGGCTGTCGGCATGCCCGCGATGACTCCCAGGGCGGCGTAGCGCGCCTCTTCCTCGCCGGAGAGAATCCGGATGACCAGCCCGGTTTCCGCCGCCACCCGCTCACAGAAGGCCTGGCCATCGGCCGCTTCCCGCACCGCCGCCGTAGCCGCGACGAAGGTCCGGGCCGGCCGCACCCCGTCGATCACCGCCGCGAACCGCTTCAGCGCCGTCAGCGCCTGGGCGGCGCCGTCTTCGGACAGCCGGCCCGTTGAGGCCAGGTCGCGGCCCAAACCGGCCAGAACCTTCTCATTGAACACCGTCCAGACTGCGCGGCCCTCCAGCCGGTACAGCACCAGCCGCACCGAGTTGGAGCCGATGTCGATGGCGGCGAATTCACGGGGCGCGCCCAGGGCGGCGGCGAGAGCCTCGGGCATCAACGCTTCTTCCGCGAGGGCTCGTAGCTGAGATGGCCGGGCAGGGTCTTCACCTTGCGTCCGCGGCCCGACAGGCTGGGATTGGTCATGAAATATCTGTGGGCCGAGAACGGCCGTTCGGGATCGGCCGGCGTGACCCGCCGGTAGTCGCCGTCGGCGTCCAGCACCCAGCTCTGGGCGTCGTCCTTCAGATTGGCGACCATGATCTGGTCCAGCACCTGATCGTGCACCGTGGCGTTCAGAACCGGCGTCATCAGCTCAACCCGCCGGTCGAGATTCCGCGTCATCCAGTCGGCCGAAGAGATGAACAGCTTCGCCTTGTCGTGGGGCAGGTCGCGGCCGTTGGCGAAGGCTATCACCCGGGCGTGCTCAAGAAACCGGCCAACGATCGACTTCACCCGGATGTTCTCCGACAGCCCCGGCACGCCGGGCCGCAGACAGCAGATGCCGCGCACGATCAGTTCGATGCGCACGCCCCACTGGCTGGCGCGGTATAGGGCGTCGATCACGCCGGGGTCGACCAGCGAGTTCAGCTTGGCCCAGATGGCCGCCGGTTTGCCCTTGGCCGCGGCGGCCATCTCGTGCCCGATCAGATCGATCAGCGTCGCCTTCATGTTGAGCGGCGAGACGACCAGCGCTTCCAGCTCGTCGGGCGTGGCGTAGCCGGTGATGTAGTTGAACACCCGCGAGGCGTCGCGGCCGAGCACCGGATTGCAGGTGAACAGGCTCAGGTCGGTGTAAACACGCGCGGTCACCGGGTGATAGTTGCCGGTGCCGAAATGGCAGTAGGTCTTCAGCCCCTCGCCCTCGCGCCGCACCACGACGCTGAGCTTGGCGTGGGTCTTGTACTCGACGAAGCCGAACACGACGTGCACGCCCGCCCGCTCCATGGCCCGGGCCCATTTCAGATTGGCCTCTTCGTCGAAGCGCGCCTTGATCTCGACCAGGGCGGTCACGTTCTTGCCGTTCTCGGCCGCCTCGATCAGGGCCGCCACGATGGGGCTGTCGCGCGACGTCCGGTACAGGGTCTGTTTGATGGCGATGACGTGCGGGTCGCGCGCCGCCTGGCGCAGGAACTGGACCACCACGTCGAAGCTCTCGAACGGGTGGTGGATCAGCATGTCCTTTTCGCGCACGGCCGCGAAGATGTCGCCGCCGTTGTCGCGCACCCGCTCGGGATAGCGCGGCTCGTAGCCCGGGAATTTCAGGTCCGGGTGGCCGCTCGGTATGAGGTCCGACACCTGCGCCAGGCCGAGCATGCCGTCGACCAGGACGATGTCCTCCGGGGCTGCGTCGAGCTCGTTGGTGATGAAGGTGCGAAGATCGGCCGGCATCGACGCCTCGATCTTGATGCGCACCACGGAGCCGAGCCGGCGCTGTTTCAGCGCCTCCTCGAATTCCATGACGAGGTCCTCGGCCTCTTCCTCGATCTCGATGTCCGAGTCCCGGATCAGGCGGAACACGCCCCGCTCCAGCACGTCGCAGCCAGGGAACAGATGGTCGATGAACAGCGTCAACAGGCTCTCGAGCGCCAGGTAGCGCTTGCGCCCGGGCGTCGACCGTCCGTCGGTCGCCAGCGGCCAGAAACGCTTCACCTGCGTCGGCACCGGCACGAGGGCGTAGAGCGTGCGGTTGTCCGAGCGCCGCCGCAGCTTCAGCGCCAGCGAAAAGCCGAGGTTGGGCAGGAAGGGGAAGGGGTGGGCCGGATCGATGGCCATCGGCGTCAGAATGGCGAACAGCTGGCTGAGGAATTCGGGCTCCAGCCGTTCACGCTCGGTGCGGGTGATCTTCGCCGGATCGACTACCTCGATGCCGGCGGCGGTCAGTTCCTTGCGCAGCTTGCGCCAGCGGCGCTGCTGCTCGTCCATCAGGCGGCCGGCGGCGACGCTGACCTTCTCCAGCTGTTCCGCGGCCGTCAGGCCGTCGGCTGACAGGACCCGGACCCGTTCGCGCACCTGGCCTTTGAGGCCGGCGACGCGGGTCATGAAGAACTCATCGAGGTTGTTGGCCGAGATCGACAGGAAGCGCAGCCGCTCCAGCAGGGGGTGAGCCGGGTTCGCGGCTTCCTCAAGCACCCGTCCATTGAACTTCAGCCAGGAGATCTCGCGGTTGAAGAACCGGGCGGGCGAGGCCAGCAGCGCCTCAGAGAGCTCGAGCTGGGGCGCGCGCGAGGACGGAACCTCTTCGCCCCGGGTGCTGTCGCTGATCGCCGCGTCGCTCATGGACCGGTTCTGACGCGGCGCGGACGCGGCTGCAACCTTGCTCCGGCAAAGGAAAACGCCGCCCGGCCCCGCGGCCGGACGGCGTTTCCTCCGTGTCCTGACGGCTTACCAGCTCCAGGCGTCGTAGATGACGTCGATGATGTAGCCGTCGTACTCGTCGATCAGGTAGATGTGGTTGTCGACCAGCACCCAGCGCGTGCCCTCGGGCGGATAGCCAAGGCCATAGGTGCGCCAGTCGTTCAGGCTGTAGCGCCAGAAGATGGACGGCAGGTATTCCCCGACATGCCAGCGCTGGCCCCAGTAGTTGCGCGGCACGTTGTAGTAGCCGTAACCGGGCGCGAAATAGAAGCCGATGCGGACGCCGTGGTAGCCGCGCCAGCGCCGGTCGTGCCGCCACCAGTCGCGACCATGGCGCCGGGTCCAGTCGCGCCGCCATGCGTCGCCGTCGAAGCGCTGCCTGAACTCGCGGTACTCGCGGCGATCCTCCCGCCGCTCCTGCCGGTCCTCGCGCCGGTCCTGGCGACCCTCCCGCCGATCTTCGCGGCGGTCCTCGCGCCGGTCCTGCCGGTCCTGCGGACGGTCCGGTCGGTCGCCTCGCCGCTCCTGGCGATCGTCGCGGCGATCCTCCTGCCGGTCCTCGCGCCGGTCCTCGCGCCGCTCCTGGCGGCCCTCGGGGCCGGAGGGACGGTTGGGGCGGTCGTCGCGCCGCTCCTGGCGGTCTCCGCGCCGGTCTTCGCGCCGCTCCTGCCGGTCTTCACGCCGGTCTTCGCGACGCTCCTGACGGTCCTGCGGCCGTTCCGGGCGCGCCGGCGGGTCGGTCCGGGGCTGCGGCGTCGGCGCGGGGGGCGGGGAGGGCGGTGTGGGACGTTCGGCCCGGGCCTCGGCTCTCCGTTCGAGCCTCTCTCCGCGAAGCTCGGTGCGGTTGCGGGGCGTCTCCTGCTCCTGCGCCAGCACGGCCAGCGGCGCGGCCGCGGGGACGACGAAAGCCGCGATTGAAGCGGCGACCATCAATGAGCGTTTCATTCTCGTTTGCTTCCTGCACGCCCCTGTCAGGCGGCTTGGTGGAAAGGTCGCGCTTGGTCGATGAACCGTGACTGAACGAACGACGCGCGCGCATTAACTCTTCGACATGAAGACGCCCCGCGGACGGTTCCGCGGGGCGCTCCAGTCCTGGACGGAGCCGAAGCCTAGAACACGTCGTGCAGCACGCTCGCGATCAGGCCGGTGGCGATGGCGATCATCACGATGTCGTCGCCGGCGTGAACGTAGCGATAGCCGCGCGGCGCGGGGCGCAGGCCGTAGACATACGGATCCCGCACATAATAGCCGCGGTAGGACGACGGCAGATAGCCGCCCCGCTGCCAGCGGTAGCCGTAATAGCGCGGCTCGACCCGGTAGTAGCCGTAGCTGGGAGCGTACCAGTAACCGCTGCGGGCGCCGCGATAGTCGCGGAAGTCGTCGCGTCCGCGCCACCAGTCGCGATTGTGGCGATCCCAACGCCGGTCCTCCCGGAATTCCCTGCGGTCTTCGCGACGTTCCTCGCGATACTCGCGACGGTCCTCACGCCGGTCCTGGCGGTAGTCGCGGCGGCTGTCGTAGTCGCCTTGACGCCAGTCGCGGCGGTCGTCGCGGCGCTCCTGGCGGTACTCGCGACGGTCTTCGCGGCGGTCCTGGCGGTAGTCGCGGCGGTCGTCACGGCGCTCCTGCCGGTCGCGGCGGCTCTGGGCCTCGGCGGCCAGCGGCGCGGCGGTCGTCGCCAGCGTCAGGCCGATGATCGCGGCCCTGGTCAAGCGGTTCATGGGGTCTTCCTCCTCAGGGCGGGACGCAAGGCGGCCAGCCCGTTAATCATGTCCAAAGCTCCGCCGCCGGCGATGAACTGTGGCTGAACGCGTCTGTCAGAATCCGCCCCGACGTTGCGCCGGCTACGGGCGAGGGCCACCTGCAGGCCTCGCCGCAAGCAGGAGCGCCCCGTGACCCGACCGATCGAACTTTGGTACTGGCCGACCCCAAACGGCTGGAAGATCTCGATCGCCCTCGAGGAGATGGGGCTCCCGTACGACCTGAAGCCCGTAAACATCGGCGCCGGCGAGCAGTTCGCCCCGGCCTTCCAGGCGATCAGCCCCAACGGGCGCATGCCGGCGATCGTCGATCCGGACGGTCCGGACGGACGACCCCTGTCGATCTTCGAGTCCGGGGCCATCCTCCAGTACCTCGGCGCGAAGTCGGGCCGCTTCTACCCGCAGGACCTGCGTGGCAAGGCCGAGGTCGACCAATGGCTGTTCTGGCAGGTCGGCGGGCTCGGACCGATGGCGGGGCAGACCCATCACTTCCGCCAGTACGCCCCGGCCATGATCCGCGACCAGCGCCAGATCGCCTACGGCGTCCGCCGTTACACCGACGAGACCCGCCGGCTCTACGGGGTGCTGGACCACAGGCTGGCGGACCGGGACTTCGTCGCCGGGGACTACTCCATCGCCGACATGGCCATCTGGCCATGGATCCTGCCCGATCTGCAGGGCCAGTCGCTGGACGACTTTCCCAACCTCAAGGCGTGGATGGCGCGCGTCGGAGCAAGGCCGGGCGTGATCGCCGGGCGGGCGCTCGGCGACGATCTGCGCCGCAACCTCGCCGCCTCGGGGAAGGCGGCCGAGGACGCCGCAAGGTGCTGTTCGGGCAGCGCGGGCGGTAACCGCTTGTAAGCTTCGCGGTGACTCTTCGTTAGCCCTCCTGAATCAGAGATTTCGAAGAGATTTCAGAGGTCTTTACGCAGCGCATTATTCGCGCAGTCCCGACCGAAAACGCCTTGCGGGGGCCGTTGCTGTTAACTTTAACTTCAAACCGCGGGTATTTCATTCGTGTCAGAGGGCGGGGCCAGAAAGGCTCCGGTTCGGGAGATACGGTGATGATCGCGCAAGAAACGGCGCCCACGACCAATGAAGAGCAGGGCCTGCCCCTGCCGACCGCCGACATGACCGGCGACGACCTGTTCCGTCTGGGCATGATGTATTCGAGCGGCCAGGGCGGTTGCCCGATGGACCGCGTGTCCGCCCATATGATCTTCAACCTTGCGGCCATGAAGGGGTCCATCGAGGCGCGCGTCTATCGCCGCGAGATGAGCCAGGAGATGGAGCAGGAAGAGATCGCCGAGGCCCAGAAGGCGGCCCGCCGCTGGATCGACGCCGGCGTGGTGCGGCTCGCCGCCTGAAACCGCATCTGGCGCGCCGCGCGTTAATCCATTGCCGACCGGAAAGGGCTAGAGACCGCCCCGAAGGATGCGGACGGCGGACGGATGCCAGGACTCGACAACCGGAGACGGGAACGGCGGCGGATCGCGGTGACGGCCCAGATCGTCTACGGCCCCATGCGGGAAAGCCACGCGGTGGTGGTCAGGAACATGCATGAAGGCGGGGCCAAGGTCCGCCTGACGGCCACGCGCGGCGTCACCTTTTCCGGCCGCGTCGTGCTCAAACTTGAGACCGGCGACCGCTGCTGCGCCGTGGTATGGCAGGCCGGCGACGAGATCGGCCTTCAGTTCCTGCCCTAGAAGCTCTGATACTGTCCGCCGATGGCGTAGCTGAAACCGATCGGCAGGGCGTTGCGGAACAGGGTCACGAAATTGGCCACCTCGCCGAGGTTCGAGCGCGGCACGAAGATGATGTCGCCGCGCCGCAGGGCCACCACCTCGCCGCGGCGGGGTCGCAGGTCCACCGCCCGCATCATGCGCACGCCCCCCGGTCCACGCCGGATCAGCGCCACCTCGTGCTGGCGCGCGGTCGGCAGGAAGTCTCCCGCCTGGATGACCGCCTGGTAGGCGTCCAGATCGCCGTTCATCTCGATCATGCCCGGCGTGCGCACCTCGCCGCCGACCCAGACCCGGATCGGCCCGGCCGCCTTCAGCGTCACCTCGACGACCGGGCGCCGCAGGTGCGGGGCGTAGGCCGAGGCGGCGTCGGCCTCGACCTCGGCGATGGTCCGGTCCGCGGCCATGATCTGCCCGGCGAGCGGCAGGGAGATGCGCCCGTCAGGGCCGATCTTCTGGGTGCGGGTCAGTTCGACCGCCGTCGGCGTGGCGATCTCGATCTCGTCACCGGGATAGAGGACGTACTCCGGCTCCATCTCGGTCCAGTCGGCGAAGCCGATCTCCGGGAAGGACGAGCGTCCCACTTCCCGGACCCGCTCGCCGCCCGAGGTCATCGGCCGGGGCATACGCGAGCCGTACTCGCCGCCGCCGCAGCCGGTGACCAGAGCCCCGCCCGCGCCGGCGAGGCCCAGAAGCAGCAGGCGGCGGTCGATGGCCATGGCGGATTCGTTCCCGGAAGCGTCTGGAGCCAGCGTCGCCGCTTATGCGTAACCGATGGTTAACGCCGGTGGCCCAAGGCTGGTCCCGTCACGTCAGTCGATGGAATCAGTCCGCCCGCATGCGCACGACGGCCTACACGACAGTCCGCCCGCGCTACGGCTTCGTCGATGTCGTCGGCCTGCTGTTCCGCGAACTGCTGCTCATGGTCGTCGTCTTCCTGCTGGTTTTCGCCCTCGGCACAGCGGCGGTGCTGACGCTGAAGAAGACGTACACGGCGACGGCCAGCGTCTACGCCGGGGTGGGCCAGGAATACGTCTACCAGCCGCGCGTCGGGACGACCGAGCGGGGTCAGCCGCTGGAAGCCGACGCCGTCGCCCGGTCCGAGGCCCAGATCCTCGGCAGCCTGGCCGTCAAGCAGAAGACGGTGGAGGCTCTCGGCGCCGACGCCATTCTCGGCCCCGGCGCGACCGGGACGGCGGCGGAGAAGAAGGCGGCGGCGCTGAAGGCGCTCGACACCTCCCTCGGGGTCGGCGTGACGCCGGGCAGCGCCATCATCTCGGCCTCGTACGCGGCCGGCGATCCGGTGCGCGCCGCGCGGATTCTGAACGCCGTCATCGACCAGTATCTGATCCAGCGTCGCGCGGTGTTCCGGGACCGCAGCACGCCCGCCATCGCCGCCCAGCGTGAGGCCTTCGAGGCGGACCTGGCCCGGGCTGACGCCGCCTATCAGGCCTTCATGATCACGAACGACATCGCCGACTTCGCCACCGCCAAGGCGTCGCTGGCGGCGAACTACCAGGCCCAGTCCGCCGAGGCCCTGTCGCTGCGCGCCCAGCTGAACCAGGCGACGCAGCGC
>NZ_DASWTO010000126.1:0-7148 GCF_036402095.1 Brevundimonas sp. | reverse complement strand
GACCGCGCGGTCGACGCCTGACATGTCCCGCTCCGAGGAGACCACCGCATGACCATCGCCTGGGACAAGACGCTGCTGGTCGGCGACGTTGGCGGGACCAACGCCCGCTTCGCCATCGCCCATATGATCAACGGCAAGCCGGTGCTGGAGCAGCACCAAAGCTTCAAGGGCGCCGACCATCCAACCTTCCTCGGCGGGGTGAAGGCCTTCATCGACGGCTGCGACATCAAGCCGACCTCCGGCGTCATCGCCGTGGCCGGGCCCGTCACCGACGGAGCCATCGATCTGACCAACTCGCCGTGGCGCGTGTCGGAACAGGAGCTCGGCACGCTCGGCCTCGATCCGGTGCGGCTGATCAACGACTTCGAGGCCCTCGCCTGGGGCGCCCCCGTCGTGCCGCGGGACCAGCTGGCCTCGCTGGGCGGACCCGAAGAGGGCGATCCGGACTCCGCAATCGCCGTGCTCGGGCCGGGCACCGGCTTCGGCGTCTCGGCCCTGATCCGCGACTTCCACGGCCGCGAGATGGCCATGCCGTCCGAGGGCGGCCACGCCTGTTTCGCCCCCGGCGACCCGGTCGAGGACGAAATCCTGCGCATCCTCCGGCGGCGTTACGACCGCGTCTCGATCGAGCGGCTGATCTGCGGCCCCGGCCTGCTCAACATGCACCGCGCCCTGGCCGAGATCGACGGGCGCGAAAGCCACATCGACGATCCCGCCCAGATCACCCAGGAAGCGCTCGCGGACTACAACAGCCCGTGCGGCGCCACCCTGGCCCGCTTCTGCGCCATCCTCGGCGCCGTGGCCGGAGACATCGCCCTGACCACGGGGGCCCGGGGCGGCGTCTACATCGCCGGAGGCATCGCCCCGCGCATCCTGCCCTTCCTTCAGGCCAGCCCGTTCCGGGAACGGTTCGAGCGCAAGGGCCGGTTCACCGACTACATGGCCGCCGTTCCCACCCACGTCATTCTGCACAAGCACGCGGCGCTGCTCGGCGCCGCCCGCGTGGCCTTCGCCGAGGCAGGTTAAGCCCCGAGTCTCACGCAATAGTCACGCGGGCGTGAACCAAATCCGAAGCGGCGCATTATTCGGGCTCCACTGTGGAAGGAACCCCTCCAATGCGTAAACTGATCATCGCCGCCGCCACCGCCTTCGCCTTCGCCGGCCTCGCCGCCTGCAACAGCCCGGCCGACAACGCCGCCGAGGAAAAGGCCGACGCCCTGGAAGAACAGGCGGCCGCCGCGCCGACTGAGTCCCAGGAAACCGCCCTCAACGAGAAGGCGGACGCCATCGAGCAGCAAGCCGGCAACGCCGACGGCGGCATGACCACCGAGAACACCCCGAACACCTCGCCCTCGACGGCGAACCCGGGTCAGTAAGACGGAACACCGCGGGCCGTCATGAAGCCCGCGTAAACCCTTCGAACGGTCAGCCCCCGTCGCTCACGCGGCGGGGGTTTTCCGTCTTCGCCCAGTGGGCGAGCGCCAGGGTCAGGAAGACAGGGCCGACGACCGACCATCGCCCGGGCCCGGTTTCCGCTGCAATGAGAAACAGGCCCCACCCAACGGCCAGGTCGCCCAGATAGTCGGGCCGCTCAAGCCATCGGCGCCAGCCCGTGGCGGCCGCGGGCGGGAGAGGCGGCGATTTGCGCGTCCCTGCCAGCCTCAGGGCGCCCCACCCCTCAAGACCGATCCCGGCCACGGCCAGCACCGCCCCGGCCCAGCCCGCCCAGCCGACCGGCGGCAGGAAGTCGACCTGGCCCAGCTGCACCGGCAGCGCCGCCAGCCACGCCAGGGCCCCCTGCGGCAGGACGATCAGCAGCAGCGAGGCGAGCGCCGGACTCCAGCCGCGACGCACCCACGCCTCAAGGGTCCGGGCGTACCGGTCGTCCGCCGCCGTGCGCGCCGCCGGCGACAGCCGCCGCCAGGCCTGCGGCACGGCCCAGATCGCCACCAGCCACAGCAGCAGCCCCTTGCGGACCGGATCGCCGTCGGCGAGCAGAAAGGTCGTTGCGGCCAGAGCGGCCATCGCCAGCGGCCAGACCCCGTCCAGGTAGCCGATCCGGCGCCCCCGTCCCGACAGCGCCCACAACCCCGCCATCGCCGTCAGCGTCAGGCCCAGGTTCAGGCCCAGCAGGGCGGCGATCTCAGCCAGGTTCATGAGGCGAAAACGCCGCCGTTCGCCGCCGGATGCATAGGTTCAGTCGACGCAGAGGGTGGCTTCGGCCTTGCCGTTCTCGACGGTGGTGTAGCAGCCGAACCGGCTGCTGTTGGCCTGGCATTGGCCGACGGCGCTGGCGCCCGCGTGCGGCGTCCCCGCCGCCTCCTCGATGCGGCAGTCGCCTTCGCACTGGTCGCCGTCGGTGCAGCGCCGGCCTGCGTCCGCATAGGACACCACGCAGCGCATCGTCTGCATCCGGCCCTGCGGCAGCATCTTGCCGCCCCGCGCGGCGCAGGCGGCGGCCTCGTCCGCCGGGGTCTGCGCCGCCGGCGCCGCCTCGGCCAGATCGGTCTTGCCGCCGTCGGTCGCCGGCATCGGCTGGCAGGCCGCCGCGAACAGCGCCGCCGCCATCATCAGTCGCTTCATGTCACGCGGCCCTTCTCGAATCCCGTCCACACATCGTCGTAGTCGAGCTGCATGGTGGGCGAGGTTTGCGCCCATTCCGTGGTGCGGATCGGCAGCCGCGTCTCGAACATGAAGGCCAAGGTGTTCTCGATCTTCACGGGCTTCAGATCGGCGGCCACCGCCTTATCGTAGGAGGCCTGGTCCGGCCCGTGACCGCTCATGCAGTTGTGCAGGCTGGCCCCGCCGGGCGCGAAGCCGCCCTCCTTGGCGTCGTATTCGCCGTGCACCAGCCCCATGAACTCGCTCATCACATTGCGGTGGAACCACGGCGGGCGGAAGGTGTCCTCGGCCACCATCCAGCGCGGCGGGAAGATCACGAAGTCGCAATTGGCCGTCCCCGCCGTGTCGCTCGGCGAGGTCAGGACCGTAAAGATTGACGGGTCCGGATGATCGTAGCTGACCGTGCCGATCGTGTTGAAGCGGGCGGTGTCGTATTTGTACGGGGCCAGGTTGCCGTGCCACGCGACCACGTCCAGCGGGCTGTGATCGAAGGTGGTGGCATACAGCCGCCCGCCGAATTTCTGCACGCACTCGGTCTTCCGGTCGACATCCTCGAACGCCGCCGCCGGCGTCTGGAAATCCCGCGGATTGGCCAGGCCGTTCGAGCCGATCGGGCCGAGATCCGGCAGGCGGAAGGCCGCGCCGTAGTTCTCGCAGACATAACCCCGCACCGGTCCCGTCACCTCGACCCGGAAGCGCACGCCGCGCGGGATCACGACGATCTCGCCGGGCCGGGCGTCGATCCGTCCCATCTCGGTGATGAACGCCTGTTCGCCCTGCTGCGGCACGATCAGCAGCTCGCCGTCGGCGCAGTAGAATACCCGGTCGGTCATCGACCGGTTCGCCGCGTACAGATGGATGCCGATCCCCGACAGGGTCTCCGGATCGCCCGTGCCGCCATAGGTCACCAGCCCCTCGACCCAGTCGGTCGGCTCCGTCGGCGTCGGCAGAGGATCCCAGCGCATGCGGTTCGGCGACGGCGGCGCCTCGTGGAACGGTCCCGAGCGCACCAGACCCTGCCGGAACGGCCGATAGGCCGGATGCTGCGCCGACGGCCTCAGCCGGTACAGCCACGACCGGCGGTTCTCGCTGCGCGGCGCCGTGAACGCCGTCCCCGACAGCTGCTCGGCGTACAGCCCCATCGGCGCCCGCTGCGGCGAGTTCCGCCCTTCCGGCAGCGCGCCGGGCGCGGCCTCGGTCGAGAAATGGTTGCCGAAGCCGGACAGGTAGAGGGGCGCGTTGGCTCGCGTCGTCATGGTGCGTGTCTCCCTCCCGGAGGTTTAGCCGCCGCCGCCCGGCCTCGCCACCCCGGGGAGATACCGGAGCCTCAGAACCCCTGGCTTCGCGCCATCCGCTCCTGATGGAATCCCGCGTCGCCCAGCAGTTCGTTCAGCACCCGCACCCGCTTCATGAACAGGCCGACGTCGAATTCGTCGGTCATGCCGACGCCGCCGTGCATCTGCACCGCCTCCTGCACCGCCAGTTCGGCGACGCGCCCGGCCTTGGCCTTGGCCACCGAGACGGCCAGCGGCGCGCTTTCCCTGCCGGCGTCCAGCGCCTGCAGGGCCCCCATCACCGCCGCCCGGGCGATCTCGATCTCCGAGAACAGATGCGCCGCCCGGTGCTGCAGCGCCTGGAACTCGCCGATCAATTTCCCGAACTGTTTCCGCGTGCGCAGATACTCCAGCGTGGTCTGGAAGGCCTGGTCCCCCGCCCCGGTCAGCGACGCCGCCGCGCAGGCCCGGCCGAGGTTCAGCGCCCCCTCCAGCAGCGCCTCCCCGCCCTCGACCGATCCGATCAACGCATCCGCGTCGACCGCGACATCCGTCAGCGTCACCCGCGCCGCATTGTGTGCGTCGACCATCACCGTCCGCTCGACGGCGACACCGTCCGTGGACGGATCGACGAGGAACAGGCCGATCCCCTCGTCCGTCCGGGCCGCCACGATCAGGGCGTCGGCGATGTGGCCGTCGAGCACGAACCCCTTCGCCCCGTTCAGCCGGAAGCCGTTGCCCGAGCGCTCGGCCATGGTCGCCATCCGCGCCGGCGCATGCTTCGGCCCCTCGTCCACGGCCAGCGCCACGATGGCCTCGCCCGCCGCGATCCGCGGCAGCCACGCCCCCTGCTGTTCGTCCGAGCCGCCCTTGAGCACCGTCGCCGCCAGCACCCCCGAGCCCAGGAACGGCGATGGCGTCAGCGTCCGTCCCAGCGCCTCGGCCACCACCCCGGCCTCGACCGCGCCCAGCCCCGAACCGCCGTGCTCTTCCGGGATCAGGACCCCCGCGAAACCCATCTCCCCAAAGGCCCGCCACAGGTCGCGCGACACCCCGTCGGGATCACGGCTGTCGCGCAGCTTGCGCAGGTGCGCGATCGGCGCGTGTTCGTTCAGGAAGCCGTCCGCGGCCTCCTTCAGCATGATCTGCTCTTCGGTCAGGATCAGCGGCATCCGTCAGGCCCCCGGCAGCTGAAGCAGGTGTTTGGCGATGATGTTGAGCTGGATCTCGCTGGTCCCGCCCTCGATGGAATTGGCCTTGGTGCGCAGCCAGTCGCGGGCCATCGCCCCGTCGCGCGAGCGCTCGCCCTCCCACTCCAGCGCGTCCGCTCCGCCCGCCGCCATCAGCAGTTCGTGGCGCCGCTTGTTCAGCTCCGAGCCGTAGTATTTCAGCATCGAGGCGATGGCCGGATGCGCCTGCCCTGCCTTCGCCTGGTCGCCCGTCCGCTCCATGGCCAGCCGGAAAGCCGCCGCGTCGACCTCCAGCTCGGCGATCCGCGCCCGGAGCATCGGCTCGTCCAGCCGCCCCTCGTCGTCGACCCCCAACGATCCGGTGGCGACCTGCCCCAGCGGCCGCCCCCCGGCGATCTCGCCCATGGCGCCGATCATGGTCCGCTCATGCGCCAGCAGGTGTTTGGCCACGTCCCAGCCGCGGTTCAGGGTCCCGACCAGATTGGCCTTCTCCACCCGCACGTCGTCGAAGAAGGTCTCGCAGAACGGGCTCTTGCCGCTGATCAGGGTGATCGGCCGCGTCGACACCCCCGGCGTCGCCATGTCGAACAGCACGAAGGAGATGCCCAGATGCTTGGGCGCCTCCGGGTCCGTGCGCACCAGGCAGAAGATCCAGTCCGCCTTGTCGGCGTAGGACGTCCACACCTTCTGGCCGTTGACGATCCAGTGGTCGCCGCGATCCTCCGCCCGCGTCTGGATCGCCGCCAGGTCAGACCCGGCGCCCGGCTCGGAATAGCCCTGGCACCAGCGGATCTCGCCCCGCACGATCCCGGGCAGAAAGCGCTGCTTCTGTTCCTCGGTCCCGAACGCCAGCAGCGCCGGTCCCAGCATCCACACGCCGAAACTGGCCAGCGGCGCCTGGGCGTCGATGCGCCGCATCTCCGAGGCCAGCACCTTGGCCTCCTCCCGGCTCAGCCCGCCGCCGCCGTATTCCGTCGGCCATTCCGGCGCGGTCCAGCCGCGCGCGCCCATCCGCTCCAGCCAGACCTTGTGCGCCGGCGTCGGGAAGACGGCGTTGCGCCCGCCCCACACCCGCTCCTCGTCGCTCTTCACCGGCCCGCGGCATTCGGCCGGGCAGTTCGCCTCCAGCCACGCCCGCGTCTCCGCGCGGAAAGTCTCCAGATCGGTCATCAGCGCCTCCGTCCAAAGGACGTTAGCAGCGATTCAGGGGTGACGTTACGTCAGCGTCAGCGCCTATTTCGTCGGCAGGAACGGCGAGAAGGTGATCACCGTGAAAGTGTCGCGGATGTTGGCCCGCGTCTGCACCGACTTCGTCACGAACGTCCCGATGTCCATGTCCTTCGGCAGCTGGAACTTGGCCAGCAGGTCGTACTGGCCCGAGGTCGAATAGACCTCCGAGACGTGTTCGACATTGTCCACGATATCCGCCGCCACGTCGTTGGCGTGGCCCAGCTCGCATTTGATGAAGACGAAGATGGCGGTCATCATGGCGGCGGTCCCTCAGGTTCGAGGGCTTCCTCTAGCGGATGACAGCGTGACGGGTAAGGGCGAAGCGGCGATCGACCTCGAGGCCGAATACAACAACCGCGCCCGGGTGCCCGACCATCAGGCGGTCATGCTGCGCTGGCGAGCCGCCGCCGAGGCCGCCCGCGCCGCCCATCCGCCGCAGGAGATCGCCTATGGTCCCGGGGAGCGCGAGGTCATGGACCTGTTCTCCGCCGGAGACGACGCCCCCGTCGCCATCTTCCTGCACGGCGGCTACTGGCAGGCGCTGGACCGCAGCTGGTTCTCCGGACTCGCCCCGGCGCTCCTGGCCCACGGCGTCAACCTCGCCATCCCCTCCTACGACCTCGCTCCCGCCGTCCGCCTCGGTCATATCCTGCGTCAGGTCCGGGCCGCGGTCGAAGCCGTGCACAAACGGTCCGGGGTCCGCCCCGTGGTCTTCGGCCACTCCGCCGGCGGCCATATGGCGGCCTGCATGCTCAGCGAGGGCCGCGCCGCCGCCGCCGTCGCCATCAGCGGCGTCTTCGACCTCGCCCCCCTGATCCCGACCTCGCTCAAC
>NZ_DASWTO010000125.1:0-7839 GCF_036402095.1 Brevundimonas sp. | reverse complement strand
GGAGAACGACGAGGTCTGGATCCTGGCCAACAACCATCCGGTCGCCCGCGGCGAGATCGAGATCCGCGAGGACCGCATCGCCATCACCGTGACGCGGGCGGCGGACGTGTATGACTTCATGGCGGGAGCGGCCTGAGGGGAGGCTTAGGGCTTAGGGCTTAGGGCTTAGGGCTTAGGGCTTAGGGCTTAGGGCTTAGGGCTTAGGGCTTGGGCCCGGGAGTCAGCTGCGTACGGAGGTTTTCATGCCGGCAGTGCGTAGTTATCGGGACCTGCTGGTCTGGCAGAAGGCGATGGATATCGCCGTGACGACTTACGATCTGAGCCGCCAGTATCCACGAGACGAACTGTTCGGTTTGACCTCGCAAAGTCGCAGGGCCGCCGCATCGGTCGCGGCCAATATCGCCGAAGGCTATGGCCGGTCCAGCCGGGGGAGCTACGCCCATTTTCTTCGGATCGCCCAAGGCTCCCTGAAGGAGCTTGAGACGCACCTGATACTTGCCGAACGGGTAGGCGTGGCGCCGCAACTATCGACTAGAGGCCTTCTTGCCGACGCCGACGAACTCGGCCGCATGTTCAGGGCGCTCATCGGCAAGCTTGAAAAGCCGTCCCAGTCCGGCTCCAGCGCCTTTCCCCCTAATTCCTAAGCCCTAACTTCCAAGCCCTCCTTCCCCCCTTCCCTTCCGCCGCGCTCTCCGCTATCAGCCCCCCTCCGATGCGAGCGGTCGTGGCGGAATTGGTAGACGCGCAGCGTTGAGGTCGCTGTTCCCTAACCGGAGTGGAAGTTCGAGTCTTCTCGACCGCACCATCCTGCTTCGCCCCTTCGGGGCTTCGCAGGACTAGATCATCGGCGCGAGGCGAAGCAGGATGCCCTGCGAAGCCTTGGCGAAGCAGGGCTGCTCGACGAGGGCGCTGTGCACTACGTCTACCTGATCGAGAGCGTCAGCGATCCGACGAAGCGTTATGTCGGCGTGACCGCAGACCTCAAGACGCGCCTCGACGATCACAACGCCGGCCGGTCAACCCATACGTCCAGGCACTGTCCGTGGAGACTGGTGACCTACATCGCCTTCTCGAACCGCCCGCAGGCCGAGTCCTTCGAGCGGTATCTGAAGTCTGGCTCCGGGCATGCCTTCGCCAGCAAACGCCTGTGGTTGTCTTGACCCGGTCGGCGCCATGGTTGAGAGACGCCGCATAACCGGTCGGCCATAGGGCGGGCCATTCCAGGGACGCGCATCGGCGAAACGCTGATAGATCAGGGAGGGCCAAGCGTGAGCAACACCGCAACCGCCCCCCTGCCTCCTGTCCAGAACGATGAAATCGAACATGTGGCGCTGGACGAGGACTATGTCCTGACGCCCGGCTTCGTCGAGAAGGTCGTCGACGCGTCCGACGCCGGCGACGGCCTGAAGCTGCGCTCGCTGCTGGAAGACCTGCACCCGGCCGATGTGGCCGACCTGATGGGCTTCCTGACGTCGGAGCATCGCGCCGTGGTGGTGCTGTGGCTGCCGGCCGACCTGCTGGCCGACACCCTGCCCGAGCTGGACGACGGCATCCGCGAGGAGGTGCTGGAGCGGGTGCCGCACCTGACCCTGGCCGAGGCGCTGCAGGAACTGGATTCCGACGACGCCGCCGCCGTGGTCGAGGATCTGGAGGACGACCAGCGCGAGCGCGTGCTGGCGGCCATGCCGGACGTCGACCGGGCGGCCATCGAGAGCTCGCTGGGCTACGCCGAGGATTCCGCCGGCCGCCTGATGCAGCGCGAGGTCATGGCCGCGCCGCAGTTCTGGAACGTCGGCGACACCATCGACCACATCCGCAAGCAGGGCGAGGAGCTGCCCGAGCTGTTCTTCGACATCTATGTCGTCGATCCGCTGAACAAGCCGGTCGGCGGCGTGGCCATCAGCCGCCTGCTGCGCGCGCCGCGGCCGACGCCCCTGACCGAGATCATGGATCCGGTCAACGAGATCACGGTCGACCAGGACCAGGAAGAGGTCGCCTACATCTTCGAGAAATACCACCTGATCTCGGCCCCCGTCACCGACGCCGCCGGCCGCCTCGTGGGCCAGATCACCGTCGACGACATCGTCAACATCATTCAGGAGGAGAACCGCGAGGACATCCTCCGTCTGGCCGGCGTCTCGGATGAGGACCGCGGCTCGAACGTGGCCGAGATCGTGCGCGGTCGCGTGCCGTGGCTGGCGATTAATCTCGCCACCGCCGTGCTGGGGGCCAGCGTCATCGGCTGGTTCGAGGGGACGATCCAGCAGATCGTGGCCCTCGCCGTGCTGATGCCGATCGTCTCGGCCATCGGCGGCAATGCGGGCACCCAGGCGCTGACCGTGACGGTGCGGGCGCTGGCGACGCGCGAGCTGAACAGTTCCAACGCGCCGCGCACCTTCTGGCGGGAGCTGGCGGTGGGGCTGACCAACGGACTGGTGCTGGCGCCGCTGATCGGCGTGGCCACGGCCCTGTGGTTCCGCGACGAGGACTGGCGGATCGGTCTGGTGATCGCGGCGGCCATGGTGCTGAACCTGCTGGTCGCCGCCACGGTCGGGGTGCTGACGCCGCTGACCCTGTCGAAGCTGAAATTCGACCCGGCGGTGTCCTCGGCCGTGTTCGTGACGGCGACGACCGACTTCTTCGGTTTCCTGATCTTCCTCGGTCTGGCCACGATCGTCCTGCTCTAGTCCCCTCTGGACCGGCGCGGAGATTGCTGGTTCTCCCGTTGAGCGAGCACGTCCGTCTCGATTTGGGTCAATCCGGTGTCCGACGCGACCACCCAACGTCTGAAGGTCTCCCGCGAGGGAGTCGTCCTCATCAAGAGCTTCGAGGGCTTTCGGCCGCGCGCGGTGCGGGACGAGGACGGCCGTTGGGTCATCGGCTACGGCCACACCTTGACCGCCCGCGAGGGACTGACCGTCAGCGAGCCGGACGCCGAGCTGCTGCTGCAGTACGACCTGCTGCCGGTGGTCAAAGCCCTGAATGAACGGGTCTCGGCGCCGCTGAACCAGCACCAGTTCGACGCCCTCGCCAGCTTCGCCATATCCGTCGGGGTCGAGCGGTTCCTGGCCTCGGACGTGCTCCAACGGCTGAACGAGGGTCATGCCGGCGAAGCCGCCGACGCCCTGATCGGCTGGCCCGAAACGACTTCGCCCGACGCCCGACTGCGCCGCCGTGCGGCTGAGCGCGCCCTGTTCGTCGCCGATCCTGCGTCGCCGATGCATCTGGCCGACTTGCTGGCCGCGCCGCTGCCGCCCCCGCCGGTGGAGGACACGGCGGAGGCCGAAACCGCGGCGGATGCGCGGGCCGCGGCCGTCGCCAGCCTGCTGGGCGAAGCGCCATCGCCGCCCGGCCCCGATGCCCCGGCCGAGGCCACGCCGCCCGAACCGGTGATCCCCGTGTTCGAGCCGACGCCGTTCGAGGCCGCAGCGCCGGTGACCACCATCCATCTGCAGCGCTATTCCCCCTACGCCGCCGCGATCATCGGCCCGCTGCCGGGCTTTCCGTCGGCGCCGGCGGTTTCCGGCGCGGAGGCCGGGACCGCCGCTGCGACCGGCCTCCCGGAGTCGGCGCCCGAGACGGAGGGTGGGCCCGAGCCCCATTCGGAGGCCGAGATTGGGGTCGAGGCCCAGGTCGGGGCGGAGGCCGAACCGGCGACTCCGCCGGCGGCGGAAGCCAGCCCGCCGGAGCCGGTCGTTCCGCTGGTTCCGCCGGCTCCGGGCGTCTCGCCCTTCCCGCCGATGGACGAGCCGCTGGTGCTGACGCCGGCGACGGAGGCGGACTTCGTCGAGACGGCGCGTCCGGCATGGGAAGCCGACCAGCGCGGCGAGCCGGCGGCGCCCGACGAGGAGGCGGCGCTGTTCGAGGAAGAGCCGGCTCCGTCGGTGCTGCGGCACGAGGTCGAGCCGGCCGCCCCCCGCCGCTTCGACTGGAGCGTCACGGGCGCCTTCCTGATCATGGGCGTGACCGGGCTGACGGCCTGCGCCGCCGCCGCCGCCGCCTTCCGCAAGGCGATGCTCGATGACTCGTCACTCAACGACTACACGGTCATCGGCTGGGTCCTGGCCCTGATCGGGGTGATCTGCGTCGGCGTGTCGTCGTGGAATCTGTACGTGCGGTGGGGCCGCAGGGACTGACTTTGCCTGTCGCGCGGCGCAGTGCTACGCCCCCCGCATGAGCATTCCCAACGCCCCCCAATCGATGGAATTCGGCCTCGGCGAAAACGCCGATATGATCCGCGAGACCACTGCCCGCTGGGCGACCGACCGTCTGGCGCCGCTGGCCGCCGAGATCGACGAGAAGAACCAGTTCCGGCGCGAGCTTTGGCCCGAGATGGGCGAATTGGGCCTGCACGGCATCACCGTCGAGGAAGAGTACGGCGGCCTCGGACTCGGCTACCTCGAGCATGTGGTGGCGATGGAAGAGGTGTCGCGCGCCTCGGCCTCGATCGGCCTGAGCTACGGGGCTCACTCCAACCTGTGCGTCAACCAGATCCGGCGTTGGGGCACCGAAGAGCAGAAGCGCAAGTATCTGCCGAAGCTGATCTCGGGCGAGCACGTCGGCTCGCTGGCCATGTCCGAGGCCGGCTCGGGATCCGACGTGATGTCGATGCGGACCCAAGCCAGGAAGGTCGGCGACCGCTACGTCCTGAACGGCACCAAATTCTGGATCACCAACGCCCCCTCGGCCGACACCCTGGTGGTCTACGCCCGCACCGGCGAGGGCAACGGCGGGGTCACGGCCTTCCTGATCGAGCGGGGCATGAAGGGATTCAGCGTCTCGAAGAAGCTGGACAAGATGGGCATGCGCGGTTCGGACACGGCCGAGCTGGTGTTCGAGGACTGCGAGGTTCCGGAAGAGAACGTCATGGGACCGGTCGGCGGCGGCGCCGGCGTGCTGATGAGCGGGCTCGACTATGAGCGGGCGGTGCTGTCGGCGGGGCCGCTGGGGATCATGCAGGCCGCGCTGGACGTGGTTCTGCCGTACGTCCGCGAGCGCAAGCAGTTCGGCAAGGCCATCGGCAGCTTCCAGCTGATGCAGGCCAAGGTGGCCGACATGTACGTGGCCCTGAACAGCGCCCGCGCCTACGTCTATGCGGTGGCCCGGGCCTGCGACGCGGGCAAGACCACCCGCTACGACGCCGCGGGGGCGATCCTGCTGGCCAGTGAGAACGCCGTGAAGGTTTCGCTGGAGGCCGTCCAGGCGTTGGGCGGAGCCGGCTACACCAAGGAATGGCCTGTCGAGCGGCTGGTCCGCGACGCCAAGCTGTACGACATCGGCGCCGGCACCAACGAGATCCGGCGCTTCCTGATCGGGCGGGAGCTACTGGGCGGCTGACTCCGCCGGGCAGTCGCCGAGCCGTTCGGCGTTCATCACCATGGTCACCTCGGCCATCGAGGACGCCGGCGTCGTCGTGCTCTTCACCTCCATGGTGTAGTTGCGCGTGAAATCGCCCGACACGCGCGTGTCGGTGACGGTGCGCACGCCATCGGCCGTGGTGCAGACCATGTGGCCGACCATGGCGTCGCCTTCACGGCGGAAGGACTGCTGCTCGCAGGTCATGCCTGGAGCCTCCGGAGTCGCGCCTTGGGGCGGTTCGAACTTCGCCTCGCGGATGCAGGTCTCGACCGGCGGCGGCTCCATGCCCGCCGGCATGCCGGTCATTCGGGTGGTCACGCGCCAAAGACCGGGCCTAGGGCCCTCGGGCATGCCCGCCTCGGCGCGGGCGCGGGCCTCGGGTGACTTTGCGGCGTCCGCCTGGTCCCCGCCCTGCCCGCAGGCGGCAAGCGCGAAGGACACGGTCAGGCCTGAAACGAGAGTGGTGATGCGCATGGCGATCCTCCGTCCGACGAACCGTCCCTAACACATCCGCCCCGATCGCAGAACGACGTCCGGCGTGCGCGGCGGAACCGTCATGGAGCCACGGCGGTTGCCCGTCCGCGAAAGGAGACACCGCCATGCCCGCCAAGTCCGCCGCCCAGCAGAAGGCCGCCGGGGCCGCCCTGTCCGCCAAGCGGGGCGATACGCCCAAATCCGAACTGAAGGGCGCCTCGAAATCGATGATGTCGATGAGCGAGAAACAGCTCGAGGAGTTCGCCCACACCAAACGCAAGGGCAAGCCCGAACACGTGAAGCACTGACCGCGCCGGGCGAACCGGGATGACCGTCGGCCCCGGTCCGGCTAGCGTCGCCGCATGACGCTGATCGTCACGTCGAGCGGCCGGCCGTGCGCCTTCTCCGAGGTGGTGGAGAAGCTGGCCGCGCGCCGCGGCGAAAAATTGTGCCTCGGCGAAGTGGTCGAGGCGTTCGGCGACCGGGCCTTCGGGCCGGTGATGTTCTTCTTCGCCCTCATCAATATGATGCCCTGGCCGCCGGGCGGGACGACCCTGACCGGCGCGCCGCTGCTGCTGCTGTCGATGGAGCTGGCCTGGGGGCGTGACGAGCTCTGGGTTCCACGCTGGACGGAGCGGGCGTCGGTCAGGCGGTCCACATTCCGCAAGCTGATCGGACGCTTCCAGCGCGGGCTGAAGCTGACCGAACGGCTGTCGCGGCCGCGTCTGCATTTCCTGACCGGATCGTTCGGCCAGGGGCTGATCGGCATCGCCTGCGTCTTTCTGTCCATCGTTCTGGTGCTGCCCGTGTGGGGCGGGAATCTGCTGCCGGCGGTGGCGGTCGGCTTCTTCTCTCTGGGCGTGATGCAGCGGGACGGCCTCGCCGTGATCGCAGGATGGCTGCTGACCGCGGCGACAGTCGCCGTGCTGTTCCTCGCCTGGCGGATCATCGTGGCCAGCGTGAGCCACGGCTTCGACTGGATCGGCCGGATCGCCTGACCTGCATGGATGTTTGTTAAGTGGCGCGCAGCCGCCGTCCCGCCTAGATCGAAGAACCCCGTCGCGCGAGTCCCGCACCGCCCATGCCCGACTACGACTATCAAAGCGACACACGACCCTTCTCGCAGGTGCTCGAGGACATCGGGGACAAGCACGATCCGAAGCTGTATCTCGGCGAGCTGGTGAACGCCTTCGGCGAGCGCGGATTCGGCGCTCTGATGCTGTTTTTCGGGCTGATGAACATCGCCATCGGCATCATCCCCGGCACAACGACCATTCTCGGGGCGCCGCTGCTGCTGATGGGCCTGCAGCTGATGACGCGGCAGGACCAGCTGTGGTTGCCGAAATGGGCTCTGCGGCGGTGGATCGAGCGCGCCGCCTACCGATCGGGACTGGAGAAGGTCCTGCCGCGCGTCAAACAGGTGGAGCGTCTGTCCCGGCCACGGCTGTCGATCATGACCAGCCAGGTTTCCGAGGTGCTGATCGGGGTGGCCACGGTGGCGCTGGCCTTCATCCTGATCCTGCCCATCTGGGGCGGCAATCTGGTGCCGGCCCTGATCATCTCGACCTTCGGCTTCGGCCTTATGCAGCGGGACGGGCTGGTGGTGCTGGTGGGATGGGCCGGCGTGGCCGGCGTTTGCGTCTTCGTCTGGGTGGCCTGGGAGCTGGTCAGCCGCGCCTTCCTGGCCGTCTACCAGATGCTGGGCCTCGGCTGAACGCACGAGGCGCCGGGGGGCGAGCCCCCCGGCGCCTGCGAGAACCGGATAACAATCAGCTGCGGAACAGCGACAGGACCAGCTGCGGAGTCTGGTTGGCGATGCCCAACGCCTGAACTCCCAGCTGCTGCTTCGTCTGCAGGGCCTGGAGCTTGGCGCTTTCCTTCGCCAGATCGGCGTCGACCAGATTCCCCACTCCCGCCTCCAGCGCATCCGTCAGCTTGCCGACGAAGGTGATGTGGGTCGAGAGCGCCTTCGACTTGGTGCCCAGCCGCGCGAGCGCGCCCGAGACC
>NZ_DASWTO010000124.1:0-11842 GCF_036402095.1 Brevundimonas sp. | reverse complement strand
GGCCGGGCCGACAGGTCGACGGCGTCCGGAAAGTCGCGCAGGATGACTTCCAGGCTGTTCACCGCGTTCCCGGCGGCCCGCACGTGCAGGAAATCGGCCGCCGCGAAGCCCTTTTCTCCCCGCGTCAGTTTCGCCGCGCGGCGCCGGCTGTCGAAAATCTCGGGGGGACCGGGGGAGGCGTTCATGGCCGGTCAGAATGGGGGTTGGCGCGAGCGATTGGAAGCGGTCCGGTCGCGGCTTGCGCCGGGATTGCGCGCGCTGGCCCGCGGCGCGGCCGATCTGCTGATGCCGCCGCTGGCGCACGACAGCCCCGAAGCGACGGCCTCGGCAGGTCTGACGGCGGACGCCTGGGCGCGGGTGATCTTCCTGGAGGACCCGGTCTGCGATGGCTGCGGCGCGGGCTTCGAAATGGACGGCGGCGTGTTCGCCGCACCGCGCTGCGCCGCCTGTCTGGCCCAGCCCTACGCCTTCGCCCGGGCCCGCGCCGCCTGCGTCTACGACGAGGCGTCGCGCGGTCTGATCCTCAAGTTCAAGCATGGCGACCACCAGCCCTTCGCGCCGCTGTTCGCCCGCTGGCTGAGCCGCTCGGCGGCGCCGCTGCTGGACGCGGCCGACGCCGTGGTTCCGGTGCCGCTGCACCGCTTCCGCCTGCTGTCGCGCCGGTTCAACCAGGCGGCGGAGATCGCCCGTCCGCTGGCCCGCGGAGCCGGCCTCGACTACCTGCCGGACGCCCTGGTCCGGCAGACCCACACCACCTCGCAGGGCGGCAAGTCGGCGCGCGGCCGGCGGTTGAACGTGAAGAAGGCGTTCGCGGTGACGGCGGAAGGACGGCGGCGGGTCAGGGGCCGGCGCATCCTTCTGGTCGACGACGTGTTGACCACGGGCGCCACCGCCGAGGCCTGCGCCCGCGCGCTGATCGAGGCCGGCGCCCGCGCCGTCGATCTGGCGGTGGTCGCCCGGGTGCGGACGGCGCGGGAATTGCCTACATAGCCGCTACGGAATCTGGAGACCCCCTTGGCCGACATCGTCATCTACACCAAACCCGGCTGCGGCTACTGCTACGCCGCCAAGGCCCTGCTGGACGGCAAGGGCGCCGACTACACCGAGATCGTCGCCTCGAACGATCCCGCGAAGAAGCAGGAGATGATCCAGCGCTCGGGCGGGCGCATGACCTTCCCCCAGATCTTCATCGACGGAAAACACGTCGGCGGTTCGGACGACCTGCACGCGCTTGACCGCAAGGGCCAGCTGGACGCATTGCTCGAGGCCTGATGGCTACGCTTCCGATCGCCCTGATCCAGACCCGCACCCCGGCCGGCCCCGGGGCCGCCTTCGCCCATGTCGAGCCGCTGATCCGCGAGGCGGCGGCGGGCGGGGCCCGGCTGATCCTGACCCCGGAGGCGACCAATTTCGTCATCCAGGACCGGGCCGCGCGGGACGCCGTGCTCGAGACCCAGGACCGCGACGAGGCGGTCCGCAAGCTGCGCGATCTGGCGCGCGAGCTCGGCGTGTGGCTGCTGATCGGCTCGGCCATCGTCAGGTCCGGCCACGACGGCGACGACCGGGCCGCCAACCGCTCGATGCTGATCGACGACGCCGGCGGCGTCGTGGCGACCTACGACAAGCTGCACGTCTACGATGTCGACCTGCCGACGGGCGAGCGCTGGCGCGAGAGCGCCTCTATCCGGCCCGGCGACGGCGCAGTGGTCGCCGGCACGCCGTGGGGCGGTCTGGGCCTGACCATCTGCTACGATATCCGCTTTCCCCAGCTGCACCGGGCGCTGGCCAAGGCGGGAGCGGTGATGATCGCCGTGCCTGCCGCCTTCACCGTGCCGACCGGCGAGGCGCACTGGGAGACGCTGCTGCGCGCCCGGGCCATTGAGACCGGCTGCTATGTTCTGGCCCCCGCCCAGGCGGGCGAGCACGAGGACGGTCGCCGCACCTGGGGGCATTCGATGGTCGTGGCGCCATGGGGCGAGGTGGTCGCGAAACTGGATCACGACGCGCCGGGCGTGCTGTTCGCCGACCTGGACCTCGAGGCGGTGACGCGGGCCCGCAACGCCGTGCCGCAATTGACCCACGACCGGGAGTTCGCGGCCCCCGCTCCTCTGGCGTCATGATCCGCTACGCCCTCCGCTGCGACGCCGACCACGGCTTCGAGGCGTGGTTCGGGACGTCGGCCGACTATGACGACCAGGCGGCGCGCGGACTGGTCGAATGCCCGGTCTGCGGCTCGCGGGCGATCGGAAAGCAGATCATGGCCCCCGCCGTCGCCGGCACGCGCAAGTCCGGCACCGCGCCCGACCCGGCCAGGCTGCAGGGCATGATGATGCAAATGGCCCGCGAGGTGCGCAGCCACGTCGAGCAGAATTTCGACTACGTCGGCGACGCCTTCGCCCGCGAGGCGCGGGACATTCACGAAGGCCGTTCGGAGAAGCGCGAAATCTACGGCGAGGCCACGCCCGCCGAGGTGCGCAAACTGAAGGAGGACGGCGTGCCCTGCGCGCCCCTGCCGCCGCCGCCGCCCGACCCCGCGAAGCTGAACTGACGCGCCATGCCGGGGGAGGGGGAGCGCTATCAGGAGTTCGAGCCGCCTGCATCGCTGCGCCCTTTCGTGCGGACGATCTGGACCTACGCGGCCCCCGCGCCGGAACCGGGGGTGCAGCGGATCGCCCCCGACGGCTGCCCCGAACTGGTCGTCGATATCGGCGCGCCGTACGAGGAGCAGGGGCCGGACGGCGTCTTCCGGCTGCAGCCCCGCGCCCTGTTCGCCGGCCAGATGACCCGGCCGCTGGCGCTCCGCCCGGTCGGACCGGTGGAGCTGGTCGCCGTCCGCTTCGAGCCCGACGGCGCCCGTGACTGGCTGGGCGTCGCGCTGGCGGAGGCGACGGACCGGCGACTGGACATGGAGGCGCGGACGGCGGGGGTTCGGCCCCCGGCCGGGGACGCGGCGGCGCAGGTGGCGGTGATGACCCGCTGGCTTGACGATCAGCGGCGCGCGGCAGGCTGGTCCCTCGATCCGGCGGTGCGGGCCGAGATCGAAACCGCCGGCCAGGACCGACCCTCTCCCGCGCGTTCGCCGACCGAACACCGGGCCCTGCAGCGCCGCTTCCGGGACCGGGTCGGCGTTCCGCCGCGTCTGCTGCGTTCGATCCTGCGGTTCCGCCGGGTGTTCGACCACGCCGCCGGGCCGGAGGCGGCCGGCTGGCTGGAGGCCGGTTTGGGTGCGGGGTATTTCGATCAGCCGCAGATGGCGCGGGATTTCCGCCGCTTTCTCGGCTGCACGGCGACGGCGTGGGCGCGCGAGCAGGTCGGACTGGCGCGCAGTCTCGCGTCGCAATCCTACAAGCCGGGCCCGCTGTCGCCGCACTAGGGTGGCTCCGAACCACAGGGGATTTCACCGATGCCGACCGCCGCCGTTCTCGCCGCCCTCCTGACCCAGTCCGCCCCCGCGCCGGACCTGTCGTGGATGGCCGGATACTGGCTCGACTGCTCCCGCGGCCGGGAGGTCTCGGAAACCTGGAGCGATCCGCGCGCGGGACTGAGCGTCGGCCACGCCGTGACCGTTTCGGGGGGCGAGGTCTCGTTCGAGGTGTCGCATATCGGCCCGACGCCGCGGGGCTTCGCCTATGTCGCCCAACCGGGCGGATCGCCGCCCACCGCCTTCGTCCTGATCGAGGGCGGGCCGCGCCGCGCCGTGTTCGCCAATGCGGAAAACGACTTTCCGACGCGGGTCATCTATGAACGCGACGGCGACGCCCTGACGGCCCGGATCGAGGGCGAGATCGGCGGACAGGCCCGGAGCATGGAATGGAATTTCAGGGCGGCCCCGCTGAACACCCGCTGTCCCGCCTGAACTGGCGGCCGATGACGGCGGCCGATCTCGACGCCGTCGCCGGGATCGCGGCCGTCGGGTTTCCCGATCATTTCGAGGGCCGCGACTGTTTCGCGAACCGGCTGGCGCTGAACCCCGGCGGCTGTTTCGTGCTCGCCGACGGCCGGGAAAGGCCAAAAGGCTATCTCGTCGCCTATCCGTGGCGGGCCGACGACGCGCCGGCGCTGAACACCCTGATCGAGGCGATCCCGGCGGACGCGGCGGTTCTGTACCTCCACGACCTCGCCCTCGACCCGGGCGTCCGGGGCCGCGGCTGGTCGCGGCCGGTCATGGAGCGGCTGGCGGCGGACGCGAGGGCCGACGGCTGGCCGGCGCTGGCGCTGGTGGCGGTGAACGACGCCGCACCCTTCTGGGAAGGGCACGGCTTCGTCGTCGTGGACAGTCCGGCGATGCGGGCGAAGCTGGCCGGCTACGGGCCGGACGCCCGCTACATGACGCGCGCGCTCTAGTCCTCGCCGCGCGTCCAGCCCTTTTCAGCCATGCAGGCGGCGAAGGCGTCGCTGTGTTCGTTGCGGCCGGTGCGGGCGCGGCAGTCCTCGCGGGCGCCGTCGAACGGCTGGGCGTTCTGGCCGTGCCAGCCGACGTGGTCGTCGCTGTCGGCGTCGATCACGGTGATGCAGGCCGAGGCCATCAGGCTGGCGGAGACCGCGGCGAGGACGATGAGGCGTTTCATGGATGAGCTCCGGGGAGGGAGTTGAGGGGGAGCCCCTTCTTCTCACCGTCAAGCTTGGCTGTCCCGTTACTTCGAGGTCAGGTCGATGAACGCGGGATGAACCGCGTTCAGTCGCGCGTGGCGACCATCATGTAGTTGACGCCCGCGTCGTCGCTCTCGCTCCAGCGGTCGGTCAGCGGATTGTAGGCGAGGCCATAGGGACCGGTCACGGCCACCGGCTCTGCCGACAGCATCAGCCGGATTTCGTCCGGCTTCAGGAACTGGCGCCAGTCGTGGGTTCCGGCGGGCACCCAGCGCAGCACATATTCCGCCGCGACCTTGCCGAGGGCGAGCGACTTCAGGGTCCGGTTGAGGGTGGCGACGACCATCATCCCGCCCGGCTTCACCAGGCGCGAACAGGCGCGGACGAAAGCCTCGGGGTCGGCGACGTGCTCGATCACCTCCAGGGCCAGAACGACATCGAACGGACCCGCGCCTTCGGCCTCGAGCTGTTCGACCGTCGCCGCCCGGTAGCCGATGTCCAGCCCCTGCTGCGCGGCGTGGACCCGGGCCGTGCCGATGTTCTCCGACGAGGCGTCGATGGCGGTCACCTCGAAGCCGAGCCGGCGCATCGGCTCGGCGATCAGGCCGCCGCCGCAGCCGACGTCGAGCAGGCTCAGGCCGGCGAAAGGCTCGCGGGTGCGGATGTCGCGGCCGAAGCGTTCGGCGGCCTTGTCGCGGACGAAGGCGAGGCGGGCGGGATTGAACCTGTGCAAGGGCGCGAACGGCCCGCGGGCGTCCCACCATTCCGCCGCCTGGGCCGAGAAACGCGCCACGTCGGCCGGATCGATCGACGGCCCCTCGGCGCGGTCGGTGAAATCCCCGCCGCTTTGGGGTTTGCGCGCCGATAGCGTGTCGTTAGAAGCGGCCATGGGCCGAGGGATGAACCCGCGCGGCCTTCCACGCAAGATGGGGCGACACGCCACGATGACGCGGCCAGACTCCAGCCGATTGGTGATGAAGTTCGGCGGCACGTCGATGGGCGACCTCGAACGCATCCGCCGCGCCGCGCGCATCGTCGCGGCCGAGGCGGCCAGCGGCAGGAAGGTGGCGGTGGTGGTCTCGGCCATGGCGGGCAAGACCAACGAACTCGTGGCCTGGACCGACGGCGCCGGACGGCCCGCGCAGGGCATCGAGCTGTCGGACGACGAATACGACGTGGTCGTCGCCTCGGGCGAGCAGGTGACCTCGGGCCTGCTGGCCCTGACGCTGCGCAACATGGGCCTCAACGCGCGCAGCTGGATGGGCTGGCAGATTCCGATCCTGACCGACGACGCCCACGGGCGGGCGCGGATCGAGGATGTGCCGGGCGAGGTGCTGGGCGCGGCGCTCGACAGGGGCGAGATCGCCGTCGTGCCCGGCTTCCAGGGCGTCACCCGCGACGGGCGGATCACCACCCTCGGCCGCGGCGGATCCGACACCTCGGCGGTGGCCGTGGCGGCGGCGCTGGGCTGCGCCTGCGACATCTACACCGACGTCGACGGCGTCTACACCACCGATCCGCGCATCGAGTCCCGCGCCCGCCGCCTCGAAAAGGTCTCCTACGAGGAGATGCTGGAGATGGCCTCGCTCGGGGCCAAGGTGCTGCAGACCCGCTCGGTCGAGCTGGCCATGGCGAAACAGGTCCCGGTCCGGGTCCTGTCCAGCTTCATCGAACCCGACGAAAACGGCGTCCTGCCCGCCAAGTCCGGCACCCTGATCTGCGACGAGGAGGAAATCGTGGAGAAACGCATCGTATCCGGCGTGACCATGAGCCGCGACGAGGCCCGCATCACCCTGCTGGGGCTGTCGGACCGGGTCGAGGCCCCCGCCGACGTCTTCACCCGGCTGGCCGAGGCCAACGTCAACGTCGACATGATCGTCCAGAGCCAGGCCCGCACCGAGGGCGCGGTCAACCTGACCTTCACCACCGGCCGGCGCGACGCCCAGCGGGCGGCCGAGCTGATGCGCGCGGCCCAGCAGGAGATCGGTTTCGAGGAACTGCGCGTCGACGAGGATGTGGCCAAGGTCTCGGTGGTCGGGGTCGGCATGCGCAGCCACGCCGGGGTGGCCCAGACCATGTTCCGGGCCCTCGCCGACAAGGGCGTGAAATTCCAGGCCATCTCCACCTCGGAGATCAAGATCAGCGTGCTGATCGACGCCGCCTACGCCGAACTGGCGGTGCGCGCCCTGCACGCGGCCTACGGTCTCGAAGCGGTCTGATGCTGTATGCGGTCATCAAGGCCCTGCTGTCGGGGGCCCTGGTGGGGCTGGTGTCGGAGACGGGGCGCCGCAACGCCGCGCTCGGCGCCCTGATCGCCTCCCTGCCGCTGGTCTCGGTGCTGGGCATGATCTGGCTGTGGCGCGACACCCGCGACGTCGCCCGTCTCGCGGATCACGCCCAGGCGACCTTCTGGTATGTCATTCCTTCCCTGCCCATGTTCCTGCTGATCCCGGCGTTGCTGCGGCGGGGCGTCGGCTTCTGGCCCGCGCTTCTCGCCGGGTGCGCGCTGACGGTAGTTCTGTATGGTGTAACCGTAGCCGTCGCAGCGCGCGTCGGCGTCAGACTGTAGGGCGACGGCATGCCGGTGGGCGGATTGACGACGAGGGGGCCGCGCAACCTCCTTCGCCAGATCCGCGAGGCCATGGCCGGAGCCGCGCCGGCGCAGGAGCGGCTCGACACCGTCGTCCGCATCATCGCCCAGTCGATGGTCGCCGAGGTGTGCTCGATCTACCTGCGGCGCGCGTCCGGCGAGCTGGAGCTGTTCGCCACCCAGGGCCTGAAGCCCGAGGCTGTGCACACCACCCGTCTGCGCCCCGGCGAGGGTCTGGTCGGCGAGGTCGCGCGGTCGGCCGAGCCGATCAGCCTGTCGGACGCCCCGTCGCATCCCAGCTTCGCCTATCGCCCGGAGACGGGGGAAGACCCCTACCACGCCTTCCTCGGCGCCCCCCTGCTGCGCGGCGGCCGGGCCATCGGCGTGCTGGTCGTGCAGAACCGGTCCGAGCGCCGCTACGACGAGGAAGAGGTCGAGGACATCCAGACCATCGCCATGGTCCTGGCCGAGACCGTGGCCTCGGGCGAGCTGCTGGCCCAGGACGAACTGCGCGACATCGAGGTGGCGCCGCACCGGCCCGAGCGGCTCAAGGGCCAGCGGTTCGCCGAGGGTCTGGCCTATGGGCACGTCGTCCTGCACGAGGCGCCGGTGCCGCCGGAGAACCTGCTGGCCGAGAATCCGCAGGTCGAGGAAATCCGCCTCCGCGAGGCCCTCATCGCGCTGAAGGCCAATATCGACGGCCTGCTCGAGGGCGGCCAGGGCAAGCTGGCGGGCACCTCCTTCGAGGTGCTCGAGACCTACCGCATGTTCGCCGACGACCGGGGATGGAACCGGTCGCTCGAGGAGGCGGTGCGCACCGGCCTGACCGCCGAGGCGGCCGTCGACCGGGTCCGCAACGAGCACCGCGCCCGCTTCGCCACGGCGCGCGACCCCTATATCCGCGAACGGCTGCACGACTTCGAGGATCTGGCGAACCGCCTGCTGCGGCTGCTGGCCGGCGACCGGCCCGGCGAGCGTGACCTGCCCGACGACGCCATTCTGGTGGCCCGCAACCTCGGCCCGGCCGACCTGCTCGAGTATCCGCGCCACAAGCTGAGAGGCCTGCTGCTCGAGGAGGGGTCGGCCGCCAGCCACGCCGCCATCGTCGCCCGGGCGCTGCAGATTCCGTGCGTCGGCCGCCTCATGGGGCTGCGCGACCGCCTGTCCGAAGGCGACCTGGTGATCGTCGACGGCGAGACCGGCGAGGCCTATCTGCGGCCGCGCCCCGACATGCTGTCGGCGGTCCAGTCGCGGATCGAGGTGCGCAGCGAGCGGCAGGCCGAGTTCACCCGCCTGCGCGACGTCGCCTCGGTGACCCTCGACGGCTCCCGCATCATCCTGCTGACCAACGCCGGACTCGCCGTCGACCTCGAGAATCTCGACGCCACCGGGGCCGAGGGCATCGGCCTGTTCCGCACCGAATTCCAGTTCATGGTCTCCGAGGAGCTGCCGCGCCTCGACAGCCAGGCGGCGCTGTACAAGCTGGTGCTGGACACGGCCGGCGAGCGGCCCGTGACCTTCCGCACCCTCGACATCGGCGGCGACAAGGTCCTGCCCTATCTGGTGACCGAGCGGGAGGAGAACCCGGCCCTGGGCCGCCGCGCCATCCGCCTCGGTCTCGACCGTCCCGGCCTGCTGCGGCTGCAGCTGCGCGCCCTGCTGACGGCCGCCGCGGGACGCGAGCTGCGGGTCATGTTCCCGATGATCGCCACGGTCGACGAGTTCCGCGCCGCCCGGGAACTGGTCGATGTCGAATGCGCCTGGGCGCGGCGCCGGGGGCGGGCCCTGCCGGCCCTGCTGCGCGTCGGGGCGATGATCGAATGCCCGTCCCTTCTCTGGCACCTGGACGCCCTGCTGCCGCTGACGGACTTCGTCTCGATCGGCACCAATGACCTGTTCCAGTACATGTTCGCCGCCGACCGGACCAATCCGCTGGTCTCGGACCGCTACGATCCGCTGTCGCCGCCGGCCCTTCGGGCCCTCGCCGAGATCCAGAAGAAATGCGCCGATACCGGCACCCCGGTCTCGGTGTGCGGCGAACTGGCGGGCCGGCCGCTGGAGGCCTTCGCCTTGCTGACGCTGGGGTTCACCCGGCTGTCAGCGCCTGCGGGCGGCGTCGGACCGGTCAAGCGGATGATCCTCTCCGCCGATCTGCCCGCCGCCCGGCGCGGCATGGCCAACCTGCTCGGCTCCTCGTCGGGGTCCATCCGCGGCGAACTGGAATCGCTGGCCCGGAAATTGAACGTCACGATCTGAAACGTCGGGCCCAAAACGGCCGGATGCCTAACAAATCGTTGATCGGTCAACTCAAATGAGTTATCCACAAGCCGGAACCGGGTGGTCTGCGGGGGCAGGCCATAACTGTCATCCCGATATGATACAGGCCCCGGGGTCGAGTACCGCGCACGAGGACGCCTCGGGCGCACTGAGTATGGGGTCAGGCCGGATGGCGCTGGATACGGGGAACAACCCCGAAGAGTTTCGGGATCATCCCGACTGGAAGGATGTGGTTCCTTCCGTCACGGACGCGCCGACTCTCGGCGACGGACTGCGCATCGCCCGAACCCACTCCGGCCGTTCGCTGGCCGAACTCTCCACCATCACCCGCGTGCCGTCGCGCTATCTGACGGCGCTGGAGCAGAACGACTTCTCGGTCCTGCCCAACCGCGTCTTCTCGATCGGCTACGTTCGCGCCTACGCCGCCGCCCTGGGGCTGGACGAACAGCTGGCGGTCGAGCGGTTCAAGCGCGAGGCGCCCGACCCGTCGGTGCCGCTGCAGCCTCCGGTCGGCGTCGCCTTCGAGGAGGTGAAACGTTATTCGCCGCGCCTGATCGCCGCCGGCATGGCGCTGGTGCTGGCCGTGGTCGGCTGGAACGTGTTCCAGCGCGTCAGCCTGATGCGCGCCCCGCAGCCGTCCGACATCGCCGCCGTTCCGGAAAGCTGGACCCTCGGCGCCGTCCCGGGGCAGCAGCAGTTCATGCGCCTGACCGCGCCGCGCCCGGCCCCGCCGGACCAGACGGTGCCCGCCCTCTATATCACGCCGGGCCTCGAGGCCGAACTGACCGGCATCGATCCCGCCTCGCCCGAGGGTCTCGCCGCCGCCGCCGCGGCCGCGCCCCCGGTGCAGAAGGCGTTCAACCCGCGCGGCGCCATCTACGGCGCCTCGGCCAGCGCTTCGCAGGTGGTGCTGCAGGCGCGCGAGTCGGCCTATCTGATCGTGCGCATGGCCGACGGGCGCGTCCTCTTCGCCCGCCAGCTGGCGGCCGGCGACGCCTGGCGCGCCCCGGCCAACGTCGCGGCCACCGTCGAGGTGCAGGACGTCTCGGCGTTCGACGTCTATCTGAACGGCGAACACGGCGGCGCGCTCGAGGCCGTCCAGACCCCGCTGACCCAGCTGAACCTGCGAGCGCAGACCCTCGCCCGGCAGGCCGCCGCGGCGGTCGCCGCCCGCACCGAGGCGGCCCGCACCGCCGCCGTCCAGGCCCAGGCGCAGGCCCAGCTCCAGGCCGCCGCCACGGTGCAGAACGTCGTCGGCGGCTCGACCGGGGGCTGATCGCGGCGTCCGGAATCTGGCGCCGGCGTCGTGGCCTTGCCGCAATCCAGCGCCTATGTTGCAGCCGACATGAGCCACGACCACGCATCCGAACTCGGGCACGTCCGCCCGTGGCGCCACATCGAGCGCCGCAAGAGCCGCCAGATCATGGTGGGGAAGGTTCCCGTGGGCGGCGGCGCGCCGATCACCGTCCAGTCGATGACGAACACCCCGACCTCGGACGCGGCGGCCACGCTCGACCAGATCCGCCGGCTGGAGGAGGCCGGGGCCGACATCGTTCGCGTCTCGTGCCCGGATGAGGAGTCCACCGCCGCCCTGCGCACCATCGCCCGCGAGGCCCGCGTGCCGCTGGTGGCCGACATCCATTTCCACTACCGCCGCGGCATCGAGGCGGCCGAGGCGGGCGCCGCCTGCCTGCGCATCAATCCCGGCAACATCGGCTCGCCTGATCGCGTCCGCGAGGTCATCCAGGCCGCCCGGGATCACGGCTGTTCGATGCGGATCGGCGTCAATGCCGGCTCGCTGGAGCGCGACCTGCTGGAGAAGTACGGCGAGCCCTGCCCCGAGGCCATGGTCGAGAGCGCCCTCAGCCACGCCCGCATCCTGCAGGACCACGACTTCCACGAGTTCAAGATCTCGGTGAAGGCCTCCGATCCCTTCCTGACCGTGGCGGCCTACCAGCAGCTGGCCGAGGCCATCGACTGCCCGCTGCACCTCGGCGTCACAGAGGCCGGTCCGCTGCGGCCGGGCACCATCAAGTCTGCCATCGGCATGGGCTCGATGCTGTGGGCCGGGATCGGCGACACCATCCGCGTGTCCCTGGCCGCCGATCCGGTCGAGGAGATCAAGGTCGGCTTCGACATCCTCAAGTCGCTGGGCCTGCGCCACCGCGGCGTCAACATCATCGCCTGTCCGTCCTGCGCCAGGCAGGGCTTCAACGTCATCGAGACCGTCGGCGTGCTGGAAGAGAAGCTGGCCCACGTCACCACGCCGATGTCGCTGTCGATCATCGGCTGCGTCGTCAACGGTCCGGGCGAGGCGCTGATGACCGATATCGGCTTTACCGGCGGCGGCGCGGGCAGCGGCATGGTCTATCTGGCGGGGCGGCA
>NZ_DASWTO010000123.1:0-7618 GCF_036402095.1 Brevundimonas sp. | reverse complement strand
GCGGCTGGCGTTTGTCGGGCCGGCTGCGCGCCAGCCTGGCCCAGACCTGCGGGATCACGCTGGAGCCGCTTCCCGTTGAAGTCGATGCGCCGTTCGTCGTGTCGCTGGCGGAAGCGGTGGACGAGGATTCCGACGAGATCGTCATCACCCTCGATGACGAATCGCCGGACCTGATCGAGGGCGGCCAGATCGATCTCGGCCAGTATGCGGTCGAACAGCTGGCCCTGCAGCTTGATCCGTTCCCCCGCAAGCCGGGCGCGGAGTTCGTGCAGCCGCCCGAGCCGACTGAAATCTCGCCCTTCGCCGTGCTGAAGCAACTGCGTCCTTCGGACGAAGGTTGACGCAGCGGCGGCGCGGTTGCATCCCCCCGGTGCGGCGCTATCGTCGCGCCTGACAGGCGCCGGGCTGACGGCGCGACGGAGTCGAAACGGCTTGTCATCCCCGGTTATGATTTCGCTCGACGCCATGGGCGGGGACCACGGCCCGCCAGTCGTGGTGGGGGGCGTGCGCGACTATCGCAAGCGCCACGGCGGCGCGGGCGTGCGCTTCCTGTTGCACGGCGACGAGGCCGCGATCCGCGCGGAAATGGCGAAATGCGGTCTGGCCGAAGACGTCTGCGACGTGCGGCACACCGACAAGGTGGTGGCCATGGACGAGAAGCCCGCCCAGGCCATGCGCCGGGGCAAGGGCTCCAGCCTGTGGAACGCGATCGAGGCCGTGAAGACGGGCGAGGCCGGAGCCGTCGTGTCGGCCGGCAACACCGGCGCCCTGATGGCCATCTCCAAGCTGATCCTGCGCATGTCCGCCCACGGGCTCGAGCGGCCGGCGATCGTCGCCAGCTGGCCGACGCTGCGGGGAATCACGGCCGTGCTCGACGTCGGCGCCAACGTCGAGAGCGATGCGGAGCAGCTGGTCGAGTTCGCCATCATGGGCGAGGCCTTTCATGCGGCCGTGCATGGCGGCGGCCGGCCGACCATTGGCATCCTGAACGTCGGCTCCGAGGACATGAAGGGGCATGAGGAGGTCCGCGAGGCGGGCCGGATCCTGCGCGAGGGCGGGCTCGGCCTCGACTACAAGGGGTTCGTCGAGGGGGACGACATCGCCAGGGGGACGGTCGACGTGGTCGTCACAGACGGCTTCACCGGCAATATCGCGCTGAAGACCGCCGAGGGCGTGGCGCGGTTCATCTCGGCCCTGATGAAGGAGGCGCTGACCTCCAGCGTGCCGGCGAAGGCGGGGGCCCTGCTGGCGCTTCCGGCGCTGAAGCGAATGCGCCAGAAGATCGATCCCAGCGCCATCAACGGCGGCCCGCTGCTGGGCCTGAATGGCATCGTGGTGAAGAGCCATGGCGGCGCCGACGCCAAGGGCTACGGAAATGCGATCCGCATCGCTGTCGATCTGGCCCGCAGCGACTATCTGAAGAAGGTCAGCGACAGCCTGAACCGGCTGACCGTCGTGCTTGAACAGCCGGCCGCCGAGACTGCGGCCATGGAGACACCCCAGTGAGCGTCATTCGCAGCGCCGTGACCGGCGTCGGCTCGTTTCTGCCGGAACAGGTCGTGACCAACGCCGATCTGGCGAAGATCGTCGACACCTCGGACGAGTGGATCGTCGAGCGCACCGGCATCCGGCAGCGGCACAAGGCGCGCGACGACCAGCCGACCAGCGACCTGGCGGTGGAGGCGTCGAAACGGGCTCTGCGCGACGCCGGCCGCAGCGCGGCGGATGTCGACCTTATCGTGGTGGCCACCACCACGCCCGACATGACCTTCCCGTCGGTGGCGTCGATCGTGCAGCGCAAGATGGGCGTGCCGACCTGCATCGCCTTCGACGTCCAGGCGGTCTGCTCCGGCTTCGTCTATGCGCTCAGCGTCGCCGACGGCTTCGTCGCCCGCGGCCTGGCGAAATGCGCCCTGGTCATCGGAGCCGAGGAGATGACCCGGCTGATGGACTGGAGCGACCGCTCGACCTGCGTCCTGTTCGGCGACGGCGCCGGGGCCGTCGTGGTCGAACCGCGCGAGGGGCAGGGGACCAAGGCCGATCAAGGCCTGCTGGGTTTCGCCCTCCGCTGCGACGGCTCGAAGACCGACCTTCTGTACGTCGACGGCGGACCGGCCACGACGGGGTCGGTCGGGCATCTGCGGATGGCCGGAAACCAGGTGTTTCGCCACGCCGTGGTCAACATCGCCGAAGCGATCACCGCCTGTTGCGAGGCCTCGGGTATCGAGATCGCGGACGTCGACTGGTTCGTGCCGCACCAGGCCAACCAGCGCATCATCAAGGGCGTCGGCGACCGGCTCGGCCTGGACGAGGACAAGGTCATCTCGACCGTGGCCATCCACGCCAACACCTCGGCCGCCTCGATCCCGCTGGCCCTGGACGCGGCGATTCAGGACGGCCGGATCAAGCGCGGCGACCTCGTCCTGGCGGAGGCCATGGGCGGCGGGCTGACCTGGGGCGCCTGCGCCTTTCGCCTGTAGAGCGCAATTCGCCTTTCCATTTGAAGGCGCTTGCTCTTTTATGCCCGCGACGGACTTTTCAAGGGGAGCGGACCATTGGCTCAGCACCAGACCCTGACGCGGGCGGACCTGTGTGAGGCGGTCCACGAGGAAGTTGGCCTGTCGCGGCAGGAGTGCTCGGCCCTTGTCGAGCGGACCCTGGAGCTGATCATCGAGTCGCTGGAACGCGGAGAAACGGTGAAGCTGTCCGGCTTCGGCGTGTTCCAGGTGCGGGACAAGCGGGCCCGGATGGGCCGCAATCCGAAGACGGGCGAGCCGGCGGCGATCCATCCGCGCCGGGTGATCAGCTTCCGCGCCTCGCAGATCATGAAGGGCCGGGTTCACGACGCCGTCGTGAGCGCCTGATCCGTCGTGGCCAAGAGCCCGAACGCCTTCCGCACCATCTCCGAGGCCGCTGACGAGGTCGGGGCGCCGCAGCACGTGCTGCGCTTCTGGGAGACCAAATTCCCGTTCATCACGCCGCTGAAGCGGGCCGGCGGCCGGCGCTTCTACCGGCCGCAGGCCGTGGTGCTGCGGAAGGCGGTCAAGCGGCTGCTGCATGAGGACGGCCTGACCATCAAGGGCGTGCAGCGTCTGCACCGGGAGCAGGGGCTGAAGCGGCTGGCCGTCTATGGCGATCCGGACGGAACGGTGACGTTCGAGCCGGAGGGCGGCGCCGCTCCCGAGCCCGCCACGGCGGTTCCGACCGGCGCTTCGTCGGTGCGGCTGCGTCAGGTCCTGGCCGAACTGGAGGGCGCGCGGGCGCGTCTCGAGGCGGTTCTTTCGAGAACCGCCTGACGCCTCGTTTTTGGGTTTGCGGGGGACGGGCGCCCCGTCTATAGGGAGCCCCTCTCGGAGCGTGGCGCAGCCTGGTAGCGCACTTGACTGGGGGTCAAGGGGTCGCAGGTTCGAATCCTGTCGCTCCGACCATCTTCCTCGATGAAGACGGTTGGTCAGGGGGCCGCTTTCGGGCGGCCCTTTGCAATTGGCCCCGGCTGCTGACTCAGTCGCGGGGCCGTTCGGCCCATTTGAACAGCGGGTAGAGCGGGACGCCCCAGCCGATGCCGGCGACCGCGTAGACCACCAGATCGATGAGCGGTCCCGGCGGCAGGAGGCCGCGCAGGGCGATGGCCCCCCATATCCAGAAGACGAGGAAGGCCAGGACGCCGAGCATGGCGATGAAGCGGCGGGTGCGGGGGCCCATGTCAGCGCTTGTTGCGGAACAGGAAGAAGGCGGCGAGCGCGATGATCGAGGCCGCCAGCGACCAGCCGACCCAGGTCCAGCCGTCCATGGTCGAGACGGCGAAGACCCGCACGGCGAGGAACCAGCCGCAGACGGCGGCGACGCCGGAGACCAGGGAGGTGGCGAACAGGCCGCGGCGGCCCGTCAGCGCGTCGGCGGTCCAGGCGAGCGCGAAAGCCCCCAGCACGGCGATGACGATGTCGGCGTATTGCACCCGGCTTCTCCTGACCTGCGACGCGGCGGCGTCCAAAAGCGACTCGATCTCGCCGTCGTGGGCGGGCATACCGCTCGCTCGGGCGTCGGACCAGCGGCGCGGCGATTATTGTAACGGTCGGGACGGCGGGCGTCGAATGAAGCGTTTGGGCGGGGGCGATCGGAGCAGGGCCGTGGCCGTCTGGCTGTTCGTCACGGCGGCGCTGGTGCTGGCGATGGTGGTGGTCGGGGGCGTAACCCGGCTGACCGGATCGGGCTTGTCGATCACCGAGTGGAAGCCGATCATGGGCGTGCTGCCGCCGATGACCGTGGCCGACTGGGCCGAGGCGTTCGAGAAATACCGGGCCATCCCGCAATACGAGCAGGTCAACGCCGGCATGACGCTGGGCGAGTTCAAGGGCATCTTCTGGTGGGAGTGGTTCCACCGGCTGCTCGGGCGGCTGATCGGCGGGGTGTTCGCCCTGCCGTTCGCGGCCTTCCTCATCCTGCGCCGCATGCCGCGGCGGCTGATCGTTCGCTGTGTCGTGCTGCTCGGACTGGGCGGGCTGCAGGGGCTGATCGGCTGGTGGATGGTGTCGAGCGGGCTGAGCGAGCGGGTCGACGTGGCGCCGGAGCGGCTGGCGGTTCACCTCGGGCTGGCCCTGCTGATCTTCATGGGGCTGATCTGGACCGGGCTGGAGGCCTGGAACGGCGAGGAGCATTCGCGCCATCCGGTCGGATGGAGCCGGGGCGCGGCGATCCTGCTGGGGGCGGTCTTCCTGCAGTGCCTGCTGGGCGGGCTGGTCGCGGGGGCCAAGGCCGGCTTCGTCTATACCGACTGGCCGCTGATGAACGGCGAGGTGCTGGCCCCGGTGGCGTGGAGCAAGGGGGCGCTGGCCTTCCTGCACGACCAGGCGCTGGTGCAGTTCAACCACAGGATCATGGCCTACGGCCTGCTGGTGGGGGGGACGCTCTACGCGCTTCAGGCGTGGCGCTGGCGGCTGGCGGAGGGGCTGGGCGCGGCGGCCTTCGCGCTGGCGGCGGCGCTGTGGCTGCAGGCGGCGCTCGGCGTGGTCACCCTGATCAACGCCGTGCCGCTGTGGCTGGGCGCCCTGCATCAGGCGGGCGCGGCGCTGGTGCTGGCGGTCGCGACGGTGAACCTGTGGCTGGTCCGCCGGTCGCAGCCGCGCCTGTTCATGTCCGGACCGAGGTCCAGGGTCCTCTGATCGCGAAGGTCACGCCCGGGTACATGATGTTGACGAACAACACCTGGCCGTCGGGCGAGAAACAGGCGCCGGCGAACTCGGAGTTGCCGGCGAAGACGTTGCGCCCGATCGTGTAGAGCTTGCCCTCCGGCGTCACGCCCTTGAGATGGTTGCGGATGTCCTCGGAGTAGTTGTCCTCGCAGACGATCAGGTGACCCCAGGGGGCGAGGGTGAGATTGTCGCCCATATTGAGGGCCCGCTCGTCGGCGCTTTCGACGAACAGCTGGATGCGGCCCGGGCGTCGCCGCTCACCGCGGCGGCCTTCGTCGCGGGACGGGACGTAGCGCAGGATCTGGCCGCGACGCAGGGGGCCGCCCGAGGTGGCGGTCATGAAGAGTTCGCCCTCGCCCCAGAAGATGCCTTCGCCACGGGCGACGAGGGCCGCGCCGGCGGCGTGACCGCGCATCCGCAGGTCGGCGTCGGGCGCCTCGACGTCCTCCAGGTCGATCCAGACGACCTCGCGCCAGTCGCCGACCGCCCATTCGCGGGCCTCCTGATTGGTCGTATCGGCGCGGGGCCTGTCCTTGAAGGCCATGGCCTGGAGGCGGCCGCCGTCGGCCAGCTTGCCGGGGGTGGTCGGGATGAAGCGGTAGAACAGGCCGTCGTTCTTGTCCTCGGTCAGGTAGACGATGCCGGTGCGGGGATCGACGCAGACGGCCTCGTGCTCGAAGCGGCCCATGGCCTTCAGCGGGACGGGATCGACGAGACCGGTCGCAGCCGCCGGAACCTCGAAGACGAAACCGTGTGACGTGGTCACGTCAGCGCCGGCGGGAGTCTCCTCGGTCTCCTCGCAGGTCAGCCAGCTGCCCCACGGGGTGCGGCCGCCCGCGCAATTGGTCGAGGTTCCGGCCAGAGACAGGTGCTGGCTGACCGTGCGGCGGCTCTCGAGGTCGTAGATCAGCGTCGTCACGCCGCCGGGGAGAGGGCGGCCGTCCTTGTAGGTGTCGTAGCCCTTCGACGGGTCGAGGAGGCCGATGCGCTCCTGATGGAAGCCGCCGGGGCCGAGGTTGCGGTGCAGGCCCGAGGAGCCCTTGAGTTCATGATTGCGGACGAGGGCGACCTTGCCGCCGCCGAGATCGAAACACCCCATGCCGTCCGGCTGGCCGGGGACGAACAGGCCGTCGTCCATGGTGTCGCCGCTCTGGGAGATGACCTGGTAGGTGAAGCCCTCGGGCAGGTCGAGCAGGCGGTTGGGATCGCGAACCAGGGGCCCGTAGCCGGGCACCTCGTTGACGTAGGTTTCCTGGGCGGCCGCGGTCTGGGCGCGGACGCTGCGGGCGAGGCCGGAGAAGGCGAGGGCCGCGGCCGAGCCGGTCAGTAGGTCGCGACGCTGCAGGCGCATGGAAGACTCCGAAGGGGCAGGGGGTCTTATGACGGGGCCCGCAGCGTGGGTCATCATGGTTCTGTGACGGGCAGCCTTCGGCGACGCCTCGGGGAAAGCGGTTGGGGAGGGCGCGGGACAGCCGGGCCTCGCCCGGATGCGTTGTGGTTTTACCGTTTCGACGAGACAGGCTGCCCCGCGCGGCCGTTTTCCACACGCCCTCCGACTGGCGGCCCTGCGTCCGGGCCTCTGACGGATCGCCCCGACCGCCTTGCGACGACCGGGACGGGACGGCCTTACCCCCGCATCGCGAGGCCATCTGACCGCACCTCAAGGCGCGCGGCGAGCAAGCGCAGGCCATCCATCGACCTCCGCGAGGACCCCCGGACTCTCCATCGCCCGGGCTTCATCGCTCGACCACAGCCCGCCGTCGTCGAGGAGCGTGGATCCGACGCCCTCCCCACCGACGGGATGGCCCTATTATGCGCCCGGGATCGGACGTGCTCGGGAAACAGGTTCGAGAAAAGGCGATGTGTCTGGAAAGGCGGGGGATTATCCGCGCAATCCGACTATGGATTCCGGGATTGTCAGCACAGCGTCAGGCCTGATGGCGGGGGCCATGACCCCAGGCTCGACGCCACAGGGGACGCGTGATGAAGCGCTGTCGGATGGCGGGCGGGCCAACGACGACGCCGAGGGCCCGGAACATACGGTATTTTAATACCGTATTCTGAAAATGCCGTTGTTTCAATGCGCTAGCGCGAATGCACCACGATGCGCTGCATTGACCTTCCTGTCCGCTTCCTCTATCAGCGCGCCTTCCGCTCATCCCGGTCACGGGAGGGGCACCCCGTTCGTCCTCCCAGGAACCCTCGTCATGCTGAAGAGCACCACGGCTTCGCTGAAGCCGGCCGAGGTCACGAAGAAGTGGATCCATATCGACGCCGAAGGCGTCGTCGTGGGCCGTCTCGCGACCTTCATCGCCAACCGTCTGCGCGGCAAGCACCGCGGCGACTACACCCCGCACGTCGATTGCGGCGACTATGTCGTCGTCACCAACGTCGACAAGGTGGTGTTCACCGGCAAGAAGAACACCGAC
>NZ_DASWTO010000122.1:0-2955 GCF_036402095.1 Brevundimonas sp. | reverse complement strand
CGACCGCCGCGACCGGCGCTCGCGCCGCGACCGCCGGGTGGACGCCGACGCCGACGCCTCGGCGAACGGTTCGGCCTCGGCCGACCGCAACGGCGCCTCGGTCAGCGCCGGGGCCAGCGCCAGCGGCTCGGCCCGCACACGCCCCAACTGATCGAGGGGGCCACAGTGGACGAACGCCCCGCCGGCCCGCGCCGACGGGGCGTTTTCGTGCGGCCGACCGGAGCGGCTATTCCGTCACGGCCGCGATCCCGGCCAGCAGGGCGGCCGCGGTGATCGGCTTGGGCAGGTGAAGGTCGGCGCCGGCGGCGAGCGCCTCGTCGCGATGGCGGGCCATGGCGTTGGCGCTCAGCATCACGACGGGCGTGCGCGGCCGGGCGGGATGGTCCTGTTCCCAGGCCCGGATGGCGCGCGTCGCCGCGAGACCGTCCATCACCGGCATCTGCATGTCCATCAGGACCAGGTCGAACAGGTCGGCCCGAAACGCCGTCAGCGCCTGGACGCCGTCGTCGACGGTCACGACCTCGGCCCCCTGCACGCTCAGGATCAGCTGCACCACCCGCTGGTTGGTCGGGTGGTCGTCGGCGAGCAGAATCCGGAGCGGCTGATCGTTGGCCGCGCGGATGGGAGCGGTGGACGGCCGCGCGGCCGGATTCGCCGGCGCCTCGTCTCCGGCCGGCGCTTCGGCGCGGGGCAGAGGCAGGTCGACCCGGAACAGGCTGCCCACCCCCGGCGTGGAATCGACGCTCATGGCGCCGCCCATCATCTCCACCAGCGACTTGCAGATCGACAGGCCGAGCCCCGTGCCGCCGAACCGGCGGGTGATAGTGGTGTCGGCCTGGCTGAAGCGTTGGAACAGCAGGGCGGCCTGTTCGGGCGGGAAGCCGACGCCGGTGTCGCGCACTTCGAGCGTCAGGCGCGAGAGACCGTCGCCGCCGGCCGCCTCGGCGACCTCGATCGCGACGCCGACCGACCCGCTGGCGGTGAATTTGACCGCGTTCGACAGCAGATTGGCGAGCACCTGCTTGATCCGGGTGCTGTCGCCCAGGAAGGCGCCGGCCGCCGCCGGTCCGCGCCGCAGATCGAAGCCGAGGCCGGCCGCCTCGGCCCGCATCCGGGCGCTGTCGATCACGCCGGCCAGTTCGCGCTCGAGATCGAAGGGCCGGATCTCGATCTCCAGCTGACCAGCCTCGATCTTGGACACGTCGAGGATGTCCGAGACCAGCCGCTCCAGCACCACGCCCGATCCGCGCACCAGTTCGACCATCTCGCGCTGCTGCGGGGTCAAGTCGGTTCCAGCCAGGGTGTCGACGATGCCGATGACCCCGTTCAGCGGCGTGCGGATTTCGTGGCTCATATTGGCGAGGAAGTCGCTCTTGGCCTGGTTGGCGACCTCGGCGGCGGCCTTGGCCTCGATCAGGGCGCGCTCGGCCGCCACCCGGTCGGTGACGTCGCGGGCCACGCCATAGACGCGATCGCCGACCCGCCGCGCCCGCCATTCGAGAGTGCGGTAGCCGCCGTCCTTGTGCAGATACCGGTTGATGAAGCCGACGACCGGGTCATTCGGGCCGCGGTTCTCGACCTCGACCACGCTCTCCATCGTGGCGGCGTGATCGTCCGGGTGGAGCAGGCGCAGCAGCGGGCGGCCCTCCATCTCCACGGGCCGGTGGCCGAGAATTGTCTCCCAGGACGGGCTGGCGCGGACCACGCGTCCGTCCAGTTCGCGAATGACCAGCAGATCCAGCGACACGTCGAAGAAGGTGGTGATCGCCAGCGCGTCGACGTCGTGATGCGGGACGGGCGAAGGGGACGGCATCAGAGACGGGTTCCTGTTCGGGCGGCCGGCGCCGCCCCGAATCTGCAACCGCAGAGCTTAAGACCCTACCCCCATCGGTCAAACGGGCGGCGCCGCCCCAGCAATCGGGCCGAACACCCGCCGGAAGCTGGTCCGCAGCGCCTCGTCGGCCTCATCCATGGTCGCCGGGACGCCGAGATCGACCAGGCTGGTGACGCCGTGCTCCTGGATGCCGCACGGCACGATGCCGGCGAAATGGCCCAGATCAGGCTCCACGTTCAGGCTGACGCCGTGGAAACTGACCCATTTGCGGACCTTGACGCCGATGGCGGCGATCTTGTCCTCGCGCGACCAGCCGGCCCCCTTGCGTTCCACCCAGACTCCGACCCGGCCCTCGCGCACACCGGCGGGGACGCCGAACTCGCCCAAGGCCCCGATGATCCATTGCTCGAGGCCGCGCACGAAGGCGCGCACGTCCCGGCCCCGCCGGTTCAGGTCCAGCATCACATAGGCCACGCGCTGGCCCGGCCCGTGGTAGGTGAACTGGCCGCCGCGCCCGGTGCGGTGGACCGGGAAGCGGCCGGCGTCCAGCAGGTCGGCGTCCTTCGACGAGACGCCGGCGGTGTAGAGGGGCGGATGCTCCAGCAGCCAGACCAGCTCGGGGGCCTCGCCCGCAGCGATGGCGGCGGCGCGGGCCTCCATCGCCGCGACCGCGGACGGGTAGTCCACGAGGCCGGACGACACCGCCCACTCGGCGGCCGCGCCGTCCTCGCGAAGCAGCTTCGACAGGGGCGGGCCGGAGTCGGCGGAATTTAAGGACTGGGAAAGCATGTTCCCTCCAATGTGGGGATCGGGAGCGCCATGCAACAACGACCCGCCCAGTCCCAGTCAGCGTCAGAGTACCCGGTGAGTCAGATCGAAGCTGTAGACGTAGAGATTTCGGTCGTCCTGGGACGCTCTGTTCTGCCGATGAGCCAGCTACTGCGGATGGGCCGCGGGGCGGTGATCCCGCTCGACGCCTCGGAGAACGACGAGGTCTGGATCCTGGCCAACAACCATCCGGTCGCCCGCGGCGAGATCGAGATCCGCGAGGACCGCATCGCCATCACCGTGACGCGGGCGGCGGACGTGTATGACTTCATGGCGGGAGCGGCCTGAGGGGA
>NZ_DASWTO010000121.1:0-18883 GCF_036402095.1 Brevundimonas sp. | reverse complement strand
GGTCAGGCTGAACCATACGATGGCGGCGAGGTTGGCGACGCCGAGCCGGGCGAAGGGCAGCACACAGACCGCCGTCACCAGACCGACGACGACCCCGCGGGTGGCGGCGCCGAGCGCGAAGCCGATGGTCAGCTCCAGCGGGCTGAGCGGCGGGGTCAGGAAGTCGGTCGAGGTGCCCATGATCTTGGCCTGGATCAGGCTGGACGAGGCGTTGGCGAAGGCGTTGTTCAGCACTGCCATCATGATCAGGCCGGGGGCGACGAACTCGGCGAAGGGCGTGCCGTGCAACGGCGGCCGGGCGCCCTTCAGCGCCACGACGAAGACCAGCATGTAGAGCAGGGTCGTCACCACCGGGGCGGCGACGGTCTGGGCCCCGACCTTCCAGAAGCGCCGGACCTCCCGCAGGTAGAGGGTCTTCACCCCGATCCAGTTGACCCCGTCATAGCGGCGCGGCTGGGGGAGGCCGGAAGGGCGGGTCGAGGCGAGATCGGTCATGGGGGCGGAGATGCGCTGGCGGGGGCGGGTCCGCAAGGGGCAGCAGGCAGCAGGCAGCAGGCAGGGACCGCGATCCGGGGACGGGGTCGAACACGCTCAGCCTGCTGCCTGTTGCCTGCTCACTGCTGCCTCCCCGTTAACCATCCCTACATCTGGTTTCTGTGGACGGACTGATTCGCACATATTGCGTCTGTTAGGGTCTGGTTTACGATTAGTGGTAGGTCGAGGCCCCGGGAGGGCAGCCACGACCCCATATATTGAATCCGAGACCCCGGAGGGTGGCTATGACCGCAGGCTGGACTGAAGACCGCGTCGGCGCGCTTAAGAAGCTCTGGCTGGAAGGCCAGTCGGCGAGCCAGATCGCCAAACAGCTGGGCGGGGGCGTCACCCGCAACGCCGTCATCGGCAAGGTGCACCGTCTGGGCCTGTCGGGCCGCGCCGCGCCGTCGCAGCCGGCCCGGGCCACCTTCCGCCCGTCGCGTCCGCGCCCGGCGGCCCAGCCGACCCAGGCGCCGTCGGCCCCGCGCCGCATCGAGGCGGTCCAGCCGCGCCCGGTCCAGGCGCCGGTCCCCGCGCCCATGCCCGATCTGCCGGGCACGGCCACGGTGATGACCCTCGGCGCCCATATGTGCAAATGGCCGATCGGCGACCCGTCCTCGAACGAGTTCAGCTTCTGCGGCCGCCGTTCGTCGGAAGGGGTCTATTGCGTCGAGCACGCCCGGGTCGCCTACCAGCCCCAGGTCCGCAAGGGCGGCAAGGACGGCGCCTCGGAGCTGGCCCGCTCGCTGCGCCGGTACATCTAGGGAGAAGGGCGCTGCCGCCGCCGACGCGGTCGGCGGCGGCCTGAGCGCGATATTCGGGTGCGCGGATACAGTTTCGCGCACCCGTCCTAATTCGGTCTCGCGACCGACACGAATGGCCCCTAGAGGGGCCGCCGTCCGCCTCCCGCCGCACCCGCACGCGGCGAGAGACTGGGGCGGGGCTGCGGTTATCCGGGTTGACGCAGCCCCTCACCCCCGCCCTTCGGCGGGGTTTTTTATTGGGCCTGGCGCCCTTATGGCTACTTGAGGCCGCGCCAGGCCGGTCCCTTGAGGCAGCCGGCGAGCTAGTTCAACACCCGCCGCTCGCCCGGGACGTCGAGGCTGAAGGCGGGGATGGCCGCCTCGAACGATCGCCCGCTCGCATCCGTCATATAGTAGCCGCCGACCATGGAGCCGGTCGGCGTCCCGAGCGGGCAGCCGGAGGCGTAGGTGTAGCTGTCGCCCGGCTTGATCACCGGCTGTTCGCCGACCACGCCGGCGCCGCGCACCTCCTCGACCCGGCCTTGGCCGTCGGTGATGACCCAGCGCCGGGCCATCAGCTGGATCGCCTCCGTCCCGAGATTGACGATTTCGACCTGGTAGGCCCAGACCCAGCGCCCGCCGTCGGGATCGGACTGGCCGGCCAGATAGCTGGGGCGGACGCGAACGAGCACCCCTTCGGTCTCGGCTTCGTAGGCGGGCGTGTCGTGCATCGGGCCATGGTCGCGCAAGCGGGCCGCACGTCAAGCGTGAGCGTCCGCGGCGCGAGGCGAGGCGCGGAACACTTTGGGGGAGACACGACGCGAAATCGTGTAATCGGAGGCCATGCAGAGCTTTTCGACCTCCCTTCCCGGCATCCTGCCGTCGCAGTCCATCGAGGCCCTGATCGCCGGCGGGGCGATCACCTCGGAGACGCCGTTCGATGCGGACCAGGTGCAGCCGGCCAGTCTCGACCTGCGGCTTTCGGATCAGGCCTGGCGGGTGCGGGCCTCGTTCCTGCCCGGACAGCGCGAGGTCGAGGACCGCATCGCCGACGTGGCCATGCACACGATCGACCTGTCGGCCGGCTATGTGATGGAGAAGGGCTGCGTCTACATCGCCCGGCTACAGGAGCGGCTGACCCTGCCGAAGGGGCTGATCGCCCGCGCCAACCCGAAGAGCTCGACCGGCCGCGTGGACGTGTTCGTCCGCCTGCTGACCGATCGCGGGGCCAGCTTCGACGATGTCGACGAGGGCTATGACGGGCCGCTGTATCTGGAGATCGCGCCGCAGACCTTCTCGATCCTGGTGCGGCCGGGGACGCGGCTGAACCAGCTGCGGCTCAAGGCCGGCGAGCCGCCGAAGCTGGAGACCCGCAGCGTGGGCGTCGATCTGGAGGGCGCCGACGGGACCATCGTCGGCTTCCGCGGACGGCGGCACGCCGGGGTGGTCGATCTGGACCGGATCGACGGGCACGATCCGCGCGACTTCTGGGAGCCGCTGAGCGTCCGGCGCGGCGAGCTGCTGCTGGATCCGGGGGAATTCTACATCCTTGCCTCGCGCGAGGCGGTGGAGATCCCGGTCATGCAGGCGGCCGAGATGACCCCGATCGATCCGTCGGTGGGGGAGTTCCGGGTCCATTACGCGGGCTTCTTCGATCCCGGCTTCGGCACGGACGAGGCGCACGGAGCGGGTTCGAAAGGGGTGCTGGAGGTGCGCACCCACGACACGCCCTTCCTGCTGGAGCACGGCCAGATCGTCGCCCGGCTGGTCTATGAGCCGCTGACCGAGCGGCCGTCGCGCCTCTATGGCGAGGGCGGCAGCCACTACCAGAGCCAGGGCCTGAAGCTGTCCAAGCATTTCCGCGCCTGGAGCTGAGGCGGAACCGCCACATCTCCGGAGGCGTTCGGCGGTCAGGAAAAAGTCAGTTGGCGTTCCGGCTCTGATCGTGCAGGCTCGGGGACGTTAACGGACTGAGGGGACCGTTGATGCGTCCTATGGCGTTCAGTGCGGGAGTTGTGGCGTTGGCGGCCTGCGCGGCCCCGGCCTTCGGCATGGAATTCCGCCCCACGCAGGACGCCATAGCCGATCCGTGGCGGGTTGAGCGCGAACGCCCCACCACCGTTTCCGACCTTCTGACCCGGCTCGACCGCGACGCGCGATTCGACGCCGCCGGGCGGACCTTCGCCGACGCGGACGCCTGGGCCGGCTACGATCCGGCCCGGAACGTCTCGTCCACCTGGGCCGCCTCCAACCGCGACATCTGGTACGAGGGCGAAGCCTACAGCGACCGCCTGCGACTGCGCACGGAGGGCCGGGTGCGACGCGCCGACGGCTCGCCGCTTCCGCCCGGGCCGCTGGACCCGGCCGCCTACGACGCCGAACACTACGACCTGACCTACACCCGCGGCTGGACCGAGAGCCTGGGCCAGACCGAGAACGGCCTCGACGTCACCCTGACGCCCCATCTGGGCGTGGGGGTCGGCAGCCGCGGCCAGGTGACCGAGGCGGGCGCCACCCTGAGGATCGGCCGCGATCTCGACCGGCTGGTGCCCGAGGGCGAGGAGGCGTTCGGGGAGCGCGCCCGCTGGTATGTCTACGCCGCCGGCTCGGGCCGGGCGGTCGGCTACAACTGGGCCCGCAACCGGGACGGGGACTACGCCCGGTCGGGGGTCAGCCATGACTCCGGAGCCTTCCTCGGCGACGCCTCGCTGGGCGTGGCCCTGCGCCGCGGCCCGGTGCACAGCTCGATCGGCCTCGTCTATCGCGAGATCGAGGCCGAGGGCCTGCGCTCGGGCAACGGCGTCGACACCGACGTGTCCGAGGGGCTGATCGCCTTCCAGCTGTCGATCAAGCCGGAGTAGGCAACAGGCGTCGGGCGGCAGGGCGATCCGCGCCCCCCCTGCCTGATCACTCCACCCGCGCCACGCCTTCCCGACGGTCGTCGGCGGCGCCGTCCCAGCGCCAGACGCCGTCGGCGCCCCGTCGCCAGATCGCGCCGTGCAGACCGGAATTCTCGCTGGCGTTGGGCCGCAGGTGAATGCCCCGCGCGGCCAGCGCCGCCTGCAGACCGGTTGGGAAGCGGTCGGTGTCGGCCCCGAAGCCGTCGCCCTTGGCCACCAGGTTCGGCAGGGCGAAGGCGTCCTCCATCGACAGGCCCCAGTCGAGCACCGCGATCAGGCCCTTGGCGTTGTAGGCGAGGATCGCCGAGCCGCCCGGGGAGCCGAGGGCGCCGACGAACCGGCCGTCCCGGTCGAGGATGATGATCGGCGACATCGACGAGCGTGGCCGCTTGCCCGGAGCGACGGCGTTGGCGGCGGGCTGGCCGTCGGCCCGCAGCGGCTCGAACGAGAAGTCGGTCAGCTGGTTGTTGAGGAAGAAGCCCGCGGCCATCCGGCCCGAGCCGAACACGCTCTCGACCGTCGTGGTCATGCTGACCGCATTGCCGGCGGCGTCGACGATGACGAAATGGGAGGTGCCGGCGGGCTCCAGCGTCGCGTCGGAACCCGGGAAGGCGCCGCCGGGCGGAAAACCGGGCTCGGCCGCCCCGACCAGGGTCGGCGCCTGGGCGGCGCGCGCCGCCACGTAATTCGGGTCCAGCAGTCCCTGCACCGGCACGCCGATGAAGGCCGGGTCGGCGACGTAGCGGTCGCGGTCGGCGTACATCAGCCGCTGCAGCTGGGCGAAGGCGGTCCAGGCGTCGGCGCTGTCCGGCCCCCCAAGGATGTCGGGCGTCAGCTCGGCCATGGCCAGGAACTGCAGCACGGCGACGCCGCTCGACGGGGGCGGCGGCACGCAGACGACGTAGATCCGGTAGGGGCGGCACAGGGCGCCACGCTCGAGCGGCTCGTAGCCGGCGAGGTCGGCCAGGGTCAGCGATCCGGGACGGGGCCCTTCCCCGACCGTCGAGACGATCTCGCGCGCGATCCGGCCGCGGTAGAAGGCTTCCGCGCCGCCCGTCGCGATGCCCCCCACGGTTTCCGCATAGGCCGGGTTGCGCAGGACATCGCCGGCGACGTAGCGGCTTCCGTCGGCCTTGGTGAAATAGCCATCGGCCCAGCGGGTCCGCGCCTGCCCGCGTGTGGCGGCGATGAAGCCGGCCAGTCGGGGGCTGACGGCGAAACCGTCGCGGGCGAGGCGTTCCGCGTCCTCGAACAGGCTGTTCCACGGCAGATCCCCGTGTTCGGCCTGGGCCATGGCCAGCAGGGCCACCGCGCCCGGCGTGCCGATCGAGCGGCCGCTCAGCACCGCCTCGCCGAACGACAGCGGACGGCCGTTTTCATGGAACAGCTCCGGCGTCGCCGCGGCCGGGGCGGTCTCGCGCCCGTCGGAGCTGGTCACCTCTCCGGTGGCGGCGTCGGAGTGCATCATGAAGGCGCCGCCGCCGAGGCCGGAGGACTGCGGCTCGACGAGGCCGAGCACCGCCTGCACCGCGACCGCGGCGTCGACCGCCGAACCACCCCGGCGCAGCACCTTCAGCCCCGCCTCGACGGCGTGGGGAGTGGCCGCCGCCACGAACGGGCCTCGCGCCGGCGGGGGAAGTTCGGCGGCGACCGGAGCGACCGCCGCGGGTCCGGCGGACGGCGCCGCGCAGCCGGCCAGCGCCAGCGCCGCCGCCACGGTCAGGGCGATCCACGGGCGGAGCGGCGGGGCGGCGAACGTCATCGGCGTCTCATGTACAGCGGCTGAGCCTTCAAGCTGGGAGCGGGAAGGCCCCGGCGAAAGAGACCATCGCCGCCCGCTGGTCAATCCGGCGCGGTCGCGGCAAGGTCGGGGACACGCCCGACGGAGTCCTCGCATGCGTTCCATGGTTCTCGCCGCCGCCCTCCTCTTCGCCGCCGGGCCCGCGCCCGCGCAGACCGCGCCGGCCGCGCCGCCGGCCGCCGCCCCCCAACCCGCCGCCGAAGCCCGGCCCGGCGACGTCGCTTCCGTCGACGCCATTGTCGCCGCCCTGTACGACGTGATCTCCGGCGAGGCGGGCGAGGCGCGCGACTGGGCCCGGTTCCATGGCCTGTTCCTGCCGGGCGCGATCATGGGCGGAGCCGGCCGCGGCCCCGACGGGACCGCTCGCATGCGGGTCAGCTCGCCGGCCGACTACGTCACGCGCAATACGCCGCACTTCCAGGCCAACGCCTTCTACGAACGCGAGATCGGACGTCGCGTCACCCGTTTCGGTCCGCTGATCCAGGTGCTGTCCGCCTATGAGATCCGCACGGCGCGCGATGCGGCCGAACCCGTTCAGCGTGGCGTCAACGCCATCACCCTGTTCGACGACGGCCAGCGGCTGTGGGTCACCTCGGTCACCTGGGCGGGAGAGACGGCGGAAACGCCCATTCCGGCGGACCTGCTCGCCGGGTCCTGAAATCGTCGCACGAAAGCCGCCGAGCGGTCTTGCCCCCCGCTTCCCCGTCCGCTAAAGACCCGCCCTCGCCGTTCGCGGCCAAGCGCGCCCGTAGCTCAGCTGGATAGAGCATCAGACTACGAATCTGAGGGTCGGACGTTCGAATCGTTCCGGGCGCGCCATTTTCTTCCGACAGCCTGGATGTCCTGCATCAGTCCGCCGGCGGCGTGCGCACGCTGCGGCGGGTGTCCATGCCGAGCGCGCGGGCGCGCGCCAGCAGGCGGGTCCGTTCGGCCTGGCCGAGGTCCTGGTCGCGGTGCCAGATCCACCAGTCCGACTTGTTGGGCAGGGCCAGGATGGCCCAGCGGTAGTCCGGATCATGATCCCAGACCCAGTAGTTCTGTCCCGCCAGACCACCGAATCCGAGCAGGCCGTTCAGGGTGAAACGGAGCTTCGCGTTGGTCACGTCGGTGGGCTGGGCGTTGGCGCGCAGGGTCTCCACCGGCCCGCCGCGGGTGCGGGTGCAGGTGACCAGCACGCTGTAACGGCGGGCCTGCGGCCGGGCCGTGAAATCGATCCGGGCGCGCCAGCACGTCTTCTGCACATCGTTGGGACTGCGCTCGACCTCGAACCAGCGGCCGTCGAACCGGTCGAGATCGAGCGATCCGACCTGGGCGCGCGCCGAAGCCGGCGCGAGCACGACGGCGGCGGCCACGGCCGCGGCGGCGGCGGGGATGGACCGGATCATCGGCGTCTCCTCTCTCCTGGATGGCAGGAGTTACGCTGGATGCGCGCCGCCGGATGCCCGGGCGGCTTCAGGACGGCCGGGCGAGCGTGAGCTGGATCACATCCGTGCGGCCCGACTGAAACCCGGCCTCGCAGTAGGCGAGGTAAAACAGCCAGAGCCGGCGGAAGCGTTCGTCGAAGCGCGGCGAGGCGCGCCGGATGCCCGACCAGGCCGCCTCGAACCGCCGCGCCCAGCAGGCCAGGGTGCGGCTGTAGTCACGGCCGAACCGTTCGACGTCGCGCCACGCCAGGCCGGCGGCCGAGACGACCGGCGCCAGCTGCTGCTCCGACGGGAGAGAGCCCCCGGGGAAGACGTATTTCTGGATGAAGTCGGTCCGCGCCTCGTAATCGTCGAACAGGTCAGGGCGGATGGTGATGACCTGCAGGCCGGCGAGGCCGCCGGGTTTCAGAACCGAACTGACCTTGCCGAAATAGGTCGGCCAGTACTCGCGGCCGACCGCCTCGAACATCTCGATGGAAGCCACCCGGTCGAACCGGCCCTCGACGTCTCGGTAATCGATCAACCTGACGGTCGCCCTGTCGGCCAGGCCCGCCTCGAACAGACGACGGCGGGCGAAGTCGTACTGCTCGCGCGAGATGGTGATCCCGGTCACGGTCGCCCCGACCTCGCGGGCGGCGAACTCGGCGAAACCGCCCCAGCCGCAGCCGATCTCGAGCACGCTGTGGCCGCTCCTCAGGTCCATCTGTCGGGCGAGAGCGGCGTATTTGGCCCGCTGCGCCTCGGCCAGGGGCTGGCCCGGTTGATCGAACCGGGCGGAAGAATAGGTCATCGTCTCGTCCAGCCACGACGCATAGAAGGCGTTGCCCAGATCGTAGTGAGCGTGGATGTTGCGTCGCGCGCCCCGGCGGCTGTTGCGGTTCATCCGATGGCCAAGCCAGTTGACGGCGTTGACCAGCGGGTTGCCGTCGAACAGGCGGCGGATGTGGTCGTAGTTGTGGGCCAGGGTCTCCAGCAGGATGGCGAGCCGGGGGGAGTCCCATTCGCCGGCCATGTACCCTTCGGCGAAACCGATATCGCCGCCCCTGAGCACGCGCGAGGCGAAGCGGTAGCTGCGAATGTCGAGCACCGCAGAGTGCCCGGGCCGGCTTCCGACCAGATCGCGGCGGGAGCCGTCGGGGAGCACCAGCGTCAGCCGCCCCCAGGCCCAGTTGGCCGACAGCAGGCGCAGGAACAGGCGAAAGACAGGGGACGGTTGTTCATCGGCCAAGACGGCTCTCCCGGGCGTGGCGCTGCAGGGTGACCGGCTCGCGCGCCGGCGCGGGCGCGGGCTGGAGACGGACGCCCTTCAGCCAGAGCTTCAGCGCTTCCCAATGGATCGCGGCGACCACCTTGAGGGTGAGGAAGGGGATGGCGGCGACGGCGGACAACAGCGCGCCGTCGGTGAGCGGCCGGCGCCGGGCCGACAGGGCGGCGGTGATCAGCAGGCCCTGGACATCCAGTCCGTCGATCCTCAGGTCCAGGTGCTCGCCGGGGGCGTGGCCGCGGAATTCGTAGTCCATCTCCATGCCCATGAAGGGCGAGACATGCAGGGCCTTGGCCGCGCGTTGCCGGATCAGACCGGCCGCCTGATCCTCCGCCGGCACGGGGATCAGATAGGCGTGGCGCACGCCGAAGGTGCTGGTCACCTCGTAGACCATGGCGGCCAGCCGGCCGTCGGCGTGGTGGCAGTAGAACAGACTGATGGGGTTGAAGACGTAGCCCAGCACCCGCGGCATGGTGAGCAGACGGATCGGCCCGCCGCCGATGTCGACCCCGGCGCCGGCCAGCAGGGCCTCAAGGCGGGGCCTCAACGCCGCGCCGGAGCCGTCGCCATGATCGCGGTCATGGATGGACAGCAGGTTGAAACGGTTGCGCGAGAACAGCCGCAGCCGCCGGTCGAGCTCGTCGATCTCCGCCAGGTCCAGCAGCAGCCAGAAGACGCGATAGGACAGGGCGTGGATCGCGGGCCGAAGGCGGCGATGCATGACCCGTCCGCGATAGAGGGCCGAGATCATGCCGCGTCCTCAAGGTCGGCCGGGGGCCGGGGCGTCAGGTGGATGCGGCCGCTTTCGTCGGCGACGGTCCACGGACGGCGCACGCCGCCCAGCTGTTCGGCGACGGCGAGGCCGGACTGCAGCCCGTCCTCATGGAAGCCCGCGCCGAAATGGGCCCCGCAGAACCAGACGCCGCCCTGCCCCTGCAGGCTCCACAGCGCCTTCTGGGCGCGCACGGCGGCCGGATCGAAGATCGGATGCTCGAAGATTTCGGTGCGCAGCAGGGTCTCCGGCCGCGGCGGACGCGGCGGGTTGAGGGTGACGAACAGATCGCGGCCCGGCAGTCCCTGCAGCTGGTTCATCCAGTAGCTGACGCACAGCCCGCCATCGACGCCGATGTAGTTCCAGGCAGCCCAGGCGCGGCGCCGGCGCGGCATCAGACTCCTGTCCGAGTGCAGGACCGTCAGGTTGCGGCTGTAACGAAACGCCCCCAGCACGGCGCGCTCTTGCACCGTGGGCTCATCCAGAAGCGCCAGGGCCTGGTCCGCATGCGTGCCGATGACGACGTGGTCGAACCGCGCCGCCGCGCCGTGGACGTCCCTCACCTCGACCCCCTGCTCGAGCCGACGGACATGGGACGCCTGCCGTCCCAGCCGGACGCCGTCGCCGAGGCTGCGGGCCATGGCCGAGACGTACACCCGGCTGCCGCCGGACACGGTTCGCCAGACAGGCCGCCCGACCAGCTTGAGCAGGCCGTGATTGTGGCAGAAGCGCAGGAAGGACTCGGCCGGATAGTCCATCAGGGTGTGGGCCGGCGAGGACCAGATCGCGGCGGCCATCGGCAGCAGATGATCATCGCGGAAGGCCTCGCTGAAGCCTTCCCGCTTCAGATAGTCACCCAGCGTCAGGTCCGACCCGTTCAGCGCGGCCAGCTGGACGGGCGCGTCGCGATAGAAGCGGAGAACTTCGCGGAGCATGGTCCAGAAGCGCGGCCGGAAGGCGTTGCGCCGTTGCGCGAACAGCGCCGGGGCGGCGTATTCGAACCGGCCCTGATCCAGCGATACGGCGAAGGACATGTCCGTGGCGCGGCTCGGGACGCCGAGATGATCGAACAGGGCCACGAGGTTGGGATAGGTGACGTCGTTGAAGACGATGAACCCCATGTCGACGGGGACCGGGGCCTCGCCCTCGCCCCCGACCTCGACGGTATGCGAATGTCCCCCGAGCCGGTCCTCGCGCTCGTAGACCGTGACGTCGTGCCGGCGGGACAGGAGCCAGGCGCAGGACAGGGCCGAAATGCCGGAGCCGATCACGGCGATGCGCAGCCGCCGCCCGGCGTTCAGGTGTGGGACGTCGAGGGACATGCAGACTCCGCCGGGAAAATCCGCTTCGATACGCTGAGGCTTTGCAGCCGGATGCCGTGATCCGGTCCGGCGGCGCCGGCGTATGAGGAGCCATGCATGGACACACGGCCGAACTGCAGGCGGATCGGACACCGGTGAGAGAGCGGACGGACGAGTATGCCCGGTGGATCCAGGCCGTCGCCGTCAGCCGTGACCGCGAGGCCTTCTCACGCCTGTTCGAGTATTTCGCACCACGCCTGAAGGCCTATCTGATGCGGGCCGGCGCGCCGGCCGGGGCGGCGGAGGATTTCGCCCAGGACGCCATGCTGACGGTGTGGCGCAAGGCCGACCTGTTCGATCCGTCCCGCGCCGGCGCGGCGACCTGGATCTTCACCATCGCCCGCAACCGCCGGCTGGACGTGCTGCGGCGCGAGGGGCGGGCCGCCGTGCTGCCGGACCTGGGTCTGGCGCCGGAAGAACCGGAACGGCCCGACGATCTGCTGTCCGGCGCCCAGGAGGCGGCCAATCTGAGGGAGGCGATGCGCCAACTGTCCGCTGACCAGATCGAGGTGCTGCGGCTCGCCTTCTTCAAGGGGGACGCCCACTCCGAAATCGCCCGCGCGCTCGACTTGCCGCTGGGAACCGTGAAGTCTCGCATCCGGAAGGCCATGATCAAACTTCGCCTCGTGCTCGAACCTCTGAGGGAACGGGAATGAACGCCGCACGCCATACGGTGTCGGATGAGCGGCTGCTGGCCTACGCCGCCGGCGCCCTGAGCCCGCCGGAAGCGGTCGTCGTGGCCGCTCACCTGTCGTTCCGCCCGCGAACCGCGGCCTTCGCGCGCCGGCTGCAGGCGGTCGGCGGCCATATGTTGCGGGAGATCGAGCCCGAACCGATGGGCCATGACGCCCTCGCCCGGGTCCTCGCCCGAACCGAAGTCGACGCCGGCGCGACGGAGACGCCGCCGCCGCTCAACGATATGCCGCAACTGCCGGAGCCGCTGCGCCGGCTTCCGCTCGGCCCGTGGCGCTGGATGGGGCCGGGCGTGCGGGTGCGAGACGTGCAGGGGCCCCGCGACGGGGACTGCCGCGTCATCCTGCTGGAAATCCAGCCGGGCTGCACCACGCCCCGGCACACCCATGGCGGGGTGGAGCTGACCTGTGTGCTCACCGGCGCCTACGCCACCGAAACAGACCGGTTCGACGTCGGCGATCTGGAGGAGGCCGATCACCAGACGCTTCATCAGCCGCGCGTCGTTTCCGACGAGCCCTGCCTGTGCGTGGCCGCCCTGGACGGACAGATCCAGCTCGACGGCTGGCTGGGCAGGCTGCTGCAGCCGTTCGTCCGGCTGTAGTCCGGCGGCATCCGGGAGGCTGCGCCGTTCGTAGGTTCGGTGAACCCCGGGAGGCTCAATGCCTGTCATCCTCGTCTGCGCCGCCGCCGCGGCCATCGCCCTGTCGGCCGCCTGGCTGATCGTGCGCCGGACCGGCGACGGCGGCTGGACGGACGTCGTCTGGACCCTGTCCGTCGGCGCTATCGGCGCCGGAGCCGCCCTGTGGCCGGAGCCTGGCGCCGCTCCGGCGCGGCAGGCGCTGGTCGCGATTCTGATCGCCGTCTGGGCCCTGCGGCTGGGCGGCTACCTGGCCGTGCGGACGGCGCGGGCCGCGGCCCCGGATCCCCGCTACGAGGAATTCAGAAAGGCCTGGGGCGGCTGGGGTCTCAAGGCGTGGGGCTTCCTGATGGTCCAGGCGGCCACAGTTCTGGTGCTGGTGGTCTCTGTGCGCGCCGCGGCCGTGCGGCCGGAGGCGGAGCTCGGCTGGCGGGACGGCCTCGCGGTGCTGATCGTCGTCGCGGCGGTGGCGGGTGAGGCGCTCGCCGACCGGCAGATGGCCGCCTTCCGGCGCGATCCGTCCAATCGGGGCAAGGTGGCCGACACCAGCCTGTGGGCCTGGTCGCGGCACCCCAACTACTTCTTCGAGTGGCTGGTCTGGCTGGCCTGGCCGGTCATGGCGCTGGAGCCCGGCGACGCCTCGAGCTGGCTGACGCTGCCGGCGGCGGTGCTGATGTGGTGGCTGTTGAACCACGTCAGCGGCGTGCCGATGCTGGAGGCCCAGATGCTGAAGTCCCGCCCCGGCGCTTATCGCGACTACCAGTCGCGCGTGTCGCGTTTCCTGCCCCGTCCCCCGAAACCCCGCTGAAGGCCGCCATGCCCCTCGCCAGCCTGCTTCGTTCCGTCCAGGACGCGCCCGCGCCGGACTTCATCACCCGGCCCGCCATCGCCGCCATGGTCGCCGCCGCCCGCCGCCGCCTGCCGGTCGAGGCCGGCGCGGAGTCCCGGTTCGCCGCCGAGATGTCCCGCCGGGTCATCGCCGAACACGCCGAGGCCGCCAACGCCCAGCACTACGAGTTGCCGCCCGAGTTTTTCCGGCTCTGCCTCGGCCCCCGGCTGAAGTACTCGTGCTGCCTCTATCGGACCGGGACGGAGACCCTGGCCGAGGCCGAGGAAGCGGCGCTGGCCGAGACCTGCGTGCATGCAGACCTCGCCGACGGACAGCGCATCCTCGAGCTCGGCTGCGGCTGGGGCTCCCTTTCGCTGTGGATGGCCGAGCGCTATCCGCGGTCGACCATCGTGGCCGTGTCCAACTCAACGGCCCAGCGTGAGTACATCGAAGGGCGGGCGCGCGAGCAGGGCCTGACGAACCTGACGGTGCTGACGCGGGACATGAACGTGTTCGAGACGGACGAGCGCTTCGATCGCATCGTGTCGGTCGAGATGTTCGAGCATATGGCCAACTGGCGCGCGCTGCTGACCCGCGCCCGGACATGGCTGGCCGCGGACGGGCGCATGTTCATCCACGTCTTCTCCCACCGCACCACGCCCTACCGCTTCGACGCCTCCGACCGCTCGGATTTCATCGCCCAGCATTTCTTCACCGGCGGGATCATGCCGAGCCACGGCCTGATGCGGCAGTACGCGGACCTGTTCGAGGTCGAGGCCGAATGGCGCTGGAGCGGCGCCCACTACGAGAAGACGGCGCGCGACTGGCTGGGCCGGATGGACGGCCGGGCCGAGGCGGTCGACCGGGTCATGCGCGACGCCTATGGGGACCAGGGCCGCCTGTGGACGCGGCGCTGGCGCCGCTTCTTCCTCGCCACCGCCGGCCTGTTCGGCGACAGCGGCGGCGCCGAATGGGGCGTCAGCCACTACCGCCTGCGCGCGGCCTGAAGGAGCCAACCCCTCATGCGATATCTCCTCGCCTACCTCGGATCCGGCGTCGTCATGGCGGTGCTCGACGCGATCTGGCTGACCACGGTCGGCCCGCGCCTGTACCGTCCGGCGATCGGCGAGCTTCTCGCGCCGGAGCCCAACCTGCGCATCGCCGTGGTGTTCTACCTGATCTACGTCGCGGGCATCGTCTTCCTGGCGGTGACGCCGGCGCTGCGGGACGGCTCGGCCCTCCGGGCCGTGACGACCGGCGCGATCCTCGGTCTGGTCGCCTACGCCACCTATGACCTGACCAACCAGGCGACCCTGCGGGTCTGGCCGGCCCACATCACCCTGATCGACCTCGCCTGGGGAACCTTCGTCACGGGCGCCGCGGCCCTGGGAGGATACTGGCTGGCGAACCGCGGCTGACCGGCGTCCAGAGCGCGGATGGGCGACTTAAACTTTGCTTTATGGCGCGGCGGTAGGGTCGCCCCATGAGTTCGGACCTGGAGCTGTTCGCCCGCGCTTCGGATCGCCTGCGGCGGCCGGTGTGGCTCTATGATCCGCACACCTCGCGCGGGATTTACGCCAATCCGCCTGCGCTCGAGCTGTGGGGCGCCGAGACCCTGCAGGAACTGCTCGCGCGCGACTTCTCTGTCCTGTCTCCGGCCGTAAAGGTCCGCACCGACAGGCTGGTCGAGCTCACCGCTAACGGGGCGGAGGTCAGCGAGCGCTGGACCTTCTATCCCAAGGGCCAGCCGTTCACGGTCGAGGCCACGATCTCCGCGTTCCGTACGGGCGAAGGTCCCGACATCCTGCTGTTCGAGGCGTCTCCGACCGAGGTCGGCGCCGGCGAGCGCCGGGCGGTGGAGGCGCTGAGGCACACCTCGGCCGCGATCACGCTGTTCGGCCGCGACGGCGGGCGCCTGTTCGCCAACCCGGCGGCCTACAGCGCCTACGGCCCCGACGGCCGCGACTTCGCAGAGCATTTCGCCGATCCGGCGACCGGGCGGGCGATGTTCGACGCCGCAGCGGCGGGCGAGAGCGTCGCCGGCGTGCACGAGGTCGCCACCCGGGCGGGTCTGCGCTGGCACCACATGGACGCTCACCCGGTCTTCGACCCGGTCACAGGGGAAGCCGGGGTGCTGCTGAACGAGCAGGACGTCACGGCCCGGGTCGAAGCGGAGGCCTCCCGCGCCGCGGCCGAGCAGAAGGCGGCGATGTCGGAGGCGCGCCAGCAGTTCCTGACCGACATGTCCCATGAACTGCGGACGCCGCTCAACGCCGTCATCGGCTTCTCGGCCCTGCTGACGGAGGCGGGGCTGGGGGCCGGTCCGACGGATCAGGCGCGGCGCATCCATGAGGCGGGCCGGGGCCTGCTCGAGGTCGTGAACCGCATGATCGACCTGTCGGAAGCGGATTTCGATGTCGCCCCGCAGGCGACCGCGACGCAGACGGTGGACCCGGCGGCCGATGAAACGGCCGGGGGCGAAGAGGCTCTCGGCCTGCGCGTCCTCTACGTCGACGACAACGAGAGCAACCGGACGTTGGTTCGGGCCATGCTGGCGACGCAGGGCATCGCCTGCGAAACCGCCAACGACGGCTCCCAGGGACTGGAAGCGGCTGCGGGCGGCGACTGGGACGTAATCCTGATGGACATCCAGATGCCGGTCATGGACGGAGTCACGGCGGCGCGCAGGATACGCTCGCTGACCGGCGCCGCGGCGGTCACGCCGATCATCGCCCTGACCGCCAACACGCTGGACGAGCAGGTGCGGTCCTATACCGAAGCCGGGATGGACGACTGCATCGCCAAGCCGGTCAACATGGTCGAGCTGCTGACCAAGACCGCTCACTGGGGCGGCTGCGGCTGGAGACGCGCCTCGGAGGCCCGGTCCCTGGCGACAGCCGGATAACACCTTCCCCGCTTCGACCAGGAGCGATGCCTCGCCGTCAGGTTGCGGACGTAAACCTCTTGTTCGGGTCGAGAGGGCTAAAGCTGCGGGTTCCGCACGCGCCGGGAGGGACAATGCCGACCGACATCAGCCCGCCTCACATTCTCACGGGCCAGATCGTCCTGATCATCGAGGACGACCCGATCATGCTGCGCAATCTGGTGCAGTGGTTCCAGCAGGCGGGCTGCAAGGTGATGGCGGCCCACGACGGCGTCGAGGGCATGGCCCGCTTCGAGCAGATCCGGCCCAATGTGGTCATCACCGACATCCTGATGCCGAACCGGGAAGGGGTGGAAACCCTGATGGCGATGAAGGCGCGGGCGCCGGAGGTGAAGGTGCTGGCGATCTCGGGCGGAGGCCGGCTCGGCTCGCTGGATCTGTTGAACATGGCGCACAAACTCGGAGCCGACGCCGTGCTGGCCAAGCCGTTCCGCGCCACGGACGTGGTCAGCATTGTCGGCCGGCTGCTGCAGCCCGGCGACCAGACGACCTGACGACATGGCTGCTGATCCGCCAAGCCCGGAGCCCGACTCGCTGACGGCCAACGCGAGCGACAGCCTGATCGAGGCCAAGCGCCTCGTGCTGATGGGCCAGATCGGGGCCGATGTCGGACACGAGCTCAACAACCTGTTCGGCAAGATCATCGGCCTGGCGGAGATGACCCTCGATCAGGTGGCCGACCGCCCCGACGCCTGCGCCGAGCTGGAAACGCTGATCGGAGTCACCGAACAGGGCGCCCGCATCGTGGAACGGCTAGAGGCCTGTTGCGGCTGGACCGTCGCCGAGCCGCGCCAGTTCGATCTCGCCGCCGTGGCTGAGGCCGCCCGGGCGGCGGCCGAGGCGCGCCGCCCGGACCTGAGCTATCCCGCCGACCGGCCCGCGCCGCCGTGCAAGGTCGTCGCCGACGAGGCTCTGGTGCGCGTCGCCCTGGACGCGGTGCTGGAGAACGCGCCCCGATGGGGCGCCCGCCGTATCGAGGTCTCGTGCCGGTCCATCCCGCCCGGGGAGGACGGCCCGGGCGCGGAGGTGATCGTGCGCGACGACGGCGCCGGGATGACGCCGGAGGTTCTGGCGCGGGCGTTCGAACCCTTTTTCACCACCCGCCCGCCCGGCGAAGGCATGGGCGTGGGCCTGACCCTGGCGAAATACGCGGTCGCGGCCTGCCGGGGACGAATTGAGGCGGAATCTCCCGCCGGCGGCGGGACGGCGGTGCGGCTGTTCCTGCCCGCGGCGGAAGGCCGCCCGTCCGAGGTGAAGCGCTGATGCTCGCCGCCGTCTCGCCGTCCGTTTCCGACATGCTGCGCCACAGCGGCGCGGGCGAGGCCGCCCTGCGGGGGCAGGTGCAGCTTGTCAGCGTCGCCGCCATCCGCGACACCGTCGGGGAGCGCTGGCCGCGGCATCAGCCGCTGGTCGAGGACTTCGTCACCCGGGCGTTCGCGCGCAACGCCAGCGAGGACGACATGGTCGTCCGGGTCAACGACACCGACTTTCTCCTGATCCAGCCGAGCCGCAGTCCAATGGGGGCGCTGAGCCGATCCTCGGTCCTGCTGCGCGAGACGCTGACCTTCTTCCTCGGCGCCGCCGAGGCGGAGAACATCCGTATCTCGGTCGTCGACCGGATCGGCGACGAGGGACTGGAGGCGACCCGGGTCACCGGCGACCAGCTGGAGGCGGCCGCGCGGGAACGCACCGGCGACCTGGCCCGCAGCCGTGACGGATCGGCGCCGTGGGAGCGGTTCGGAGTCGCCCGGCCCGCGCGCAAGACGGTGGCGATCAAACGCCCCGGGCAGGCCGAGATCCAGGCGATCTTCTATCTGGATCCCGTGTGGCACGTGACACGGGAGGCGGTGGTCTCATTCGTCGTGCGCACGGTGGCGGTGCAGCGTATGGCCGACGGCGCGATCGAGCCGGTCGATCGCCGATGGCTCACAGCGGGTGCGGCGGCCGCGCTGACGATCGAGCGGTTGATGTTCGTCGAAGAGTTGCTCGGTGACCGCGACCGGCCGGAACCGGCGATCGTCGTGCACGTGCCGATCTCGCTGAACGCCCTGTCCTATTCGGGGGCGCGGACCGCGGTCCTCGGCGAGCTCCGCCGCCTCGTCGAGAGCGACCGGCGCGACCGTCTGATGATCGAGTTGATGCACGTCCCGGAGGGATTGCCCGAGAGCCGGCTGTCGGAGGCCGTCGCCCAGACGCGCCCCTATGCGCGCGGGGTGCTGGTGCGCGCCGAGACTCTGTCCACCGATGTGAGCAACTGGCTGCGCTCCGGCGCCGTGGGGGTCATCCACAACGCCGCCACCCCCGGTCAGCCGGAAAAGGCCACGCTCGCGGCCCTGCCTGGCGCGGTCGACCGCGCCCGGCAGGCGGGCCTCTCGCCGAGTCTGTATGGCGTCCAGTCCGGCAGCGTCGCGCTCGCGGCCTGGAGTGCGGGGGTCAGCCACATGTCGGGCGATCACATCACCGGCCGTCTCGGTCCCGACCCGGTCGCCCAGCGGTTCAGCGTCATGGACCTGTACCGGAAATAGGACGTCGCCCTAGCCCTCGGCGGTCTGGCCGCCGGGTTGCAGCAGGCGGCAGGCGACGGCGATGATCTGGGCCGAGCGGAACGGCTTGGGCAGCACCGCGTCGGCGCCGAGCCGCCCGGCGAGGCTGAGGACCTCTTCAGCGCCGAGCCGACCGCCGCCCGAGATGGCGAGGATCTTCACCTCCGGCGCGCGGGCCTTGATCGCCAGAATGGTCTCCACGCCTTCGCGGTTCGGCATCAGGATGTCGGTCACCACGAGGTCCGGCGAGCGCTCGGCGAACCGGTTCAGGCCTTCGTCGCCGTCACGCGCGCCGACGACGCGGCAGCCGGCCTGCTGGAAGGCATGGCCGAGGGCCCGAAGCATGACAGCGTCATCCTCGATCAGGAGGACGACCTTGCCGTCGAGGACCGGGTTCACGTCGGGCGGATTCGGTGTCGTCATGATCCCTCAGGTGAT
>NZ_DASWTO010000120.1:0-7803 GCF_036402095.1 Brevundimonas sp. | reverse complement strand
GTCCAACGTCATGTTCGTGACCACGGCCAACAGCCTGAACATGCCGCAGCCGCTGATGGACCGGATGGAGATCATCCGGGTGTCCGGCTACACCGAGGACGAGAAGGTCGAGATCGCCAAGCGTCACGTCCTGCCCAAGGTGACGTCGGACAACGGCCTCAAGCCGGCCGAGTTCGTGGTGCCGGACGACACCATCCGCGACCTGATCCGCTACTACACGCGGGAGGCCGGCGTGCGCTCGCTCGAGCGGGCGCTGGGCGGGCTGGCCCGCAAGGCGGTGCGTGAGATGGCGCGCGAGAAGCTGCTGTCGATCACCGTCGACGCGGCCAAGCTGGCCGAATACGCCGGGGTGCGGAAATACCGCTATGGCGAGACCGACGAGGACGATCAGGTCGGCATCGTCACCGGCCTGGCCTGGACCGAGTTCGGCGGCGACATCCTGACCATCGAGGCGATCAAGATGCCGGGCCGCGGGCGCATGACCGTGACCGGCAACCTCAAGGAGGTGATGAAGGAGTCGATCTCCGCCGCCGCCTCCTACGTCCGGGCGCGTTCGCTGGCCTTCGGCGTCAAGCCGCCCGTGTTCGAGAAGACCGACATCCACGTGCACGTGCCGGACGGCGCGACGCCCAAGGACGGTCCGTCGGCGGGCGTGGCGATGACGGTGGCGATGGTCTCCGTCCTCACCGGCATCCCGATCCGCAAGGACATCGCCATGACCGGCGAGATCACCCTGCGCGGCCGGGTCACCGCCATCGGCGGCCTGAAGGAGAAGCTGCTTGCGGCCCTCCGCTCGGGCATCAAGACGGTGCTGATCCCGGAGGAGAACGAGAAGGACCTCGCCGACGTCCCCGACAATGTGAAGGGCGCGCTCGAGATCGTCCCGATCAAGACGGCCGACGAGGCCCTGAAATGGGCCCTGACCGGTTCGCTGACGCCGGTGGAATGGGACGAGGTGGCCGAGCCTCTGCCCGCCGCCCCGCCGATCCAGGACCCCGGCACGGTGCCGGCGACGCACTGATCGCGGGCTGAACGAAAAGAACCCCGCCCGGAGCGATCCGGGCGGGGTTCTTCGTTGAGTTCGGCGACGGATCTAGAGGCTATCGACCATCACCAGTTCGGCGTCCTCCTTCGCCGTGATGGTGATCCCGGCCTCATCCCGGATCGCCGCGCCGTCGCGGGCGTTGAGCGCCACGCCGTTGACCTCGACCGCGCCCACGGCCGGCACCAGATAGGCGCGGCGGCCTTCGGCCAGGCTGTAGCTCAGGCTCTCGCCCGCCTTCAGCGTGGCGCCCAGCACCCTGGCGTCGGCGTTGATGGACAGGGCGCCGTCGGACGGGTCGCCGGAAGCCAGCACCGAGAAGCGGCCTGTGCGGTCGCTCTTGGGGAACTCGCGCTGGCCCCATCCGGGCTTGGCGCCGGGCCGGTCCGTCTCGATCCAGATCTGGAACAGGGTGGTGGTCTCGTCCTCGAGGTTGAACTCGGAGTGGCGCACGCCGGTGCCGGCGCTCATCACCTGGACGTCGCCGGCGCCGGTGCGGCCGCGGTTGCCCATCGAATCCTCATGGGTGACGGCCCCGGTGCGGACGTAGGTGATGATCTCCATGTCGGCGTGCGGGTGGAGGGGAAAGCCCGACTTCGCGGCGATCTCGTCGTCGTTCCAGACACGCAGCCGGCCCCAGCCCATGCGGGATGGATCGTAGTAGTTGGCGAAGGAGAAATGGTGCTTCGCGTTCAGCCAGCCGTGGTCAGCGCCGCCGAGGCTGGAGAAGGGGCGGACGTCGATCATGAGGGGTCTCCCGATTGGCGCGCGCATCATATGGCGCGCGGTTCGGAGGCTATATAGGTAACAGTGTCAGTGGCGGAAAGGGGGTTTACCCCGCCTGCGCCCGGTGCCTCAGCATGGCGTCCGCCAGCACGCACGCCGCCATGGCCTCGACTACGGGCACGCCGCGAAGGGCGACGCAGGGATCGTGGCGACCGCGGGTCGAGACCTCGGTCTCGGTTCCGTCGCGGGTGATGGTCTGACCGGGCGTCAGGATCGAGGAGGTCGGTTTGAAGGCCACGCACGCCGTCACCGGCTGGCCCGTCGATATGCCGCCAAGCACCCCCCCGGCGTGGTTGGACAGGAACACCGGCCGTCCGTCCTCGCTGATGCGCATCTGGTCCGCGTTCTCCTCGCCGGACAGCTCGGCCGCGCCGAAGCCGGCGCCGATCTCGACGCCCTTGACCGCGTTGATCGACATCAGGGCGGCGGCCAGTTCGGCGTCGAGCTTGCCGTAGACCGGCGCGCCCCAGCCGGCGGGGACGCCCGTGACCTCCAGCGCCACGACCGCGCCGATCGACGAGCCGGCCTTGCGGACGCCATCGAGGTAGGCTTCCCACGCCGGGACCACCTCCCTCGAGGCCGCGAACAGGGGGTTGTCGTAGACGGCGTCGAAATCCACGGCCTCGGGCGCAATCCGGTGCGGGCCCAGCTGGACCACGCCGGCGCGGATGCGGACGCCTTCGCCCAGCACCTTCCTCGCCACCGCCCCGGCCGCGACCCGCACGGCCGTCTCGCGCGCCGAGGACCGCCCGCCGCCGCGGTGGTCGCGGACGCCGTATTTGGCCTGATAGGTGTAGTCGGCGTGGCCGGGCCGGAAGGCGCGGGCGATCTCGCCATAGTCCTTCGAGCGCGCGTCCTCGTTGTCGATCTGGATGGCGATGGGCGTGCCGGTGGTGACCGGCCCGGCGCCGTCGTCGAACACGCCGGACAGGATGCGGGCCGTGTCGCTCTCCCGCCGCTGGGTCACGAAGCGGCTTCCGCCGGGCTTGCGCCGGTCCAGCCACGGCTGCAGGTCGGCCTCGGTCAGGGGGATCAGGGGCGGACAGCCGTCGACGACGCAGCCGATCGCCGGCCCGTGGCTCTCGCCCCAGGTGGTCACGCGGAACAGATGGCCGAAGCTGTTGTGCGACATGGGGCGACCTAAGCCGCCAGCCGGTCCGGCGTCCAGACTCGCGTGAAGCGGACCAGCAGATCCTCGGCGGCGGAGGGGGCGTCGTCCGAGGGTTGCAGGTTGACGAACAGGTGTCCCTGGGGACGGCCGCCGCGGGCGGGCAGGCCAAGACCCTTCAGCCGCAGGCGCAGCGGCGCCTGCCCGGCCACGATCCACGCCGAGCGGGGTCCGGCGTGGGTGTCGATCTCCAGCCGGCCGCCGTCCTCGAGCAGCCGGGTCGGAACGGGGTGGTCCATGAACAGGTCGTCGCCGAGCACGCTCAGCCCGTGCGCCGGCCGGACCAGCACGGGCAGATAGGCGTCCGAGCCGCCGCCTCCCGCGCCGCGCAGGCGCAGATGTTCGCCGCTGCGCAGGCCCCGCGGCAGGCGGATGTTCAAGGTGCGCCCGGCCAGCCGCACAGCGACCTGGCCGCCGTTCACCGCGTCCATGGGGCCGATGGTCACGACGGGCGGGGAGGGCGGACGCGTCACGGGCGGGGCCAGCGCCAGCGGCCGCCCGTCTTCGCTCTGGATCAGGCGCCAGGCTGCGATCACCTTGCGGAAGCGCTCGGCGTCCCCGCCGGCGGCCGAGGGATGCGCGGCCTTCACCGCCGCCCGGAAGGCCGCCGTCAGCGCCGGCTCCGCCATCGGCCCGGTGAGGCCGAGCAGGGCATGGGCCTCGGCCAGCGAGGCGACCTCGGATCGGGAGCGGATGTGCATCCGCCATCCTAGCCGCCGACATGGTCAAGGTCGGGTTAACCGTGACGCCTCTCCCCAGCGGGGCCGCGAAGGTCTATCTGCACGTCATGACCGCGCCCGTGATCCCGCCCAGCCCGACCCGCGAAGAATATGCGGAGCACTACGCCGCAGCCCTGGCCGCCAATGGCGACGAGTCGATCTTCGATCGGACCGAGCCGGTCGGCCTGTTCACGGAGTGGTTGACGGATGCGAAGGCCACCGAGCCCAACGACGCCAACGCCATGACCCTGGCCACGGTCGACGCCGACGGCCGGCCGGATGCGCGGATCGTGCTGCTCAAGGACGTCGACGCCCGCGGCTTCACCTTCTACTCCAACCGCGAGAGCGCCAAGGGCGAGGCCTTGGCCGCGCATCCCTCGGCGGCCCTGCTGTTCCACTGGAAAACCCTGCGGCGGCAGGTGCGGGTGCGCGGCGCCGTCGAGCCGGTCAGCGCGGCGGAGGCCGACGCCTATTTCGCCAGCCGGGCGCGCGAGAGCCGGATCGGGGCCTGGGCCTCTGAACAGTCCCGGCCGCTGGACAGCCGGGAGACGCTTGAGCTCGCCGTCGTCCGCGAGACCGCCCGGTTCGGGGATGGAGACGTGCCGCGGCCGGAGCGCTGGACCGGATGGCGGGTCGTTCCCGACAGCGTCGAATTCTGGCGCGACCGGCCGTTCCGTCTGCACGACCGGTTGCGCTTCGACCGCGCCGGACCGGACTGGACGAAGACGCGGCTCTGGCCCTGAGCGCCGCTCAGGCGCCGTAGCGGGCGAGGAAGGTTTCGACCGCCTCTGCGGCGACCTCGGGGATGGAGCGCCGGACCCGCACCTCGTCTCCGGTGACCAGCGGCACGAAGAACACCGGATGCTCGATCATCCCCATCAGGTGGCCGGCGGCCCAGGAGGGATGTTCGACCGGTCCCAGATGGCCGGATTTCGAAAGCCGGACGATGATGCCGATCAGCGTCGCGCCGAACTCGGACCGGCCCTTCTCGAAGAACCGCAGCGCGAGGGCCTGAAAGCGCGGCCGCTCGGCCATCACCAGCCTGAAGATCGAGCGGACGAACGGATCGCCCATGAAGCCGCCGTAGGCCTCGGCGAAACTGGTCAGGGCGGCCCGGGCGTCGCCCTCGATGGCGCGGACGCCGGCCATCTGGCGTGCGAAGTCCTCGGCCGCGTCGTCGATCACCGCCGTGAACAGGGCGGCCTTGCCGCCGAACAGGGTGTAGAGGGTCGCCGTCGACACCCCCGCCTCCCGCGCGATCGTCTCGATCTTGGTGGCGGCGTAGCCCACCCTGACGAAGTGCTGGCGCGCGTGGCGCACGATCAGCTGGCGCCGGGGATCGGGCGTGGGGGGCGGAAGATCGACGGAGCCGTGCATCTGTGGGTCGCCTGATTTGCGGCCAAGCTGACGCGCGCGGGCCGGCCCGGTCAAGGGCCGCGATGGCGGTTCGGCGGTCAGCCGGTGAACAGGCCCGCCAGCAGCGGATGCGCCAGCACCGGCGCCGCCAGCCGGACCACCGCCTGCGGATCCTCCAGGCGCACCGCCGCGGTGGCGTCGGCGACGATGAAGTCGGCGTTGACCCGCGAGGGCTCGGTCAGCCGTTCATGGCCCGGACGAACCGTGGCGAGGTATTGCTGGATCACGGAATCCGCCGTGCGGCCGCGCTCGGCCTGATCGCGCAGCAGGCGGCGGATGAAGCGGATGTCGGCGGGCGTGTCGACGAACACCCGGATGTCGAACAGTTCGACCAGCCCGGGCGTGCACAGCACATGGGTGCCCTCGACGATCACCACTTCGGCCGCACGCACCGGCTCGCCGCCCGGTTCCCGGCCGTGGTGGATGAAGGAGTAGATCGGCGCGGTGATGTCGCGCCCCGCCTTGAGGGCGGCGAGATCGCGGATCATGAGCTCGTGGTCGCGGGCGGCCACGTCGTCGAAGTCGAAGGTGGCGGCGTCGAAACCGGGCAGGCTGGCCGCGTCCCGATAGTAGGAATCCTCGCGCACCAGCACGGCGGCGCCGTCGGGCAGGGCGGTGACGAGGGCTTCGGCCAGGGTGCTCTTGCCGGAGCCCGAGCCTCCGGTGATGGCGACGAGAATGGGCATGGACGGCTTCTAGGGCCGGATCGCCGTCCGGGCTAGGGCCAGGCTTCGGCGGGATACCCACCCGGGAGCCCGCCGCGGGCGGGTTTGCCGAGCCTTCGTTGACCTTGCGTCACGTTGCACAACCGCCGGGCCGCCGATAGCGTGCCGCCAAGCATCCCGACCAGTGGATGCAAGCGAGGGATATCGATGCTGGGTTTGATGCAGGACTGGCCGCTGACGGTCGACAAGATCATCGACCACGCCCGGAACTGGCACGGCCACCGCGAGGTCGTGACCCGCTCGGTCGAAGGGCCGATCGTCCGCACCACCTATGCCGGGATCCACGCCCGCGCCAAACGCGTGTCCAGCGTGCTGAAGGACTGGGACGTCAAGGTCGGCGACCGCATCGCCACCCTGGCCTGGAACAGCGGCCGCCACATCGAGGCCTGGTACGGCATCATGGGCATCGGCGCGGTCTGCCACACCCTGAACCCCCGCCTGTTCCCGGAGCAGCTGGCCTACATCATCAACCACGCCGAAGACAAAATCATCTTCGTCGACCTGACCTTCATTCCGCTGCTGGAGGCGGTGCTGCCGCACTGCCCCTCGGTCGAGCGCGTCGTGGTCCTGACCGACGAACTGCACATGCCGGCGACCCGGCTGCCCGGTGCGGAATGCTACGAGGCGCTGCTGTCGACGGCGTCGGAAGACATCGAATGGGGCGGCTTCGACGAACAGACCGCCTGCGGCCTCTGCTACACCTCGGGCACGACCGGCAATCCGAAGGGCGTGCTGTATTCGCACCGCTCGAACTTCATCCACACCCTGCTGGGGCTGCAGACCACCGTGCTGGGCGCGACGCCGAACGAGGTGATCCTGCCGGTGGTGCCGATGTTCCACGCCAACGCCTGGGGCATCGCCTTCGGCGGGCCCGCCGCGGGGTCCAAGCTGGTCCTGCCCGGCGCCCGCATGGACGGGGCGGCCATCTACGAACTGATCGAGAGCGAAGGCGTCACCTTCTCCGCCGCCGTGCCGACGGTGTGGCAGGGGCTTCTGACCCATCTGCGCGAGAACAACCTGAAGATCCCGACGGTCAAGCGGGTGCTGATCGGGGGCTCGGCCGTGCCGGAAAGCCTGATCCGCGCCTTCCACGACGAGTTCGGCATCGAGGTGCTGCAGGGCTGGGGCATGACCGAGACCTCGCCCATCGGCACCCTGTCGAACCTGCCGCCGGAGCTGAAGGCGCTGCCCTACGACGAGCAGATGAAGTGGCGGGTCAAACAGGGCACGCCGCCGCTCGGCGTCGAGCTGAAGCTGAAGAATTACGCCGGTCAGGAGATGCCGCACGACGGCCACACCTACGGCCGGTTGATGATCAAGGGGCCGACCATCGCCGGCGCCTATTTCAAGGGCGAGGGCGGCGACATCCTCGATCACGAGGGCTTCTTCGACACCGGCGACGTGGCCACGATCGACGAACAGGGCTTCATGCAGATCACCGACCGGGCCAAGGACGTGATCAAGTCCGGCGGGGAGTGGATCAGCTCCATCGAGATCGAAAACATCGCCGTCGGCCATCCCAAGGTCGAGCTGGCGGCGGTGATCGGCGCGGCCCACCCCAAGTGGGACGAGCGCCCGGTGCTGGTGCTCAAGCTCAAGCCCGGCCAGAGCGAGAACAAGCAGGAACACCTCGACTTCCTGCAGGGCAAGATCGCCAAATGGTGGATGCCGGACGACGTGGTCTTCGTCGATGACATCCCGCTGGGCGCCACCGGCAAGATCGACAAGAAGCTGGTTCGCGAGCGGATGAAGGACTATCGCCTGCCGACGGGGGGATGAGCCGATGACGCGACGGAAACCTGGACCCGCCGGAGGCGGTTTCCGGCTCGCGGCGGTCGTCGTCCTGGCTCCGGTGTTCATTCTCGTCGCGGCGCTGGGGGCCCGGACGGGTCTCTGGAGCTACGAGACCGGTCATGACCTGCTGGCGATGCGGGTGGGAGTGGCGCT
>NZ_DASWTO010000119.1:0-18273 GCF_036402095.1 Brevundimonas sp. | reverse complement strand
CTGGAGGACGGGCAGTGGCGCATCGACGATCAGCGCTATGAGTCGATGGGGGATTTCCCGTACGCGCCGATGGTGCAGCGTCTGGAAGCCTGGATCGCGGAGGCCGAAAGCCCCGGCTAGCCGACCTTCCCAAGGCCCGCTGCCGACCCATTGCAGACGTCAAGAATGTGGCGTTTGCTACCGGGATGAGAGCAATCGTCCTTCCCGTCGTGCTCGCGCTGTCGGCTGTTGGATCGTCGGCACACGCGCTCTGCATCTACAAGGGCGAACTCTATTCCCAGACGACCGTCAGCCAAGAGTTTCAAGACTCCCGATGGGTCGTCAAAGCCAAGGTGTTGTCGGCGACCGATCACTTCATCGAGGGCGAAGAGCCTTGGACGGAATATCAGCTTGAGGTGCAACAAGCCTACAAGGGCGATCCACCTCAAAGACTTCGCTTCTTCACGTTCCGAAACAGCGGCGGCTTCTATTTGGATCGCGGCAGGGGGCATGATGTCGGGGGAGAATATCTCCTCTTCTTGAACCCCACACCCCGCGTTCCCCACGCCCCGGCGGCGGCGAGCGGGATGGTCTCGGTGAACTACAGTTGCGGCGTTTCGGGTCCTTGGACCGGCCTGACGGCAGCGTCCCGAGCGGAACTGATTAGGCTTAGCCGCTAAGGTCCGCTTTCCACCCTTAGGCGACTGTCGGCTCTCGACCCATTGCGGACATGGCGCGGACAAGCGACGGCCGGTGACGTCAGCGGCGAACAAACGCGGGCGAGGCCCGTGGCGAACCATCTGCTGTGGGACGGTCGTCAGCATTGCACCAACTCGCGAGAGTTTGGCCGTCATCCGGGTCCGCAACCAGATTCACGGTTCTGCATCCGCCATGAAAGACCATCGGCATCGCCTCTTCTTCCGACATCACGATCAGGGCGGGTCGCTGTTTCTCGTCGAGATCACCCGGGAGCGTGTAGACGGCCACCCAGAAGCGGCGCGGCGTGACATGATGGAAAACGCCTTGTGTCGTGAAATAGGGCGTGTCGTCGCCGATGCGAACCTCTCTCAGCGAATACCGGCGGACATATCTCTCCCTCGGCAGCGCGCCATCAGGAAGAACGGCCTGTGCGTCTACGACTGATACGGGGGGCGAGGCGGGAGCGTGCCTGAACACGAAGCATGTTTCGTCCCCGAACCCCATGCTGGTGTCGAGCCAGAAGGTTCGCGTTCCCGTGAAATAGTAGCATCGCCAGGTCGTGAAGGTGCCATGAGGCCCGCTCTTCTCGGGCGACAGCGTGGTGTCCTTGATCCAGAACAGGACGCCGTTTCCGGACACGATGAGCGAGATGTAGAGAAGTGCGATCAGCACGGGGAAAAGCCAGCGCAGACGGCGCGACTTCCTGACCGCACCTCCGTTGGCTCGCTTCGCCTGTTCAGTCATCTGGTTTTCGCCCCCGTCGAAACCGGTCAGATGCGGCTGCCCCGGGTCAATGTCTGCTTTCCACCCTTAGGCGACAGCCCGCTCCCGACCCATTGCGGACTCCGGGCCTCTAGGCGACACCATAGGAATGGACCGATATCTGGAACCCGGCACAGCGGTGCGGCTGATCAACCATGTCGATGACAGTTGGGAGGACGGCATCGTCGTCCATTGCTGGCTCAGCGAGGAGATCGGCTGCCACGATTGCTACGTAGCGTTCTTCGGGGACGCGATCCCAGACGGAGAACCGCCTGAGAAACCATACGTCCTTCGCTACGCATCGGCGTCGCTGACCCCGCTTGAGCGTTAAGTCCGCGTTCCACCGCCAGGCCAAGGTCAGCTTCCGACCCGTTGCGGACGTTGGCCCTGCCATGGGAAGCTCTGGCTATGGAGATCGTGCTGGACGGACGAGAGTGGCAGACGGAAGCCGAGTTCATTGAAGCTGTTCTAGCCGGCGTGGACGCACCCCCCTGGCATGGGCGCAACTACAACGCTCTCCGGGACTCCTTCGTCACAGGCTCGATCAACGGGATCGAAGCTCCTTACGACTTCACCATCAGGATGCCGCTTGATCCTTCCCCAGAGGTCGCGGACGCGGTGCGCTACTTCGTGGCGCGCATATCTGATTGGCGTGAAGAAGGTGCCCCGCTCTCGGTACGCTTGGACTAGGCCCGCTTTCCACCCTCGGCGACAGTCGGCTCCCGACCCATATCGGACGTATACAGATGGGTTATCGGCGGAGTGCAGGATTGAGCGCATGCGGCGTGGAGCCCCGGACGGTCTGATCCCCGGGTCGAGCCCGGGGATGACGGGGAGAGGGGGGCGGACGACCCCTCAGATCGAGAAGCTGACCCCGCAGCCGCAGCTGGACGCGGCGTTCGGGTTGCGGACCACGAACTGGGCGCCGGCGAGGTCGTCGACGAAGGCGATCTCGGAATTCTTGAGGAAGGGGAGGGAGACGGGGTCGACGAGGGCGGCCTGGCCGGCGGTCTCGATGCGCAGGTCGTCGGGCTCGGCGGCCTCGACCAGTTCGAAGCGGTACTGGAAGCCGGAGCAGCCGCCGCCGTCGACGGCGACGCGCAGCATCACCGGGCGGCCCTCGGCCTCTGCCAGCTTCGCGAGGCGGGCGGCGGCGCTGTCGGACAGGCTGAGGCCGTGGCCGCCGGCGTGGGGCGAAATCTCGAAGGTCGGGGCTGATTGGACGCTGCTCACAGGGGCCTATATGAGGCGCGGACGGGCGATCGCAAAGGCCCGGCCAGAGAATGAGCCGTCGTGTTGATCCCTGAGCGCGCGCCGTACGCCGAATACCCCGAGCACAGCCGCGGCCGGCTGACGCCCGAGCCGATCAGCCGCACCCGCAACGCCTATGCCCGCGACCGCGACCGGATCATCCACGCCACCGCCTTTCGCCGCCTGAAGGAGAAGACCCAGGTGTTCGTGGCGCACGAGGGCGACCACTACCGCACCCGCCTGACCCATTCGCTGGAGGTGGCGCAGATCGCCCGCTCGCTGGCGCACGCGCTGCGGCTGGACACCGATCTGGCGGAGACGGTGGCGCTGGCCCACGACCTGGGGCATCCGCCGTTCGGCCATGCCGGCGAGGATGAGCTGCAGGCGCGCATGGCGCCGTGGGGCGGCTTCGACCACAATGTGCAGACTTTCCGCGTGGTGACCAAGCTGGAGGAGCGATATCCCGGCTTCGACGGGCTGAACCTGAGCTGGGAGACCGTCGAGGGGGTGGTCAAGCACAATGGGCCGGTGTCGCACCGCCTGGACGAGCCGGCGTGGAAGGCGATCGCCGACTATGCGCCCGGCTGGGACCTGAGGCTGGACAGTTTCGCCTCGCTGGAAGCCCAGGCCGCGGCGATCGCCGACGACATCGCCTACAACAACCACGACGTCGACGACGGCGTGCAGGCCGGGCTGTTCACGCTTGAGGACCTGTCGGACGTGCCGCTGATCGGGCCCGTGCTGCACGGGGTCCGCAAGGACTGGCCGGACATCGACGACCGGATGATCCGCATCGAGGCGGTGCGGCGGATGATCGGGGCCATGGTCGAGGACGTGCTGGCGGAGACGGAGGCGCGGATCGAGGCCTCGAACATCCGTTCGACCGAGGACGTGAGGACCGCGGGACGTCCGCTGGTCGGGTTCTCGCACGCGATGCTGGCCGATCTGGGCGTGCTGCGGAAATTCTTGTTCGAGCGGATGTACCGCCACTACCGGGTCAACCGGACGCGCAGCCAGGCGCGGCGGCTGCTGGGCGAGATGTTCGAGCTGTTCATGGCCGATCCGGGCACCCTGCCGCCGGAATGGTCGGGCAAGGCCGGGACGTCGGACGAGGCGCGGCGGGCGCGGGCGGTGTGCGACTACATCGCCGGCATGACCGACCGCTATGCGATCGAGGAGCACCGAAAGCTGTTCAGCCTGGATCTGGCGCTGGATTTGTAGCTCCGTCATCCTCGGACTTGATCCGAGGATCGGACGTTGGGGCGGACTGTGCGGTGGGGACGGCCCATCGGCGGTGCTCGTGCGCGCCTTCGACGGAGCACGGGACGGTCTGGCCCTCGGGTCAAGCCCGAGGGTGACGGGGAGAGAGGGAACACACGGCCTGAAAAAGGACTCGGACCGGGATAGAGTGGGGGTTCCGCGCGTCGATTCGCGCGGCTCGACGGAAGGCGCGGCCATGTCTCACGAAGATCCCTATCGCCCGAACCCGGGCCGCGACCGCGGGGCCTATACGCCGCCGACGGACGACGACCTGCCGTTCAACCGCCAGGGCTACGATCCGCGCCGGAGCGGCGGCGGGGGCGGGGGAGGCGGCGGCAAGGCCCCGCCGATGACGCTGATCATCTCGGCGGTGGTGCTGCTGGTGCTGATCATCGCCGTGGTGGTCTATTACCGGGCCGGGCCGCGCTCCTCGAACGACGCGCCGCCCGCGGTCGGCACGCCGGTCGGCGAGATGAAGTCGGGCGCGCCGATCGACGCCCAGCCCGTCGATCCGACCGAGGGCATCGACGTCTACGCCGGCGAGGAGACGACGCCCGCGGCCCCGACCTTCATTCCGCCGCCGGAAGCCGTGCGGCCGCGTCCGGCGCCGGCGCCCGTCGAGACCGCGCCCGAGCCGGCCCGGCCCGCGCCGGCGACCCCGCCGCCGGCCAAGGCCGAGCCGCGTCCGGTCCCGGCCGGCGGGACCGCAGGCGTGCAGATCGGCGCCTTTTCGACCCCCAACCTGGCCGAGCGCGAGTACAACGCCGTGGTCGGCCGCTATCCGCAGCTGACCGAGGGCGCGACGCGCCGGGTGCAGGAGGTGACGGCGTCGAACGGCTCGACCGTCTATCGCACCACCGTCTCGGGCCTGAGCCAGGAGCAGGCGAGGGCGCTGTGCGGCGCCATCCGCGCCTCGGGCGGGGACTGCATCCTTCGGTGACGCGTTCGGCGGCGATCTACGGCTGCAGCGGGCATCGGCTGACGGAGGCGGAAAAGGCCTTCTTCGCCGAGGTCCGGCCGTGGGGCTTCATCGTGTTTCGCCGCAACGTCGACAGCCCGGACCAGATGCGGGCCCTGACCGACGAGATGCGCGACTGCGTCGGCGATGGCGACGCCCCGGTGCTGATCGATCAGGAAGGCGGCCGGGTGCAGCGGATGGGGCCGCCGCACTGGCCGAAATATCCGCCGGGCGAGGCCTTCCTGAGGGCGACCAACGATCCGCTGGCGGCGCGTGAGCTGGTGCGGCTGGGCGCGCGGCTGATGGCGAACGACCTGAAGTCGGTGGGGATCAACGTCGACTGCGCGCCGGTGCTGGATGTGCCGGTCCCCGGGGCCCACGACATCATCGGCGACCGGGCCTATGCGCGGGACCCGGCCACGGTCTCGATGCTGGGCCGGGCGGCGGCCGAGGGGCTGCTGGCCGGCGGGGTGCTGCCGGTGATCAAGCATATGCCGGGGCACGGGCGGGCCTTCGCCGACAGCCACCACGACCTGCCGGTGGTGCACGCCGACCTGAAGACGCTCGACGGCTGGGACTTCGCGCCGTTCCGGGCGCTGTCGGACATGCCGCTGGCGATGACGGCGCATGTGGTGTTCGACGCGGTCGATCCGAAGCGGCCGGCGACGACCTCGAAGAAGGCGCTGAAGCTCATGCGCGAGGGGCTGGGCTTCGGCGGGCTGATCATGACCGACGACCTGTCGATGAAGGCGCTGTCGGGAAGCCTGCGCGAGCGGGCCGAGGCGGCGCTGAAGGCCGGCTGCGACGTGGTCCTGCACTGCAACGGCGACCTGGGCGAGATGCGGTCGGTGGCGGAGGGCGTCGGCAGGCTGAAGGGCAAGCCCGCCAGGCGGGCGGAGGACGCGCTGGCGCGGATCGTGCGCGAGGTGGAGCCGCTGGACGTGTTCGCGGCGCGGGACCGGTTCGATGCGCTGATGGCCGGGAAGGTCGAGGCGGCGCGGGGCCCTGACGTCGGGGAGGCGCAGGCGTGACCGACGCCTTCCAGCCCAATCTGGACTTCGCCGCGGTGGAGCAGGCCGACGCGGGCGAGGCGTTCGTGGTCGATCTTGAGGGCTACGAGGGGCCGCTGCACGTGCTGCTGGCGCTGGCGCGGACGCAGAAGGTCGATCTGCTGAAGCTGTCGATCACCCGGCTGGCGGAACAGTATCTGGCCTTCGTGCACGAGGCGCGGCGGCGGAATTTCTCGCTGGCGGCGGACTATCTCGTGATGGCCTCGTGGCTGGCGTATCTGAAGTCGCGCCTGCTGCTGCCGCGCACCGACAAGAAGGGCGAGGAAATGCCGGCCGAGGAGATGGCCGCCGCCCTGGCCTTCCGGCTGCAGAAGCTGGAGGCGATGAGGAAGGCGGTCGAGGCGATCACCGCCCGGCCCCGGCTGAAGCGGGATGTGTTCACGCGCGGCGATCCGGAGGCCTTGGTGAGCATCCCGTCCGACCGGATCGACGCCAGTCTGTACGAGCTGATGGCGGCCTATGTGACGCAGCGGCGGCGCGAGGAGCAGCGCCACTACAATCCCGGCCAGCGGGTCGAGGCCTTCGGGCTGGAGGCGGCGCGGGACTGGCTGCGCGAGGTGCTGCCGAGGCTGGAGGAATGGACGCCGCTGGAGCGGGTGGCGCCGGAGAAGCACGGGCCTGAAGGGCCGTCGCAGGCCAGCTTCACCGCCTCGACGCTGTCCGCCAGCCTGGAGCTGGTCAAGGAGGGGGCCATGGACGTGAAACAGGCCGAGGCCTTCGCCGAGCTCTATCTGAAGCGGCGGGGGATGGGCCAGCCGCTGGAGCTGACGCCGTGAGTCGTTTGAACCCGTCATCCTCGGGCTTGACCCGAGGATCAGAGGCGGCCTCAAGCTGTGCGTCCGGGGCGGCCCCGAGGACGCGGCCCGCGCCTTCAGCACCGCGCACCGGATGGTCTGATCCCCGGGTCAAGCCCGAGGATGACGGATGTGAGTGATGGTTCAGTTCGCCCCTGACGAAAACGAGATCGAGCGCCGGGTCGAGGCGCTGCTGTTCGCGGCGGCGGGGCCGCTGTCGGCGGCGGAGATCGCGCGGCGGCTGCCCGAGGGGGCGGACGTCGGCGGGGCCATCTCGGCGCTGCGCGAGCGGTATCAGGGCCGGGGCGTGGAGCTGGAGTGCGTCGCCGACCGCTGGCGCTTCCGGACGGCGCCGGACCTGAGCTTCATGATGACCGAGGAGCGGGAGGAGCCCCGCCGGCTGTCGAAGGCGGCGCTGGAGACCCTGGCCATCATCGCCTACCACCAGCCCTGCACCCGGGCCGAGATCGAGAGCGTGCGCGGGGTGTCGCTGTCGAAGGGGACGCTGGACCTGCTGCTGGAGATGGGCTTCGTGCGGCTAAAGGGCCGGCGGCGCACGCCGGGGCGGCCGGTGACCTACGCCACGGCGGACAAGTTCCTGGAGCATTTCAGCCTGTCGAGCCTGTACGACCTGCCGGGCGTGCAGGAGATGAAGGCGGCGGGGCTGCTGGACCTGTCGATCCCGGTCGGCTTCGAGGTGCCGGACCCGTCGCGGGCCTCGGACGACGACGATGCGCCCCTGCTGGCGGGGGAAGAGGACTCGCCGGAGTTCGCGCAGGATTTCGTGGCGGAGGACTAACCAAGACGGGGTGTCGCATTCCGCTCCGACCCTTGCTAATCCGCTGCGATGATCGCACGCCTTCGCCCCGTTCCCTTCGACCTCGGTCCCGTCCACTTCGTGGGCATCGGCGGCATCGGCATGAGCGGCATCGCCGAGATCATGCTCAAGATCGGCTATTCGGTGCAGGGCTCGGACGCCAAGGCCAGCGCCAACACCGAGCGGCTGGAGAAGCTGGGCGCGCGGATCTTCATCGGCCACGACGCCGCGCACATCGGCGATACGGTGTCGGCGGTCGTCTATTCGACAGCGGTCAAGCCGACCAATCCCGAGATGATGGCGGCCCGCGAGCGTCGCATCCCGCTGGTGCGCCGGGCCGAGATGCTGGCCGAGCTGATGCGGCTGCAGTTCTCGATCGCGGTCGGCGGGACGCACGGCAAGACCACGACGACCTCGATGGTGGCGGCCATTCTCGACGCCGGCGGGCTGGACCCGACGGTGGTCAACGGCGGCATCATCAACGCCTACGGAACCAACGCCAAGGTCGGCGACGGCGACTGGATCGTGGTCGAGGCCGACGAGAGCGACGGGTCGTTCCTGCGCCTCAAGTCGACGGTGGCCATCGTCACCAACATCGACCCGGAGCACCTCGACCACTACGGCGACTTCGACGGGGTGCGGAAGGCGTTCGTGGACTTCGTCGAGAACATCCCCTTCTACGGCTTCGCCGCCGTCTGCCTGGACCACCCGGAGGTGCAGCGGCTGGTGGCCTCGATCGATAACCGGCGGCTGGTGACCTACGGCATCAATCCGCAGGCCATGGTGCGGGCCGACAACTGCGACATGGGCGCCGACGGCTGCCGCTTCGACGTGGTCATCCAGGGGCAGGGGCTGGCGGCGCTGGACGAGCCGACGCGGATCGAGGGGCTGCATCTGCCGATGGCCGGCTGGCACAACGTCTCCAACGCCCTGGCGGCCATCGCCGTGGCGCGCGAGCTGGATGTCTCGGACGAGGCGATCCGGGCCGGACTGGCCGGGTTCGGCGGCGTGCGGCGGCGGTTCACCACCACCGGCGTGGTCGGCGGGGTGCGCATCGTCGACGACTACGGCCACCACCCGGTCGAGATCGCGGCGGTGCTGAAGGCGGCGCGCCAGGTGGTGCAGACCAGCGAGGGCGGCGGCCGGGTCATCGCCGTGGTCCAGCCGCACCGCTACACCCGGCTGCGCGACCTGATGGAGGAGTTCTCGACCTGTTTCTCGGATGCCGACAGCGTCATCGTGGCGGACGTCTATGCGGCGGGCGAAACGCCGATCGAGGGCGTCGACAAGGAGGCGCTGGTCGAAGGCATCCGCCGCTTCGGTCACCGCTCGGTGCAGCCGCTGGAGGGCGTCGAGGCCCTGCCCGGCGTGATCGCGGCGGAGGCGAAGGCGGGCGATCTGGTGGTGCTGCTGGGGGCGGGGGACATCACCCAGTGGGCCTACGCCCTGCCGGGGCAGCTGGAGGCGCTGGGTTGAGCGAGGACAGCCAGGCGCTCATCAAGGCCCTGCACCCGCCGGGCGTGCCGGGAGAGGACGACGACGTCCGATTCTACGGCAGCAACCAGCGGGAAACGCTCGCTCACTACCGCCTGCTGTTTCCGGAACTGATCAGCTATCGCGGCGGCCTGTTCGTCGAGCGGCAGTTCGACAAGCCTCTCATCGACAGCCTGCTCGACCAAGCGGAGTTCGATACCGGCGAGTCCCCGATCGCGACGGCCGAGGAGACGATCAACAGCCTCGGCCTCCTGAACGAGGACGAGGATGAGTTTGATCTCGCCGTGGCGCAGGCGAACGCCGAGGCCATCGGATGGGTCTGGAAACGCTGGCTTCGGGAAACCTATGCGGTCGAAATCGAGGTCATCACCGCCATCGTCGACGCGGACCAGTGCTACGTGACCTTCCGTTCCCTCCAGAGCCCGGAGCAGCAAGCTTGAGTTGGCGTGACTCTCTCCCCGCTGTACGCGGCAAGCTGCTGCGCGACGAGCCGCTGGGGCCGTTCACATGGTTCCGGGTGGGCGGGAACGCGGACGCGCTGTTCATTCCGGCCGATCCGGACGATCTGGCCGATTTCCTGAAGGCGCTGGACCCGGATGTGCCGGTGACGGTGCTGGGCGTGGGGTCGAACGTCATCGTGCGCGACGGCGGGGTCGAGGGGGTGGTGATCCGCTTGGCCGGGCGGCCGTTCGCCGGGATCACGACCGGGGGCGACACCATCACCGCCGGGGCGGGGGCGCTGGACTCCATGGTGGCGAAGGCGTCGGCCAAGGCGGGACTGGCGGGGCTGGAGTTCTACGCCGGCATTCCGGGGACCATCGGCGGGGCCCTGACCATGAACGCCGGCTGCTACGGGGCGGAGACGAAGGACATTCTGGTCTCGGCCTGGGGGCTGAACCGGAAGGGAGAGCGGGTCGACTATTCACTCGCCGACTTCGGCTACACCTACCGGCACTCCGAGGCGCCGACGGACATCATCTGGATCGAGGCGACGTATCGCGGCACGCCCGACGATCCCGAGGCCGTCGCCGCCCGCATCGCCGAAATCACCGCGCGCCGGGAACAGACCCAGCCGATCCGCGAGAAGACCGGCGGCTCGACCTTCAAGAACCCGCCCGGTCATTCGTCGTGGAAGCTGGTCGACGAGGCGGGCTGGCGCGGCAAGCTGTTCAAGGCGACCGGGGGCGGCGCCATGTTCAGCGCGCTGCATTCCAACTTCATGATCAACCCCGGCGAGGCCACGGCGGCCGATATCGAGGGGCTGGGCGAGGCGGTGCGGGCCGACGTGCTGGTGAAGACCGGGGTTCAGCTCGACTGGGAGATCAAGCGGATCGGGCGGGCGGCCTGAAGGCTTTTTAGGGGGGCGAACCCGATTGGTTGACGGGCTGTTAAGAACGTTCGTCGCATTGCGGTGACTGTTCCGGAGCTTCGCATGACCCGCCCCTTCGCAGACCTTCACGTCGCCGTCCTGATGGGCGGACTGTCGTCGGAGCGCGAGGTGTCGCTGAGCTCCGGGAAGGAGTGCGCCGACGCCCTGGAAGGGCAGGTGGCGCGGGTCAGCCGCGTGGACGCCGGGCGGGACCTGGCCGCGGTGCTGACGGCGCTGAAGCCGGACGTGGTGCTGAACGCCCTGCACGGCGCCTGGGGCGAGGACGGCTGCGTCCAGGGCATCCTCGAGACCCTGCAGATTCCCTACAGCCACTCGGGCGTGCTGGCCTCGGCCCTGACCATGGACAAGGACAAGTCCAAGTCGGTGCTGCGCGCCGCCGGCGTCGCGGTGCCCGGCGGCGGCCTGTACGACCGGCACGAGGTGGCCCGCCGCCATGTTCTGCCGCCCCCCTATGTGATCAAGCCCAACGCCGAGGGGTCGTCGGTGGGGGTGTTTCTGGTGCCCGAAGGGGCCAACGGGCCGCAGGGCGAGGTCGGCTCGCCCGACTGGACCTATGGCGAACTGGTGATGGTCGAGCCCTATATCCGGGGCAAGGAACTGGCGGTCGCGGTGATCGGGGAGGCGACGGGGCCGCGCGCCCTGACGGTCACCGACATCACGCCGGTCAAGGGCTTCTACGATTACGAAGCCAAATATGCCCCGGGCGGGTCGATCCACAAGCTTCCGGCCGACCTGCCGGCCCGGGTGTTCGAGGCGGCGCTGCGCCAGTCCGAGCTGGCGCACGCGGCTCTTGGTTGCCGGGGGGTTTCCCGATCCGACTTTCGTTATGACGATCTTAACGACGTTCTCGTTCTTCTGGAGGTCAACACCCAGCCCGGCATGACGCCGACCTCGCTCGTCCCCGAGCAGGCCGCCCATGTGGGGATGGGCTACAAAGACCTGGTCCGGTGGATGGTGGAGGACGCCTCATGCCCGCGGTAGTTCGCGGCGGTCGGCGACAGAGTGCGAAACAGCCCGCCAAGCGGCCCGCGGCTCCGAAATCGGGGGGCAGGGGCCGCGCGCCCCGCAACGCGCCGGCCGTTCCCGGCAAGGTGGCGGCGATCGGGCGGCTCGACCTGTCGCCCCGCGCGGTGGTGATCTCGATCGCGGCCGGCGTCGTGCTGCTGGCCGGTGTGCTGGCGACCGGCGCGCGCGCCGACCGGATCGGGGCCTCGATCGGCCGGGGCGTCGACGGCGTGGCCGTCGGCATGGGGCTGAAGCTGGAGAAGGTGTTCATCGAGGGCGAGTCCGCCGAGGCCACCGCCGCCATCCAGCGCGCGGTGCAGCTGGACGGCGGCCAGGCCATGACCTCGATCGACCTCGACGCCGTGCGCGAGCGGGTCGAGCGGGTCGGCTGGGTCAAGGAGGCGCGAATCGTACGGCTGCTGCCCAACACCCTGATCGTCCACGTCACCGAACACGACAGGCTGGCCATCTGGCAGGCCGGCGGGCGCAACATGGTCATCGACAGCCACGGGCAGGTGATCCGCGGCGCCGACGCCGGCCGCTATCCGAACCTGCCGCTGGTCGTCGGCAAGGGCGCCGAGCAGGCCGCCGCCGAGGTGCTGCCGCTGATCGCCCAGCGGCCGCGGCTGATGGCCCGGCGGGAGGCGCTGGTGCGCGTCGACGAGCGCCGCTGGGACCTGCGCCTGAAGGACGGCAGCCTGATCCAGCTGCCGGCCACCGATCAGGATGCGGCCCTGATCCAGCTGGACGCGCTGGACCAGCGCGAGCGGCTGCTGGAACTCGGGTTCGCCCGCATCGATCTGAGGACGCCCGAGGAGGTCGCCGTCCGGCCCTCCGCCGGCGAGGCCCAGGGCAGGACGTAGTATGGCTGGACGTGTTGTGGACAAGTCTGTGGATGGCGGGAAGTCCGCCGCGGGCCGCGCGCCTGTCGTGGCCGCGCTGGATCTCGGCCAGTCCAAGGTCGGCTGCTTCATCATGAAGCCCGACGGCGTGCGCCACGCCGACCGCACCATCCGGGTGGCGGGGGCGGGCCATGTGCAGTCGCGCGGCATCCGCGGCGGCGGCATCGTCAACATGGATGAGGCGGCCCAGGCCATCGGCCACGCCGTCGAGCGCGCCGAGCGCGCCGCCGGCTCGCCGGTCTCGGGCGTCGTGGTGACTACGGCCATCGGCCAGATGGCCAGCCACCGGGTGCAGGCGCGCGTCTCGCTGGGCGCCAATCCGGTCGGGGACGCCGACCTGGCGCGCGCCATCGCCATGGCCCTGGCCCAGATCCGCCTGCCCAACCGCCGGCCGATCCATGTGCTGCCGATCGCCTGGTCGGTCGACGGGGCGAGGGGCGTGCACGACCCGCGCGCCATGAGGGGACATTCGCTCGGGCTGGACCTGCTGGTGGTGTCGATGGCCGAGAGCGCCTTCACCGCCCTGAGCCACTGCCTGGAGCTGGCGCATCTGGACCTGCAGGGCGTGGTGGCGGCGCCGGTGGCCTCGTCGCTGGCGGCGCTGGAAGACGACGAGATGGATCTCGGCTGCGTCTGCATCGACATGGGCGGCGGCGCGACCTCGGCCGCGGTGTGGGGCGGGCGCAGCCTGCTGCACATCGAAAGCCTCAATGTCGGCGGCGACCATGTCACGGCGGACATCGCCCGCGGTCTGTCGACCTCGCGCGCCGGGGCCGAGCGGCTCAAGACGCTGCACGGCTCGGCCATGGCCTCGGCCAACGAGGACCGCGAGATGCTGGAGGCCCCGCCGCGCGGGGAGGACCCGTCCGCCGGGCCGGTGGTGGTGCCGCGGGCCATGCTGAAGACGGTCATCGCCCCGCGGGTCGAGGAGACGCTGGAGCTGCTGCGCGACCGGCTGCGCAACGCCGGGGTCGGGCTGGAGCCGGGCGCGGGCCTGGTGCTGACCGGCGGGGCCAGCCAGCTGAACGGCGTGCGCGAACTGGCGGTGCGGGTGTTCGACCGTCCGGTGCGGCTGGGCAAGCCCCAGCGCGCGCCCCACCTGGCCGACGCCGCCTCGGGGCCGGCCTTCTGTTCCGCCGCCGGGGTGCTGCTGCGCGCCGCCTACGGGCCGCGCGAGGCCGTCTCGGCGCGAAAGCTGATGTCGCGACAGATCACCGCAGCCGACGCGCCCCGTATGCACAGGGGCGGAATTGTGGCCCGGGCCGCCGGCTGGCTGCGCGAAAATCTGTAACAAAGCCAAGGCCCCGGCCCCCGAAGCGTGGCGGGCCGGGCGTTTCAGAGCCGCGTCAACAGTGTGTCCAGATTGTTACAGACCGTGCCTTGATTGGGCGCCGATCCGCCACATTCGCTTGCCGCCGCCCCCTTTGCTGATAGCGTGCCAATTCGAAGCGGAGTCCGTCGTCAGGCGGAGGCCGCATCTTGCTTTCATCATCGGTTGGGGCCCCATCACATGCTTCTCAAGCGCAAGTTCCTCTTCGGCACGACGATCCTCGCGGGCGTCGTGGCCGCCACGGCTCCGGCCCTGGCTCAAGACCAGCTGCCCGGCGTCAACGTCCAGGGCCAGCAGACCCAGGAAGCGACCCAGGTCGATGAAGTCGTCATCACCGGTTCGCGTATCCGCCGCGACCCGACGAACTCGCCGACCCCGCTGATCCAGGTCACCGGCGAAGAGCTGCTGACCACGGGTCAGTCGACCGTGATCGACTATCTGGCCACCATCCCGGCCCTGTCGAACTCGCTGGTTCCGTCGGACACCACCGGTTCCGGCCTGAACGACGGCGGCCTGTCGTTCGCCAACCTCCGCTCGCTGGGCACCGGCCGTACGCTGGTGCTGGTGGACGGCCGCCGCCACGTGGGCGCCGCCCAGGGCAACCTGGCCGTCGACGTCGACTCCATTCCGCGCCTGCTGATCGAGAACATCGAGATCATCACCGGCGGCGCCTCGTCGGTCTACGGCGCCGACGCCGTGTCGGGCGTGCTGAACTTCAACCTGCGCCGCGACTTCGAAGGGCTGGAGATCGACGCCAACTACGGCATGATCAACCAGGACGGCCAGGCCAACAAGCGCATCTCGGCCCTGATCGGCACCAACCTGATGGACGACCGGCTGAACCTGTACGGGTTCGCCGAGTATGAAGACATCGACATGGTCGAGTCGCTGGACATCGACTGGCTGGAAGACTCGCGCGCCCTGGTCGGCATCGACGCCGACCCGACCAACGCCGTGAACGACGGCATGCTCGACAACGCCGTGTTCAGCGGCCTGACCACCCTGTCGCGTCCGCGCTGGGGTCAGACCACCCTGGCCAACTCGCAGCAGCCGAGCCCGCTGAACGATCCGGACGTGCCGCTGGCCAACTGTACCTCGCTGACCAGCGCCAACTGCTACTCGCTCGACCCGACCCGGACCTATGTCTACGAAGGCCCGACCGCCCGCCTCGCCAACTTCGGCCAGCGCATCGGCAACGTCGGTTCGAACCGCACCCTGAACATCGGCGGCGACGGCGAAAATCCGTCGCGCTTCGGTCAGGACTCGCGCGTTCCGCAGTCGACCTCGCAGCGTTACCAGGTCGGCGCCAACTTCGCCCTGCTGGATAACGTCGACCTGAGCGTCGAATACAAGATGGTCGAGGAAGACACCTTCGACATCGCCCAGCCGACCTTCTTCGACATCTTCCTGCACGAAACGCCGGGCACCTCGGGCGCCAACGCCGACTGGACCAACCGTATCCGGGCCACCAGCCAGTTCGACCTGCGCTACTCGGACAACGCCTTCCTGCCGGCCAATGTGAAGGCGGCGATCGACGCCAACATGGTCCAGAACTGGACCGCCAACCCGACGACGCCGGGTACGCCGAGCGGCGCGCCGGTCAGCCGCCAGTGGGCCCGTCACTCGATGTTCGGTCCCGATCGGACCCAGGACAACCACCGCGAAGTCGAACGCTTCGTCGCCGCCATCAATGGCGACTTCGACCAGTTCCTCTTCGTCAAGAACATCAACTGGGACCTGTCCTACACCTACGGTGAGGCCCGCAACCAGAACGTCGAGCGTGGCGTCGACGTGCAACGCTTCGCGCTCGCGGCCGACGCCGTGGTCGACGTCGCCGGCGCCGTCAACGGCAACCCGGGCGAGATCGTCTGCCGCGCCAAGCTGATCCAGGCCACCGGCGGCGACCTGGACGACTACTTCCGTGGCGGCCTGCTGACCGACAGCGTCGAGGGCACCGCCGCTCTCAACGAGTGCGTGCCGCTGAACGTGTTCGGCGCCGGCAACCAGAGCCCGGAAGCCCTGGAGTATGTCGACGCGGCGATCACCGTCAGCCACACCAACGAGCAGGAGCAGGCGATCGCCGCCGTCTCCGGCCAGCTGTGGGACTTCTGGGGAGCCGGCGAGATCGGCGTGGCTGTCGGCGCCGAGTACCGCCGCGAGTTCACCGAGGGCGTGGGCCGCAGCGCCACGACGGGCGACCGTCTGCTGTTCCTGAACACCGGCGCCGACTTCCTCGGAGCCGAGTATGAATCGGAAGAGTGGTTCGCCGAACTGTCGATCCCGCTGCTGCGCGACAGCTGGCTGGGCGAATACGCCGAACTGAGCGGTTCCTACCGCGCGTTCGACTACACCACCGCCGGCGACGGCGACGTGTACGGCGTGAACTTCGTCTACCGTCCGATCCAGGACATCACGTTCAAGACGAGCTTCAACACCTCGTTCCGGGCGCCGAACCTGAACGAGAACTTCGCTCCGCTGAGCCAGACGTTCGCCAACGGCTACGTCGATCCCTGCGCCACGCTGAACATCGCGGCGCAGACGGTCGAGATCCGCAACAACCGGATCGCGAACTGCCAGGCCCTGCTGAACCAGTACAACGCCGCCAACGGCACGGCGCTCGCGTATGACTTCGCCGGCGCCACCGCGACCAACGTCGACGACTTCAACCCGGTCTACGGGTCGGGCATCGCCGGCGTGAACGGCGGCAACCCGCTGCTGCGTCCGGAAGAGTCGGAGAGCTTCACCTTCTCGACCGTGCTCGAGCCGCGGATGTTCCCGAACCTCTCGATCGTCCTCGACTACTACGAGATCGAGATCACGGACGTCATCGCCTCGGTCAGCGCCCAGACGATGTCCAACCTCTGCGTCAACGGACCGACCCTGGACCCGCAGACCTGCGGCCTGCTGTTCCGCAACGATCCGACTCCGGGCCGCGAGTTCTACCTCGGCGGACCGGCCGGCGATCCGATCGGCGGCTTCATCCAGAGCTCGATCAACTACGCCGCTCTGAAGACCCGCGGTCTGGACTTCACGGTCCGCTACTCGCTCGACACCGAAGAGGCCTTCGGCCGCAACTGGGGCCGCTTCAACTACAGCCTCGGCGGTCTGTGGCTGATCGAGCAGAAGCAGTTCCTGGATCCGGCCAACGCGGCCAGCTTCACCGAGCTGTCGTCGAACGTGTTCTTCCCGCGTGTCCGCATGACCTCGTCGCTGACGTGGGTTCCGAACGACACCTGGAGCGTCAACTGGACCATGGACTGGCAGACCGCCCAGGACAGCGTCCGCATCCGCGACCAGGTCCAGAGCGGCAACATCGACACCCGTCCGTTCGACACCTATGACACGGGCAACTTCGCTCGCCACGACTTCACGGTCCGCGCGAACATCCGTGACGACCTGTCGATGCGCTTCGGTGTGGTCAACGCCTTCGACGCCGAACAGCCCGCCTACCTGGGCACCACGCTGTTCAGCAACTTCGACCCCTACGGCACCCGCTTCTTCGTGGGTCTGAACTACCGTCCGTTCTAAGACCGAACGGCACGGCCAGAGACGGAAGGGGCGGCTCGCGAGAGCCGCCCCTTTTCGTTGTCCACAGACCGGTCCCCGGGGGAAATCTGCGGCGAAGGTTAATGAATTCCGTGGCTCGCCGCCCGACTCAGCCTATCCGGTAACACTCCCTTAAGCAGATGGGGTGTTTCCTTAACGCGCTCATAACCAATGCGAATCGGCGGGGTTTTCGCATCGGGCGGCAAGGGCAGGGTCGGATAAGGTCGGATAAGAATATGTCTCTCTCGCTGGTGCGTCCGCAACACACGGAACTGAAGCCCCGCATCGTCGTCTTCGGCGTCGGCGGCGCCGGCGGCAACGCCGTCAACAACATGATCGACGCCGGCCTCGAAGGGGTCGAGTTCGTCGTCGCCAACACCGACGCGCAGCACCTGTCGTTCGCCAAGACCGACCGCCGCGTCCAGCTGGGCGAGACCATCACCCAGGGCCTGGGCGCGGGCGCCCACCCCGAGGTCGGCATGAACGCCGCCGAGGAGTCGGCCGAGGAGATCTACGGGCACCTCGACGGCGCCCACATGGTCTTCATCACCGCCGGCATGGGCGGCGGCACCGGCACCGGCGCGGCCCCCGTCATCGCCAAATGCGCCCGCGACCGCGGCATCCTGACCGTCGGCGTCGTGACCAAGCCCTTCACCTTCGAGGGCCGGCACCGCATGCGTCTGGCCGAGGCCGGCATCGCCGAGCTGCAGCGCTACGTCGACACCCTGATCGTCATTCCGAACCAGAACCTGTTCCGCGTCGCCAACGAGCGCACCACCTTCGCCGACGCCTTCGGCATGGCCGACCAGGTGCTGCACTCGGGCGTGCGCTCGATCACCGACCTGATGATCCTGCCGGGCCTGATCAACCTCGATTTCGCCGACGTCCGCGCCGTCATGTCCGAGATGGGCAAGGCGATGATGGGCACGGGCGAGGCCTCGGGCGAGGACCGCGCCCTGCAGGCCGCCCAGAACGCCATCGCCAACCCGCTGCTGGACGAGACCTCGCTGAAGGGC
>NZ_DASWTO010000118.1:0-15551 GCF_036402095.1 Brevundimonas sp. | reverse complement strand
GATCATGAGGCGGCTCCCGAACGGAGTTGTCAGGCTACGACAGTCGCGGCCCTCCCTGCACGTGAGAACGAGGACAGGTCGAAGGCCGCGTGCGGCCGCAGCCGCAACAGTCGGGAAACAGGACTGAAACATTGCCGCCTTCGGTCTGTGGGCGCACGGTGGGCCATGGGCAAGAAGACGGACGAATACGAAGCCGAGCTCGAGCGCCTGCAGATCCTGCTGGTCGAGACCCAGGCCTGGACCATCGACACCGGCGTGAAGACGGTGATCGTGTTCGAGGGGCGCGATTCCGCCGGCAAGGACGGCGCCATCAAGCGCATCACCGAACATATGGCGCTGCGTCAGACGCGCGTCGTGGCCCTGCCCAAACCGACCGACCGCGAGACAGGGCAGTGGTATTTCCAGCGCTACGTTCCCCATCTTCCGGCCGAGGGCGAGACGGTGCTGTTCAACCGCTCCTGGTACAACCGGGCCGGGGTGGAACGGGTCATGGGATTTTGCGGGCCGGAGGAATACGCCCGGTTCCTGAAGGACGCCCCCCATTTCGAGCGGATGCTGGCGGACGGCGGGATCAACATCATCAAGTTGTGGCTGGACATCTCCAGGGCCGAGCAGGCGGAGCGTCTGGCCGCCCGGCTCGCCGATCCCCTGAAGCGGTTCAAGGTTTCCTCGCTGGACGCCGAGGCGCAGGACCGCTGGGACGCCTACAGCGCCGCCCGCGACCGGATGCTGGACCAGACCGACCACCGCACGGCGCCGTGGACGGTGGTCGCCACCGACCACAAGAAGACCGCCCGGCTAAACATCATCCGTCACATCCTGCGGACGATCGGCGGTCCCGGCGCCGCGGCCGACCAGCCGGATCCCGACGTTGTCTTCCCTGCCGCCAAATCCGGCGGACGGCTCGCGGCCTAGAAGCCGACTTCCGCCCGCAGCGCTTCAGGCGCGACGCCGTCAGCGCGGAGTTGGGCCAGGGTCACCGAATTGTCCCGCTTGGCGAACCGCCGGCCGTCGGGGCCGGTCAGCAGGCGGTGATGCCGGTAGACCGGCGTCGGCCAGCCCATCAGGGCCTGGATGAGCACCTGGATGTGGGTCGCCTCGAACAGGTCCTCGCCGCGGATGACGTGGCTGACGCCCTGCAGGGCGTCGTCGTGGGTGACGGCGAGGTGGTAGGCGGTTCCTGCGTCCTTGCGGGCCAGGACGACGTCTCCGGCCGTCTCGGGCCGCGCCCGGATCCGTCCGGTCTCGCCCCCGGGCCCCGCCCCTTCCTCGACGAAGGCGAGAGCGTCCCAGGACCTCTCGCCCAGGTCCGCGCGGGCGCGGTCCAGCGACAGACGCCAGGCGTAAGGGCGGCCTTCCGCCAGAAGCCGGTCTTCCTCGGCGCGCGGGTGCGGTCCGGGCCTGACAGCGTCGGCCGGCCCATGGGGCGCGTCGCCGATGGCGTCGAGAATCTCCTTGCGGGTGCGGAAGCACCGATACAGCAGGCCGCGCCGCTGGAGCTCTCCGACCACGGCCGCATACTCCGCAAGGTGTTCGGACTGGCGCCGTACAGGCCGGTCCCAGTCGAGGCCCAGCCACCGCAGGTCCTCGAGGATGCCCGCCTCGAACTCGGGCCGGCATCGGGTCGGGTCGATATCCTCGATCCGCAGCAGGAACCGGCCGCCGGCGGCCCGGGCGGCGCGCCAGACGGTGAGGGCCGAAAAGGCGTGGCCCTTGTGTAGCCGGCCGGTCGGGGACGGAGCGAAGCGGGTGACGAACATCGGCCCACGATAGCGGGAAGCGGACGCGATCACAGCCGTCGCGCTTGTGGCCTGCGGGACCGGCGCTACGGTCTGGCGATGCAGACACCCTACTGGCTGGACGACATCGAGGCGGCGCGTCGGACCGTGGTCGAACTCGACCCCCGATTGGCGCGAGCCCACGCCGAGACCCCCGCCTTCGCCTGGCGCCGCCGCACCGGCGGCTTCGAGGGCCTGTTTCACATGATCGTAGACCAGCAGGTCTCGCTCGCTTCCGCCGCGGCGATCTGGAAGCGGGTCGAGGCCGGTCTGGCGGCCGAGGTCACGCCGGAGCGCATGCTGGGCACGGACATCGAGACCCTGCGAAGCTTCGGACTGTCGATCCAGAAGGCGACCTATGGGCACGAGATCGCGCGGGCCCATGTCGAGGGCCGGATCGACTTCGATCACCTTGAACGTCTGTCGGACGAGGAGGCCATCGCCCGCCTGACGGCCATCAAGGGCGTCGGCAAATGGACGGCCGAAACATTCCTGATGTTCTGCGAGGGGCGTCGGGACGTCTTTCCGGCGGGAGATATCGCCCTGCAGGAGGCCATGCGCTGGGCCGACGGGGCGGCGCTGCGTCCGCGCGAGAAGGACGCCTACGTCCGCGCCGAAATCTGGCGGCCGCACCGCAGCGTGGCGGCGCATCTGCTGTGGGGATGGTATGGAGCAGTGAAGCGCGGCGAGACCGCGCTGCAGGAACCCGCCGTTTGAGCCCCATCGTCGACGCAAACCTGGCCACGCCCGAGACCGTGCTCGGCGCGCTCGATTTCGCCGGCGTGGCGGTGTTCGCGGCCACCGGCGCCCTGGCGGCGGCGCGCGAGAAGCACGACCTCGTCACCTTCGCCTTCTTCGGCGCCATCACCGGCGTGGGCGGCGGCACCCTTCGCGACCTGCTGATCGGCGCGCCGGTGTTCTGGGTGCAGGACTGGCGCTACATCGCCGTCTGTCTGGCCGCCTCCGTGGCGGTCTGGCTGGCGGGGTCCCGCACCTGGCGGTTCCGGGCCCTGCTATGGCTCGACGCCGTCGGCCTGGCGGCCTACGGCGTGATGGGCGCGGCCAAGGCCGAGGCCTACCAGGTCGCCCCCCTGATCTGCATCGTCATGGGCGCGCTGACCGCCTGTTTCGGCGGCGTGGTGCGCGACCTGCTGGCGGGTCAGCCGTCGATCCTGCTGCGGCGCGAGATCACCGTGTCGGCGGCGCTGCTGGCGGCCACGGTCTATGTGGTGGCCCGCTTCGCCGGGCTTGAGGCGTGGCCGGCGGCGCTGATCGCGGCGCCGTGCGGCTTCGCCCTGCGCGCCGGGGCCCTGATCTGGGGCTGGAGCCTGCCCGCCTTCCCGGGGAGCGCCGCGCGCGGCTGAGCGTTGTCGAACCGTCACCCGGCCGTCATCGCCAAGCTGTCGAATCAGGCGTAGGATTCGGGCACAGCCAGGGAAGGAGACGTGTCTTCAGTCCGGTCGCGTCGATAAGCCTCATCCGTTCGGCGAGGGCCTGATGCAGGTCCTGAGCCGCCCCCCGTCCGGCTGGCCCGCGCTGGTGCTTAACGCCGACTTCCGCCCCCTGTCCTATTATCCGCTGTCGATCTGGCCGTGGGAGGAGGTGGTCAAGGCGGTGTATCAGGACCGTGTCGACGTGGTCTCGACCTACGACAAGGTCGTGCGCAGTCCGTCGATGGAAATCGTCCTGCCCAGCGTGATCGCGCTGAAGAACTACGTCGATCAGGACCGGCAGCCCGCCTTCACCCGCTTCAACGTCTTCCTGCGCGACGGCTTCGCCTGCCAGTACTGCAACGCGACCACCGAGCTGACCTTCGACCACGTGATCCCGCGCAGCCGCGGCGGGCGCACCACCTGGGAGAACATCGTCGCCGCCTGCAGCCCCTGCAATCTGAAGAAGGGCGGCCGCACCCCGCAGCAGGCCGGCATGCCGATGCGCCGCACCCCGCACCGTCCCAGCGCCTGGCAGCTGCAGGAGTTCGGGCGCAAATTCCCGCCGCATTATCTGCATCAGAGCTGGCTCGACTACCTCTACTGGGACATCGAGCTGGAGCCCTGAGGTCCTGCCGGGAACCCGCGTCGCCGGGAGCCGGTTGGTCTCGCCGAGGCGGACTCGGGAGATTCAATGCGGCCGGGCACAATGATCATCGTGGCGCTTGCGGCGGTGGCGGTCAGCGTCGCGCTCTATTACGCCACAGGCGGACACTTCGTGTTCTTCTTCCTGCCGCTGCTGTTCGGCCTGCCGTTTCTCGGCCACCGACGGAGTTGAGCCGTTTCGGGATACTCCCGATACGGGAACAGAAGCTGCTCTCCGGTGGTTTCACCGTTCGAGGCAATCGGGAGAGACGCCATGAAGAAGACGCTTGCAGCCATCACGGCTGGATGCCTGCTCATCGCCGGCCAGGCCGCCGCGACCAGCCAGGGCGCGCGTGTCGGAGACCGCGTGGGAGCGAAGGCTGACGCCTCGAGCGAGTTCCGCGGCGTCCCGATCATCGGGCTGCTGGCCATCGCCGGCGTGCTGGCGGCTGCGATCGTGGTCGTTTCGGGCGACGATTCCGACAGCGATTGACGCAGCTGGCTGACGGATTGACGAAATCACGGGAGCGGTCCAGTCCGCTGCCATGAGAATCCGTGTCCGCGCCGAACTGGTCTACCGCTTCGACCCTCCTACCGACGCGATCTACAAGATCCAGGTCGCGCACTGGCCCGGGCAGACCATCCTCGAGGAGCGTCTGACCGCCGCGCCCGCCGTCGACTTCACCGAGGACGAGGACGAGGAGTTCGGCGCCCGGACCCTGCGCGCCCACCTGTCCGGCGATATCGCCCTGACCTATGAAGCGCTGGTCGACAACGGCACGCTGAAGGGGCTGCCGCCGGTCACCGTGCAGCACGACTGGGGCGATCTGCCGGCCGAGGTGCTGCCGTATCTGAACCCGAGCCGCTACTGCCCGTCCGACCAATTCGGGCGTTTCGTGGAGCGCACCTTCGGGGGCACGGTCGGCGGCGACCGGGTGCTGAAGATCCTCGACTGGATCAAGGCCGAGATCGATTACGAGCCCGGGGCCTCCGACAGCGAAACCACCGCGGCGCGGACCTTCATCGACCGGGCCGGGGTGTGCCGCGACTTCACCCACATGGGCATCACCCTGTGCCGCGCCTCCGGCATTCCGGCCCGCGCCGTCAGCGCCTATGCGCACCAGCTGCAGCCGCCGGATTTCCACGCCATCTTCGAGGTCTGGCTGTCCGACGGCTGGTGGCTGGTCGACCCGACCGGGCTGGCGCCTGTCGAGGGGCTGGTGCGCATCGCCTGCGGCCGTGACGCGGCCGACATCGCCTTCCTGACCACCCAGGGCCGCTGCGAACTGGTGCGGCAGTCGGTGACGGCCGAGGCGGTCTAGTCGCCGGCGCCCGGCGCGGCCTTCCACGCCTCGATATGCTCGAGCCGGCGCAGCACCTTGTTGTCGGGGTCGATCAGCACATGCGCGCCGGCGGGGGCGGCGACGACCCCGCGGCCGCCGGTCATCGGCACGGTCTGGCGCCGGCCGTCGATCTCGACCTCGACCGGCATCGGGAAGACGGCGCGGTCGCCGGTCACCCATTCCAGAGACAGGCGACCGCCTTCGCGGGTCTGCCTCAGGTCGGGCAGGGCGGCCTGGTACAGGTAGCCGCGGAAGAACCAGGTCAGGTCGCGGCCGGTCTCCTCGTTGACGATGGCCAGGAACTCGTCCGTCGTGCCGTAGCGCGGCCGGAACGCGCCCGGCCGCGGCGTCGCCGTGCCGTAGACCAGCCGGGTGACCGAGCGGAAGAAGGGTTTGTCGCCGATCAGCATGCGCAGACTGTGGGCGATCAGCGATCCCTTGGAATAGATGTCGTTCCCCGGCCCGATCTCGCCGTTGTAGACCTCGTCCTCGGTCTTTTCCGTGCCTGAGACGACGGCGAACCGGTTGCGCAGGCCCTTGCGCTGGCCGACCAGCGACGACTGCATCCAGGCCTCGCCGTTGAGCCAGCGATCAAAGAGCGGCTGCATGTAGCTGCCGAGGCCTTCGTGCAGCCACATGTCGTCGGCGTTGCGGTTGGTAAGCTGGTTGCCGAACCATTCGTGGGACAGTTCGTGGTGCAGCAGCCAGTCGAAGCCGCGGCCGTCCAGCCTGTAGCCGTTGCCGTAGGCGTTGATCGTCTGGTGCTCCATGCCCAGGTGCGGCGTCTCGACCACGCCCATCTTCTCGTCCGCGAACGGATAGGGCCCGACGGTCGCCTCGTAGAAGTCCAGCATCGGGGCGAACTGGGCGAACAGGGCGTCGACCCGGGCCGGATCGTCAGACGCCAGATGCCAGTAGGTCATCGGGAAGCTGTTGCCGAAGCGGCTGCGGTACTGCGCCGTGCGCTCGGCGTAGGGGCCGATGTTCAGGGCGATGGCGTAGGTGTTCGGATGCGCCGCCGACCAGTTCCAGGTGGTCCAGCCGTCGCCGTGGTCCTGCTTGCCGAGGAAGCGGCCGTTCGACGGAGCCGACAGGGCCGAGGGCACGGTGATGTGCAGGTCGACCCGCCCCGGCTCCGCCAGCGGGTGGTCGATGCAGGGCCAGAAGATGTCGCAGCCCTCGCCCTGGACGGCGGTGGCGATCCACGGCTGGCCGTCCGGGGTGGTCGCCCACTGGAAGCCGCCGTCCCACGGCGAGTTGGGCGCCACGCGGGGCTGGCCGGCGTAGGCGATGCGCAGCCGGACAGTCTGGCCGGCCTCGAGCGTCCGGCCGAGCTCGACCGTCATCCGCCCCTCGGGATTGGACCACCGGCCGGGGGGAAGCGCGACGCCGTCCACGGCGACTTCCGAGACGGTCAGCAGGGTGTCGAGCTCGACCGCAAGCCGCTCGATCGGGGCGGTGGCGGTGAAGTCCAGCACCGCGACGGCGTCGATGGCCCTGTCGTCCGGGATGACCCTGATCGACAGGTCCGCCCTGTCGAACCGCACCGCCAGCTGCTCCGGCGTGCGGGGCTGGTCGGTGCCGAGGGTGAAGGCGGTCGATTCGCGCGCGGGGGCGGCCGGCTCCTGCGCATGGACCGCACCCGCCGCCAGGACCGCGGCAAGGACGACAGGCGACGCCCGCAGCGCGGCCTTCATCAGTGCGACGCCTGCTGACGTTCGCGCTGCGCGCGGCGGTAGGCCTGGGCGCGGTCGACGGCGTCGAGCTGGCGCAGCACCTTGTTCTCCGGGTCCACGATCACGACGGCGCCGGGCGGCGTGTCGATGAAGCCGCGGCCGTCGCGCATGTCCAGCACCCGGACCCGGCCGTTGACCTCGACCTCCAGCGGCATCGGGAAGACACCGGCCGGCGTCGACCATTCGAGGTTCAGCCGGTCGCCGTCCCGCGTCTGCTTCAGCACCGGCAGCGAGGCCTCGTACAGATAGGCGTTGAAGAACCAGTCGTAGTTCCGCCCCGTCACCTCGTTGACGATGCGGTTGTAGTCCGGCGTCGAGCGGGTCACCGGCCGGAAATTGCCGGGCGCGGGATCCGGGCGGCCGTAGACGAGGATGCGCAGGGCTTCGAAGAAGTCCCGGTCGCCCATTGTCATCCGCAGGGTGTGGGCGATCAGCGAGCCCTTGGAATAGATGTCGCCGCCGGGCCCCGTGGGCCGGTTGTAGACGTCATCGACCGTTTGCGTCCGCCGCGACACCACCGGCGCCCGGTTCATCAGCCCGTCGCGCTGATTGGCGAGTTCGCGATGCATATACTGTTCGCCGCGAAGCCAGCGCGCGTAGAGCGGTTGCATGTAGCTGCCGAGGCCCTCGTGCAGCCACATGTCGTCGGCGTTGCGGTTGGTCAGCTGGTTCGCGAACCACTCGTGCGAAAACTCATGCTGCAGCAGCCAGTCGTAGCCGCGCTCGTCGATGGCGTAGCCGTTGCCGTAGGCGTTCAGGGTCTGGTGCTCCATGCCCAGGTGTGGCGTCTCGACCACGCCCATCTTCTCTCCGCCGAACGGGAACGGGCCGATCCAGGCCTCGAAGAAGTCGAGCATCTGCGGGAATTCGGCGAACAGCCGCTGCACGTCCTCGGGCTTGTCGGACTTCAGATGCCAGTAGTGCATCGGGATGACGTTGCCGAAGCGGCTGCGGTACTCGCCGGTGACCTCCTCGAACGGCCCGACGTTGATGTTCACCGCGTAGATGTTCGGAGTCCCGATGCTCCAGTTCCAGGTGGTGGTGCCGTCGCCGTTGTCGGTCTTGCCCTGGAACACGCCATTGCCCGGCGCCGACAGGTTCGAGGGCACGGTGACGTGCAGGTCGACCCGTCCCGGCTCGGCATTGGAGTTGTCGATGCAGGGGAAGATCAGGTCGCATCCGTCCAGCTGGACGGCGGTGGCGATCCACGGCTCTCCGCCGGGGGCCGTCGACCACACGAAACCGCCGTTCCAGGGCGCCCGCCGCGCCGTGTGCGGCCGGCCTTCATAGGCGATGCGCAGCGCGGTCCGGTCGCCGGCGGCCAGGGCGTGGGGGAGCTGGACGGTCATCCGGCCTTCCGGATTGCTCCAGCGATCACGCGGAATGGTCTGGCCGTCGACCTGCACGTCGGTGACGTCGAACAGGGCGTCCAGCTCCACGACCAGCGCCTCGACCGGCGACAGGACGGTGAAGTCCAGCACGGCGACGCCGCGGATGGCCCTGGCCTCGGGCAGGACCGTGATCGACAGGTCGGCCTTGTCGAACCGCACCGCCTCCTGCTCGGGCGTGCGCGGCTGATCCGTCTCGAGCGTGAAGGCCGAGGCCTCCGGCCCGCCGCCCGCGTTTCGATCCTGCGCCATCGCGCCCGTCGCCATCAGGGCCAGCGCACTGGTCATAGCTACGGCGCGTCCGAAAGTTCCCAGCATTCCAAGCCCCATCCTGTTGCCCGCCGGGACGGTAGGCGATGGACCGGTCCCGACAAATGAACTCCCTGTAATCTTAGCCGTCGAGGCCGCGGGCCTTGCGTTGGGCCCGGGTGGCCCGCCGCGCCCAGGCCTTGTCGATCTGCTCGCGCAGGCGCTCGTCGTCGGCGGCTTCGTAGCGGACCAGCACCGCCGGCCAGCCCTCGAAATGCGGCGTCTTGAAATAGGTCAGGGGCTCCGTCTCCATCAGCAAGTCGATGTCGCCATGATCCAGCGACAGGGAGACCGCGTCCGGCAAGCGGGTGTCGTTGACCAGCAGCTTGCCGCGCAGGCGGACGCAGCGGACCCCGTGCAGCGTCGACTCCTCGGTGTCGGGCAACGAAAGGGCGTAGGCGTACATCTCGTCCCGGGTCATCTTCCCCTCCAGGGCGGGAGGGCTTCATGCCCGCAGGGCGGACGGGCCCTTTTCCGCGTCTCTGGTCAGAGTGGCCCGGGAGGCGCGACGAGCGCAAAGAAAAAGGCCGGCGTTTCCGCCGGCCCCTTCAGATCTCGATGGCGTCGCTGATCAGGCGGCGGCTTGTTCGGCCAGCTTGGCCTTGACCTGGCGCTTGATGCGCTGGGCGGCGACCGACAACTGCTCGTCGCGAGCCTTGACGATGAACGGGTCCAGGCCGCCCTTGAAGTCGAGGGTGCGCAGCGCGGCGTTCGAGATGCGCAGCGAGAAGGTCTGGCCGAGGGCTTCCGAAGCGACCTTGACCGTCTTCAGCGACGGCAGGAACCGGCGCTTGGTCTTGATGTTCGAGTGGCTCACGCTGTGGCCGACCATCGGGCCGATACCGGTGAGTTCGCAGCGACGCGACATCTGACTATCCTTCGGAGCGGTCCGCGGAACGAGGCGGACGCATGAAACAGGTGCGCGCGGGAGGTCATCCCGCGCGAGAGGGGGGCGTATAGAGGAGGAGTCCGCGTCCCGTCAAGACTTGGAGGACGCAAGGGAGCCGTTCAGCCACCGTTCAATTCCGGCCATATATCCCCAATACATATGAGACCGATGTTCAATCCAGGGACCGTCATGAAGCCTTCCGCCCTCGTTCGTGTCGCCGCCACAGCCGCGCCCGTGGTCGCCGGCGCCCTGTTCCTGGCCGCGCCCGTCGCCCCGCAAGCCGCGATGGCGCCCCAGTCCAGCGCCGACACCGTGCTGCCCGGCTATTGGGAGTACACCACCAGCGCCGTCGGCGTCCGCGACACCGAAACCAAATGCGTGCGCCCCAGCGAGATCAACCGCTTCTTCGGCGGCCTGTCGACGCGCCGCTGGCAGTGCACCTATCCGGTGCGCCAGGTCGGTAACGGCAACGCCCGGTTCGAGGGCACCTGCACCGATCGCAAGGGCCGCCGCGTCAACGTCCGCCTGAACGGCACCTACCGGCAGGAGAGCTTCACCTTCCGGGGCGGAGCCCAGCTGGCGCGCGGCACGCCCTATCTGCCGGCCAGCATCACCGCGCGCCGGCTCGCCGCCCAGTGTCCGGTCAACGCCGAGTATTTCTGAGCCCTTGATCTGGATCATAGTCGGTCGCCGTGGTCCCGGTATCGATCGCCGGGTGGAGGCCGATATGACACGCGAAGCCATGCTTGCCGGACTGGGACTGCTCGCCTTGGGGCTGGCCGGGTGCGCCACTGACGACAGCCCGGTTGCGGGCGGGCTGGACGCCGCCCCCGTCGGCTCAGCGGCCCTGGGGGGAAATCTGGTCCGGCTCAGGTGCGCCGGCTGCCACGCGGTCGAACTGACCGGCGACAGCCCGATGAAAGCCGCCCCGCCTTTTCGTGAGATGGGCCGCACCTATCCGGTGCGCGATCTGCAGGAAGCCCTCGCCGAGGGTCTCGTCACGGCGCATCCGGCCATGCCGCCCATCGCGCTTGAGGAAAGCGACGTGGCCAATGTCATCGCCTACCTCGAATCCGTCTCCGGCACGGGCGGCGGCGGTCCCAACTAGTCAAAAGGCCCGGGATCGCTCCCGGGCCTTTCGTTACTCTGCGTCGGGGCCCTTTCAGGCGGCTTCGGCTTCTTCCGCGGCCTCGGCGGCGGCGATGACCGCCTTCTTGGCGCTCAGCGACTTGCCGAGCAGCTCGACGGCGGCGTCCTTGTCGATGCGATTGGCCGCGGCGACTTCGCGGGCCATGCGATCCAGCGCCGATTCATAGAGCTGGCGCTCCGAATAGGATTGTTCCGGCTGGCTGTCGGCGCGGTGCAGGTCGCGGACCACCTCGGCGATCGAGATCAGGTCGCCCGAGTTGATCTTGGCCTCGTACTCCTGCGCGCGGCGCGACCACATGGTGCGCTTGATGCGGGCGCGACCCTTCAGCGTGGTCAGGGCCTTCGAGACGACGTCGTCGGCGGCCAGCGAGCGCAGGCCGGCGGTCTTGGCTTTCCGGGTCGGCACCCGCAGGGTCATCTTCTCGTGATCGAAGGTCACGACATAGACCTCCAGAGACATGCCCGCGACTTCCTGGGTCTCGACCGCCGCCACCTTGCCGACGCCGTGCGCCGGATAGACGACCGCGTCGCCAACCTTGAATTCCAGACCAGTCTTGTTCGTCATGTCATTCCTTTCCCGGCGCGAGACGGCGGGGCGAGGCGCATACGTGGAAACGACGGGGGCTCATCCCGCGGCTACGGCCGCCGGCGCGCTTGTCAGTCGTCAAAACGGAAACGGATCACCAAACCTCTGGCCGATCCCGCCTGCGTGGACGGGATTCTGTCGCAAACGCGGGCGGCGCGAAGAAATCGCAGACCGCCCGACCCAATGACAGGAACCTATCACAAATCTGCGGAATTTCAAAACGTCCACAGCGTCAGCGTACGGAAGGCTGTAAATCCTCTCCGGATCGTGAAAGCGCCCGATGGACGGTCCAGACGACGCCGGTCAGGGCGAAGGCCAGCGCACATGCGATCCATTCGCTGCGATCGCCAGGCGCGGCGAGCAACCTGGGCAGGTGCACGAGGAAAATCCACGAGGCGAACATGGCCCCGACCAGCGCCGAGGCGAGCCGCGCCATGAGGCCGGTGACCAGCGCCAGTCCGGCGGCGATGTTGGCGGCGCCCGTGACCCAGGGCCACAGGGCCCGTCCCGGCATCCACTCCGGGATCATCCCGGCGATGGCGCCGACGTACAGCCAGTGCACCACGCCGAACACGATCAGCATCAGGCCGACGGCCATCCGCGCCGCCCGCGTCAGGTCGTCGCGTCCCGGCGCGGCGATCAGCATCGCGGCGGAGAGGAGGCCCAGCACCTGCAGCGCCGACACCCAGCGGACGGCGTCGCCGGGCGTGGCGATCAGGCCGGGGACGTGGGCGAACATCAGGAGCGTGAGCACGCCCCACAGGGCCAAGGCCGCCGGCTGCGCCATGCGGGCCCAGGTCAGTCCCGCACCCGCGAGCAGGAGGCCGGCGGCATTCAACCGGATGCCCCAGGGCGGCGCTTCGAACGGCTGAAGCCCGTCGATCAGGTGATTGAAATACAGGCTGATGACGCCAAAGCCGATCAGTCCCGCCGCCAGCATCAGCCGTCCCGGCAGCGGCAGCCCCACGATGTCGCGCATGCGCCGTCCTCCCCGGCGCAGCAGACCACGCGAGGCGGATCAGCGCAAAGGAACGGTGATCAGCTGCCCTTGCCGGGGTTCGGCGAGAAGTATTTCTCGAACTTGCCCGTCTCCCGCTCGAACGCCTCCGCGTCGGCGGGCGGCGTGCCCTTGACCGTGATGTTCGGCCAGACCTTGGCGTATTCGGCGTTGACCATCAGCCACTTGCCGTCCGGCTCGTCCTCGGTGTCGGGCTTGATGGCGTCGACCGGGCATTCGGGCTCGCAGACGCCGCAGTCGATGCATTCGTCCGGCGCGATGACGAGGAAATTCTCGCCCTCATAGAAGCAGTCGACGGGGCAGACCTCGACGCAGTCCATGAACTTACATTTCACGCAGGCGTCGGTGACGATGTAGGTCATGGAGCGGAAGGGTGATCGCGCGGTTGAGGGGGACGGGCTGCGCAGATGACCCCCGCGGCGGACTCTGTCAACCGGCGCTCGTGTCGCGGCCCTGCTCGCTTCCGACGTCGCGGTCGGCGTAGAGGGTCCGCGCCTCCTCCGCCGGACCGCGCCGTTCACCCAGCCCCTCCACCGTCAGGTCGATCAGACGGCCGCCGATGGCGAACACCAGTCCGTCGCCGACGTGGACGCTGCGGCTGGGCTTGTCCAGCCGGGTCTGGACTCCGTTGTGGGTCAGACGCACGGCGCCGCGCTCGACCATGGCGGCGGCCAGCGAGCGGCTTTTCGCGAAGCGGGCCCGCCACAGCCAGACATCGATGCGGCAACTGGTCTCGCTCACTTGGCGGTCCGCCTGCGGGGGCGCTTCCGCCGCGCCGGGGCCGGGGGCGCGGTCAGTACGGACAAGGCGGCGAACGGCGAGTCCGGCGCCGCCGCCGGGCCCCGGCCGGCCCGGTCCGGCTGCTGCGCCCGGGTGGATTTCAACGCCGCCGCCAGCGCCTTCGCCTCCCCGGGCGTGAGGCCCAGTTCGGCCAGATCGGTTTCGCTCGGCACGCCCCTGTTGCGCGCCCGCCGCTCGGCGAGGGATTCCAGCAGTTCGACCCCGGCGGCGACGCGGCCGACGGCGCGCAGGCCGAACGCCGACAGCAGCCGGGCCGAGGGGGCGGTTTCGGGCAGGGGCGTCAGCGGGGTCGCGCCCGGCCGGAACGGCTCGCCGGCGACGAAGGCCCGCGCCACCGTGGCGCCGCGCCCCTTCATCAGCGCCGGCAGCCATACCGAATGCGCTCCCAGCCGTACGCCGAAGCTCTTCAGCGTCCGGCGCTCGACCTGGCTCAGGGCGGCGAGGTCGCGCTCGACGTCGCGGCGGTCGATCACGCCGCCCGCCTCGACCAGCCGGAAGGCGACGCCGCGAGGAAGACCCTTGAGCGTGCCGTTCTCGACCGCCGTCTTCAGCCGCCTGAGCGCCCTCAGCGCGCGTCCGGCCTCGCCCGCCAGCCAGGCCTCGAGCCGCCGCTGCGCCCGTTCGCGCGCCGCCACGGGGCCGAGTTCGCCCAGCAGCCGGACGCGCGGCGCGAACCAGTCGCCGCCGGTGACCTGTCCGGCCTGCGCCCCGCGCCACAACACCGCGCCGTCGGGCGTCACCGAGAAGGCGTCGTCCGTATCCGCCGCCAGCCGCCCCAGCCGTCGGGCTATCTCGGGCGTCACCGCCTGCCGCGCCGCGTGGCGCAGGGCCTTGTCCTCCAGCGCGCTGGCGCCCTTGTCGATCTGGAAGTCGACGCCCGTGAGACGGCCGACGGCGTGGCCCTCGACCACCACCGCCCCATCCGCCTCGACGTCCGCCACCGCGTCCTCGCGCACGTTCAGGGCGCGCATCAGGGCGGTGGTGCGGCGGTCGACGAAGCGGGCCGTGAGCCGCTCGTGCAGCACGTCGGACAGCCGCTCCTCCAGCGCCCTGGTGCGGTCGCGCCAGCCCTGGGCCTGATCCAGCCAGTCGGGCCGGTTGGCGATATAGCTCAGCGTCCGCACCCCGCTCAGCCGCGCCGAGAGCTGATCGATCTGGCCGTCGTCGCGGTCCAGATCGGCGAAGCGGGGCGCGATCCAGTCGGCGGTCAGCCGGCCGCGTTTCCCGGTCAGGGCCTCGAAGATGTCCTTCGCCAGCCGCGAATGCTCGTCCAGGGTCGTCTTCTGGAAGTCCGGCAGCTGGCAGGCTTCCCACAGCCGCATGATCGCGCCCCGGGACCGGCCGATGCGGGCCACGTCCTCGTCCTTGGCCAGGCGGCGGAGCAGGGTTTCGTCGAGGGCAGGCTGGGTCAGGCTGAGGCCCCGCACCCCCGGCGTCACCGTCAGCGAGCGCAGCAGGTCCGGCAGGGTGTCGAAGTCCAGCCGGGCGTTGCGCCATTCCGCCGCCTCGACCGGATCGAAACGGTGCTCGACCACCTGCTCGACCAGGTCGGGATCCAGCTCGATCGCCTCGCCGGTGACGCCGAAGGTGCCGTCGCGCAGGTGCCGGCCCGCGCGTCCGGCGATCTGACCGATCTCATGGGCGTGCAGCCAGCGCGTCCGCCGTCCGTCGAACTTCCTCAGGCCGGCGAAGGCGACATGGTCGACCTCCATGTTCAGCCCCATGCCGATGGCGTCCGTGGCCACGAGGAAGTCGACCTCGCCCGACTGGAACAGTTCGACCTGGGCGTTGCGGGTGCGGGGCGACAGGCTGCCCATCACCACCGCCGCCCCGCCGCGCTGCCGCCGGATCAGTTCGGCGATGGCGTAGACCTGCTCGGTGCTGAAGGCGACGATGGCGCTGCGCCGGGGCAGGCGGGTCAGCTTCTTCGATCCGGCGTAGGACAGCGTCGACAGCCGCTCGCGGGACACGATCTCCACGTCGGGAACCAGCGAGCGGATCAGCGGGGCCATGGTTCCGGCCCCGAGGAACATGGTCTCGAACCGGCCGCGGGCGTGCAGCAGCCGCTGGGTGAAGACGTGGCCGCGCTCCGGGTCGGCGACCAGCTGGATCTCGTCGACCGCGAGGAACTCGACCTGCCGCTCCATCGGCATGGCCTCGACGGTGCAGACGAAATAGTGGGCCCGCGGCGGAACGATCTTCTCCTCGCCAGTGACCAGGGCGACCGCCGCCGCGCCCCGCCGTTTGACGATGCGGTCGTAGATCTCGCGCGCCAGAAGCCGCAGCGGCAGGCCGATCATGCCCGAGGCGTGGCCCAGCATCCGCTCGACCGCCAGGTGGGTCTTGCCGGTGTTGGTGGGGCCCAGCACCGCGACGACGCGCGAGGGGGCCATGCCGGTGGCGCGGTCGCTCATGAGACTGAAAAGGTGGCTGTTCCCGCCCGGTTCCTCAAGCGCCGTGGAGACGATTCCCGCGCCGG
>NZ_DASWTO010000117.1:0-9189 GCF_036402095.1 Brevundimonas sp. | reverse complement strand
GTCTGCGTGGTGCGAGACGTCGTAGTTGAAGACGTGGCTGACGTCCGGGATGTCGAGACCGCGGGCGGCGACGTCTGACGCCACCAGCAGCTTCAGCTCGCCCGAGCGGAAGGCGGCCAGGGTCTTCATGCGCAGCGACTGGTCGAGGTCGCCGTGGATCGGCGCGGCGTCGAAGCCGTGCTGCTTCAGCGACTTGGCGACGACGTCGACTTCCGACTTGCGATTGCAGAAGACGATGCCGTTGCGCACGTCGGAGCGACCGATCAGGGCGCGCAGGGCGGCGCGCTTCATCTTCGGGTCGCTGGACGGGATGCGCACCAGATACTGGGTGATGGTTTCGGCCGTCATCGCCGGGCGCGAGGCCTCGATGCGGGTCGGATCCTTGAGGAACTGGGTCGTCAGCCGGGTGATCTCGGGCGGCATGGTGGCCGAGAAGAACAGCGTCTGGCGCTTCGGCGGCGTCAGTTTGAAGATGCGCTCGATGTCGGGGATGAAGCCCATGTCGAGCATGCGGTCGGCCTCGTCGACGACCATCAGTTCGACCCCGGTGAGCAGCATCTTGCCGCGCTCGAACAGGTCCAGAAGCCGGCCGGGCGTGGCGATCAGCACGTCGACGCCCTTGTTCAGCGCCGCCACCTGGTCGCCCATGGAGACGCCGCCGATCAGCAGCACCCAGCTGAGCTTGGTGCCCTTGGCGTATTTCTCGAAGCTGGAGGCGACCTGGTCTGCGAGCTCGCGGGTCGGCGCCAGCACAAGGGCGCGGGGCATCCGGGCGCGGGCGCGACCCTTGGACAGGCGGTCGATCAGGGGCAGGGTGAAGGCGGCGGTCTTGCCGGTGCCGGTCTGGGCGATGCCGAGCACGTCGCGGCCGGCGAGGGCCACGGGGATGGCCTGGGCCTGAATGGGGGTGGCGGTCGTGTAGCCGGTATCGGCGACCGCCTGCAGGGTCGTGGGCGAGAGGCCCAGCTGGGAAAATTCGGTCATGGGTCCTTTGGACAGGTACTGAAGGACGTCCCGCGCATCGGGCCGTCGTGCGATGTGCGGAACCGCCCTGTCTCTGGGCGAGCGGGCGGCGCGGATTCGCCAGTCCTGTCCCGAACGTGGGCCGCATATAGAAGCCCCCACGTCAGAGTCAACTATTCGCGGAACAGGGGCAGGGGGTTGGCAATCCCTAAACGATTGTTAATAGTCCGCGGCGGGAAGGGCTGAGTAGGGGTTACAGTATGCTTCGCACGCTTGCCGTGGCGACCTTTGCGGCCGTCTGTCTGGTGGCGAGCCCGGGCCGGGCCGACATCAACGCCGCCTTCGGAAACACCGTGCTGTCGCGCTATGCCGATGGCGGCTGGGTCAAGCACTGGTTCAATCCCGACGGGACCTACGCCGCCCAGTTCTCGGACGGCCGGCGTCTCTCGGCCCGCTGGGCGGTGCGCGGCGAGCGCGTCTGCCTGACCAATATCCGGCCCAATATGCTGATCCCCCGCTTCTGCACCGACATGATCGACGCGGACGTCGGAGAGACCTGGCATTCCCGCGACCCGCTGGGGCGTCGCGTACAGAACGTGCTGCTGGCGGGCCGGAACCCCTAGCGCTCCACGCCCAATCGTATCCCCCACGGGTTGCGCGCGCTCGCCGCGGGCCGCGGCGCCGCTAGCCTGCGGACCGGACCGCCGGGGAGGGCGAGTGCGACTGCTTCTGATCGCCCTGACCGCTGTTTTCGCCGTCTGGCTGCCGCGCGCGCCCGTCGAGGGGAGGGACCGCGACACGCCGCCCCCTCCGTCCGGGGCCGGGCTGGCCGTGCTGCCGATCGATCCGGGCCGTTTCGGCAATCTGCAGTACGCGCGCACGCCGCTGCCGCCCCGGGCCATCGCCCTGACGTTCGATGACGGTCCGGATCCGGTCTGGAACGGCCAGGTGCTCGACATTCTCGACGAGCGGGGAATCAAGGCGACCTTCTTCTTCGTCGGCCAGCATGTGCAGCTGCACCCCGAGCGGGTCCGCGAGGTCGTGCGGCGCGGGCACAATGTGGCCAGCCACAGCTGGTCGCACCCCACCCGTCTGCGGCGCTGGAGCCGCGCGGCGCAGATCAGCGAAGTGCGCAGGAGCTACGGCGCGCTGGAGGCCGCCCTCGCCGACGCTCCGCCCGCGGACCGGGCCCGTCTGGAGCCGATGTTCCGGTTTCCTGGCCTCAACGAAGGCGCGTTCCTGTCCGGCTGGCTGAACCAGCGGGGGGTGATGGTCCTGTCCGCCGAGGGCGGAACCGACGACTGGCGCGGTTATTCCGCCGCGCGCATCACGCGCGTGTCCCTCAACGTGATGGAGCGAAACCAGGGCGGCGTGCTGATCCTGCACGAGACGCGGCCGCAGATGATCCGCGCCCTGCCTGATCTGCTGGACCAGCTGAGCGCCCGGGGCTTCACCTTCGTGCAGATCACCGCGGGGATGGAGGGCCGGGCGCGGGCTCTGGCGGCCGACGATCCGGTCCTGACGCTGCGATGATCTGAGGCGAAAGCCGGACACCGCCGGCGGGGCGCCATTCCCTGACTGCGATATCAGAGGGAATGGCGCGAGTGACGGGGCTCGAACCCGCGACCTCCGGCGTGACAGGCCGGCACTCTAACCAACTGAGCTACACCCGCGTTTCCCGTCCGCGAAGCAGTGCGCCGCGGCGAGGGGCGTCGTTTAGGCGGGGCGGGCTCGCACTGTCAAGCGACGAAGCCGTCGAGTTCGACAGTTTTTCGATGGTTTCTGCGGGTCGGCGCCGGCGGCGGGCGGGGCCGTGCAATCTGCGAACCATTCTCAAGAAAAACCTTTCGCCGCATGGGTTTGAACGGGCGCGGTTCCGGGTCTAGAAAGCGCCGAATCCGCCCCTCCCTCGACGGCGGACGAGGTCCTTCCGGATGAATGCATTCCTTCTCGAATATCTGCCGATCGTGGTCTTTCTCGGGATCGCGGCGGCGCTCGGGCTCGGCTTCATGCTGGCCGCCTGGGTGCTGGCCCCGAAGAACCCGGACTCCGAGAAGCTGTCGGCCTATGAGTGCGGCTTCAACGCGTTCGACGACGCGCGGATGAAGTTCGACGTGCGCTTCTATCTGGTCTCGATCCTGTTCATCATCTTCGATCTGGAGGTGGCCTTCCTGTTCCCGTGGGCGGTGTCGATGTTCGACCTGTCGCGGGCCGGCATGGTGTTCGCCTTCTGGTCGATGATGGTCTTCCTCGGCGTGCTGACCGTCGGCTTCATCTACGAATGGAAGAAGGGCGCGCTCGAATGGGAGTGACCACCGACAACACCCTGCCGCTGATCGGCGCGGGCAACCAGGGCGCGTCGCCGTCGCTGGCGCCGTCGTCGCCGGTCGCCTTCGGTCAGGCCGGGCGGACGCTGGTGCAGGGCTACGATCCGGCCGTGCACGACAAATTCTTCGAGGCGGTCAACGCTGAATTGGGCGAGCGCGGCTTCATCACCACCTCCCTGGACGACGTCATCAACTGGGCGCGGACCGGTTCGCTGATGTGGATGACCTTCGGCCTGGCCTGTTGCGCCGTGGAGATGATGCAGGCCTCGATGCCGCGCTTCGACATGGAGCGGTTCGGCATGGCTCCGCGCGCCAGCCCCCGTCAGTCTGACCTGATGATCGTCGCCGGCACCCTGACCAACAAGATGGCACCCGCACTTCGTAAAGTATACGATCAGATGCCGGACCCGCGTTACGTGCTTTCCATGGGCTCGTGTGCCAACGGTGGTGGGTATTATCACTATAGTTACAGTGTCGTGCGGGGTTGCGACCGCGTTGTACCTGTCGATGCTTACGTGCCGGGATGCCCGCCGACGGCGGAGGCGCTGCTGTACGGCCTGCTGCAGCTGCAGAAGAAGATCCGCCGGACGGGGACGATCGACCGATGAACGCTGTCGCCCGTATCGAGGAGATGGAATCGGCCCTGACGCCGCTGGGCGCCGAGATGGTCGGCGCGCTGGGCGTGCAAGCCCAGGTGGCGTTCGGCGAACTGACGCTGGTGGCCGAGCGCGAACGCATCGTCGAGGTGCTGACCGCGCTGCGCGACCGCTTCGGCTTCCAGCAGCTGCTGGACGTCTGCGGCGTCGACTTCCCGGACCGTGAGGAGCGGTTCGAGGTGGTCTATCACCTGCTCAGCCTGACCCGGAACGCCCGCCTGCGCGTCAAGGTGACGACCGACGAGCGTCAGCCGGTGCCCAGCGCGGTGTCGGTGTTCCCATGCGCCGACTGGTTCGAGCGCGAGGCGTTCGACATGTACGGCATGCTGTTCGAAGGCCACCCCGACCTGCGCCGGCTGCTGACCGACTACGGCTTCCAGGGCTATCCGCTGCGCAAGGACTTCCCGATGACCGGCTATGTCGAGGTGCGCTACGACGAGGAGCAGAAGCGGGTGGTCTACGAGCCCGTCAAGCTGACCCAGGAGTTCCGCAATTTCGACTTCCTGTCGCCGTGGGAAGGCGCGGAATACCCGGCCCCGGTGCTGCCGGGCGACGAGAAGGGGCAGGGCTGATGGCGGAAGGATCCCACATTCCGGCGCCGATCGGCGCGTCCGTGGACGTGTTCGAGGACGATCCGCGCACGGAGCACGCGCGGGCGCTCGACGACCGTAAATTCACGATCAATTTCGGTCCGCAGCATCCGGCCGCGCACGGCGTGCTGCGCCTGGTGCTGGAGCTGGACGGCGAGCTGGTCACCCGTGTCGATCCGCACATCGGCCTGCTGCACCGCGGCACCGAGAAGCTGATGGAGGCGCGCACCTATCTGCAGAACGTGCCCTATCTGGACCGCCTCGACTACGTCGCGCCGATGAACCAGGAGCACGCCTTCTGCCTGGCCATCGAGAAGCTCCTGGGTCTCGATGTGCCCTACCGCGGCCAGCTGATCCGGGTGCTGTATTCCGAGATCGGCCGCATCCTGTCGCACCTGCTCAACGTGACCACCCAGGCCATGGACGTCGGCGCCCTGACGCCCCCGCTGTGGGGCTTCGAGGAACGCGAGAAGCTGATGGTGTTCTACGAGCGCGCCTCGGGCGCCCGTCTGCACGCCAACTATTTCCGGCCCGGCGGCGTGCACCAGGATCTGTCGCCCGATCTGATCGACGATATCGGCCGCTGGTGCGCCGAGTTTCCGGCGGCGTTGAAGGACATCGAGTCCCTCGTCACCGAGAACCGCATCTTCAAGCAGCGCAACGTCGACATCGGCGTGGTGACCAAGCAGCAGGCGCTGGACTGGGGCTTCACCGGGGTGATGCTGCGCGGCTCGGACATTCCGTGGGACCTGCGCAAGGCGCAGCCGTACGAGTGCTACGCCGAGCTCGAGTTCGATATCGCCGTGGGCAAGAACGGCGACTGCTGGGACCGCTACCTTTGCCGCATCGAGGAGATGAAGCAGTCGGTGCGGATCATGGAGCAGTGCATCCACAAGCTGCGCAACTGCCCCGGCGAGCCGGTCATCACCGAGGACAACAAGATCGTGCCGCCGCGGCGGGGCGAGATGAAGCGGTCGATGGAATCGCTGATCCACCACTTCAAGCTCTACACCGAGGGCTTCCGCACGCCGGAGGGCGAGGTCTACGCCTCGGTGGAGGCCCCCAAGGGCGAGTTCGGCGTCTATCTGGTGTCGGACGGCTCGAACAAGCCGTACCGCGTCAAGATCTCGGCCCCGGGCTTCCGGCACCTGCAGGCGATGGACTGGATGAACCGCGGCCACATGCTGGCCGACGTGAGCGCCATCCTCGGCTCGCTGGACATCGTGTTCGGGGAGGTCGACCGGTGAGCGACAAGCCCCTGAGCGACCTGATCAAGCAGGGCTGGGAGGTGGTCGGTTATTCCGTCACCGACAGCAGCGGCGAAACCTGGAAGCACAATTTCCTTCTGCGCCGCCAGGGCCAGCACAAGGTGCTGTCCGTGCGCAAGAAGATGATCGGAGAGGGCGTCGTGTCCTCGGAGATGGAAGTCTGATGAGCGTTCGTCGTCTCGCCAAGGAACAGCCCGCCTCGTTCGCCTTCTCGAAGGCGACGAAGGCCAAGGCCGACTGGTGGATCTCCAAATATCCCGCCGACCGTCGCCAGTCGGCAGTGATCCCGATCCTGTGGCTGGTCCAGAAGCAGGAGGGGTGGGTCTCCGAACCGGCCATCCGCGCCATCGGCGAACTGCTGGGCATGCCGTTCATCCGGGTGCTGGAAGTCGCAACCTTCTACACCATGTTCATGCTCGAACCCGTTGGATCGGCAGCGCTTATTCAGGTTTGCGGCACCACGCCCTGCATGCTGCGCGGGGCCGGGGACCTGATGAAGGTCTGCAAGGACAAGATCGGTCCCAAGGACACGCTGAGCGCCGATGGCCGCTTCACCTGGCAGGAGGTCGAGTGCCTCGGCGCCTGCGCCAACGCGCCGATGGCCCAGATCAACGACTACTATTTCGAAGACCTGACGGCCGCGAGCATGGCCCAGATCATCGACGACTTCGCGGCGGGCAAGAAGCCCAGGCCGGGCAGCCGCGCCGGCCGCGCCAGCTCCGAACCGGAAGGCGGGGCGCTGACCCTGACCGACCCGGCGCTGTATGACGGCTCGGCCGCGCAGCCGATCAGGAAGCTGCCCAACAGCGATCCGGTGACCGCGTGACGCGCCCGGATCTGTCCGACGCCGAGGCCGTGGCCCGGTACCGCGCCGAGCTGCGCGTGGTCGGCCGCAACCAGCGGCTGGCCGGCTTCGCCCTGGTCATTCTCGGCGCGATCGCCGTCTGGGGCGCGGGCTACGCCGGCGCCGCCGGGCCGGCCGTGCAGTGGGCCGGATACGCCGCGCTGGCCGTCGGCTGGGCGCTGATGCTGGCCGCGATCTTCCTGCGCACGCGGTATCACCGCCGGCGCATGCAGGAGATGCAGTCATGACGGCCGGCGCGGGCAAGCCTGACGGATACCGCGTCCTGGCGCTGGCCGGCGTCGCGGGCCTGGTGCTCGGCGTCGTGCTGGCCATCGCCGGCGCGACCGGGGTCGTGCCGGATGTCGACGGATCGGTGCTGATGATCGTCGGCCTGGCGTTCGCCGCCATGGGAACCGGCCTGGTGATCTGGGCGCGCAACAAGATGAGCCAGACCTCCGGGTCCGGCGGAGATCGGAACTGATGGTCGGAATCCTCGAAGACAAGGATCGCATCTTCACCAACCTGTACGGCCTCCAGGACTGGACGCTGGACGGGGCGAAGAAGCGCGGCGCGTGGAACGCCACCAAGGACATGCTCGACCTCGGGCGCGACTGGATCATCACCAACGTCAAGAACTCGGGCCTGCGCGGACGCGGCGGCGCCGGCTTCTCGACCGGGCTGAAGTGGTCCTTCATGCCGAAGGAGCTCAAGGACCGGCCGCACTATCTGGTGGTCAACGCCGACGAGTCGGAGCCCGGCACCGCCAAGGACCGGGAGATCATGCGCCACGATCCGCAGCTGCTGATCGAGGGGTGCCTGATCGCCAGCTTCGCGATGCAGGCGCACGCCTGCTACATCTACCTGCGCGGCGAGTACGTGCTGGAGCGCGAACGCATGGAGGCCGCGGTCAAGCAGGCCTATGAGGCCCGGCTGATCGGCAAGAACAACGTCCATGGCTGGGACTTCGACGTCTATATCCACCACGGCGCCGGGGCCTATATCTGCGGTGAAGAGACGGCCCTGCTGGAATCGCTGGAGGGCAAGAAGGGCCAGCCGCGCCTGAAGCCGCCGTTCCCGGCCGGCGCGGGCCTGTACGGCTGCCCCACCACGGTGAACAACGTCGAGTCGATCGCGGTCGTCGGCACCATCCTGCGCCGCGGCGCGGACTGGTTCGCGGGCTTCGGCCGGCCGAACAACACCGGCACCAAGCTGATGACCATCAGCGGCCACGTGAACCGGCCGTGCAACGTCGAAGAGGCGATGTCGATTCCGCTGAAGCAGCTGCTGGAAGAGCACTGCGGCGGCGTGCGCGGCGGCTGGGACAATCTGAAGGCGGTGATCCCGGGCGGTTCGTCCGTGCCGCTGATCACGCGCGAGATGTCCGAGACGGCGCTGATGGATTTCGACAGCCTGCGCGAGATGCGTTCGGGACTCGGCACCGCCGCGGTGATCGTCATGGACCAGTCGACCGACCTGGTCCGCGCCATCGCCCGCATCAGCTATTTCTACAAGCACGAGAGCTGCGGCCAGTGCACGCCGTGCCGCGAGGGCACGGGCTGGATGTGGCGCGTGCTGGAGCGGATGGCGATCGGCGAGGCTGACCCGTCGGAGATCGACCTGCTGCTGGACGTGGCCGGCCAGGTCGAGGGCCACACCATTTGCGCCCTCGGCGACGCCGCGGCCTGGCCGGTCCAGGGCCTGATCCGGCATTTCCGCCACGAAATCGAGGAGCGGATCGCCTCCTACCGTAGCCGCCGCGCGAACTTCGCCGGCCACGCGATCGCGGCGGAGTGACGATGCGTCCGACCGCCGCCCTGATGCTCGCCTGTGTCTCCCTCGCCGCCTGCGGCGAGCGGGCGGACGAGGCCGCGCCGACGGCGGCCGAGGTGGTCTCCACCACGCCGGCCGACAGCGACGCCGTGGCCGACGCGCCGGCGGTGCTGGACGCCGCGGGCCTGCGGCGGGTTTGCCGCGCCGGACTGGCCGCCATTCACGGGCAGACCGTCGGCGACATCGCCATCGACGGTCTCGACGGCGAGATTGTCGACGCCTCGTGGCGCGCCCCGGTCGATGGCGGCCGCCGCCGCGCCCAGTGTCGGGTCGAGGGTGACCTGATCACCTGGAAGCCGGTCGACGCCCCGACTCCCGAACAGAACCGCTGGATGAACCAGTCCGGCGACCCGGTGACGCGCTTCGTCCTTGACGGCGGGGCCATCACCATCAACACGACGCTCCCGGATGGGACGACCGCCACGGAGACGTATTCCGTGGCGACTGAGCAAGAGGCCCGCTGATGCCCGTCGCCAAGGTCAACGGCGTAGAAGTCGAGTTCGAGTCCGGCATGACCGTGCTCCAGGTCGCCGAGAAGGCCGGCCATGAGATCCCGCGCTTCTGCTACCACGAGCGGCTGTCGATCGCCGGCAACTGCCGCATGTGCCTGGTCGAGGTGAAGCCCGGGCCGCCGAAACCGCAGGCGTCGTGCGCCCTGCCGGCCGCCGAGGGCCAGGAGATCTTCACCGACACGCCGATGGTCAAGAAGGC
>NZ_DASWTO010000116.1:0-12329 GCF_036402095.1 Brevundimonas sp. | reverse complement strand
GACAGCCACTTGCCCATCTCCCAGATGAACTCGCGCGAGGAATAGCCGCGCGGCTCCAGCCGGTTGGCGATCTCCAGGATGGTGTGGTCGCAGGCCTGGAGCTCTTCCTCGTCGATATAGGTGTCGTAGATCCGGTCGATGTAGTTGTCGCGCAGGACGTTGTCGTCCACCTCGCCGGCGGCCTGGTAGTGCTTGAAGCCGAGGGCCTCGAAGAAATCCATGTCGACGATCGAGGCGCCGGTGGCGACCACGGCGTCGACCATGCCGAACTTCACCATGTCGCGGTACACGTGCATGCAGCCGCCGGCCGAGGTCGAGCCGGCGAGGATCAGCCACGGCGAGCAGTCCTTGTCCTCGAGCGCCATGTTGAAGATGTCGGCGGCCCGGGCCGTGTCGCGGCTCGAGAACGACATCTTGCGCATGGAATCGATGATCGGGCGGGCGTCGAAGGACGTGATGTCCACGTGCTCGACGGTGTTCTGAAGGAGTTGCGCCTTCTGGTTCGACTGAACGGGAGCGTTCATTGCAAGGGTTTCCCTTTGGTTTGAGCGCCCGTCGTCAATAGGAACAGCGGCCCGGACGGAGCGACGGGCCGCTGCTGATCAGAACGCGTCAGCGCCGGATTAGCGCCGCGACTTCTTCCGTTGGCCGGCCTTGCCCTTGGGACGGCTAAGGCGAACCACCTTGCGGGCCTGTTCCTCGGCCGAGGTGCGCACGGTCGGGATCGAGCGTGGCGCGAGGCCGTAGAGGGAGGCCATCGGGGCGTCCTCGACCGCGGCGATGTCGTGTTCGCCGTAGCCGTTGAAGCCCGTCGACATGGCCACGCCATAGGCGCCCAGCATGCCGATCTCGATGAAGTCGCCTTCCTGCACATCGGCCGGCAGCCAGAAGGGGCCCGGCATGTGGTCGATGGAATCGCAGGTCGGGCCGTAGAAGCGGAACGGCTTCAGATCGGCCGAGGCGGCTCCGTCCCGGACCAGCTTGGTCGGGAACGGCCAGCGCGAGTGGGTGGCGTCGAACAGCGAGCCGTACGAGCCGTCGTTCAGGTACAGGGCGTCGCCCTTGCGCAGGTCGACCCGGCACAGCACCGACGAGGACTCGGCGACCAGCGCGCGGCCGGGCTCGCACCACAGTTCCGTGGTGTGGGTGACCGGCATCTCGGCGAAGCCGCGATGGATGGCGTCGGCGTATTCGCTCATGTCCGGCGGGACCATGCCCGGATAGACCGAGGGGAAGCCGCCGCCGACATCGACGATGTCGACGATCACGCCGGCGCGGGTGATGGCGCGGCCGACCTGGGCCATGGCGGCCTCGTAGGCGGACGGGCGCATGCACTGCGAACCGACATGGAACGACACGCCCATCAGGCCGTCCTGCACCGCCTGGCGGGTGGCCAGCAGCAGGGCGGGGGCCTGGTCCGGCGAGACGCCGAACTTGCCTGACAGGGAATAGGCCGCGCCGTCGGCCGACACCGCCATGCGCACGACCAGGTTCAGGTCGGAGGCGCCGCCGGTGGCGTCGAGGATCTTGGCCAGCTCTTCCTGGCAGTCGAGCGAGAAGGTGCGGACGCCGTGTTCGAAATAGGCGCGGGTGATCGCCGCCCGGCTCTTCACCGGGTGCATGAAGGCGATGCGCGCGTCCGGATCGACGGAGCGCACCAGCTCGATTTCGGCGATCGAGGCGGCGTCGAAGCCGCGCACACCCGCTTCCACGAGGGCCTCGATGACCCAACGCGACGGGTTCGCCTTCACCGCATAGAAGACGTCAGCCTTTAGATTGTCCTGGAACCAGCGCGCCGCTACGGAAACCGAACGCGGCCGCACGAGGGCGACGGGGCGCTCAGGGGACCGCTCACGGACCAGGTCCAGGGGAAACTGGTACGTGCGCAATTCACGTAACCCCCTGTTAATTGTGAAACCCAGACCGGCGTTAGCAGCGCAAACGGTTAGACCACGGGGTCCGCCGGAGCGCGCGATATGGGGTCATAGCCCCGTCATGTAAAGCGGTTTTTTCGTGACAGAGCCGTAACTTGAACCTCGTTCGGCCGCGCGTAGGCTCGTGCCTCCGCTGATGGGGGACTTGTCATGCGCCGCACCACCTTCGCCGCTGTGTTGGCCCTGGCTCTGGCGGCGGGTGCGCCGCCGGTGCTGGCCCAGTCTCCGCAGCCGGTTCCCGCGGCCGAGTTGGCCCGCAGCGTCGACATTCCCTTCGAAGCCTTCACCCTCGACAACGGTCTGAGGGTCGTCGTCCACACCGACCGCAAGGCCCCGGTGGTCGCCGTCGCCGCCTGGTACAATGTGGGAGCCAAGGACGAGCCCGAGGGCCAGACCGGCTACGCCCACCTGTTCGAGCACATCGGCCTGTTCAATCCGACCGAGAACCTGCCGGGCGGGCTGATGGAGCCCCTGCGAGCGATCGGCGCGACCGACTGGAACGGCACCACCTGGTTCGACCGCACCAACTTCTTCCAGACCGTCCCGACCTCGGCCCTCGACCAGGCGCTCTATATGGAGAGCGACCGGATGGGCCACCTGCTGGGCGCGCTCAATCAGGAGCGGCTCGATAACCAGCGGGGCGTGGTCCAGAACGAGAAGCGGCAGGGCGACAACCAGCCGTACGGCCTCGTCTACTACGCCCAGCTGGAGGCCCTCTTCCCGCCCGGCCATCCGTATCGCCACTCGACCATCGGCTCGATGGCCGACCTGGACGCCGCCAGCCTTGAAGACCTGCGCCAGTGGCACCGGGACAACTACGGGCCCAACAACGCCGTGCTGGTCATCGCCGGCGATATCGACGCCGCCACGGCGCGGGAGAAGGTCCAGCAGTATTTCGGCCACATCCCGCGGGGGGCCGTGAACGAGCCCGCCCAGGCCGACATCCCGACGCTTCCCGCCCGTATCGACCAGCTGATGCACGACCGGGTGCCCAACACCCGCCTGTACCGCACCTGGGTGGTCCCCGGCATGCTGGCCGACGAGGCTGCGGACCTGCAAGTCGCGGCCTCGGTGCTCGGCGGTCTGGCCAGTTCGCGCCTCGACAACGCCCTGGTGCGCGGCGACGAGACCGCCACCTCGGTCGGAACCGGCTATCAGCCGTTCCATCGCATCGGCATGTTCACCGTCACCGTCGACGTCAAGCCGGGCCAGGACGCGGACGCCGTGTCCCGCAAGCTCGACGCTCTGATCGCCGACTTCATCGCCAACGGTCCGACCGCGGATGAAATCGCCCGCACCGTGACCAGCACCCTCTCCGGCCAGATCCAGGCGCTGGAGCCGGTCGGCGGCTTCGGCGGCAAGGCCGTCGTGCTGGCCGAGGGCGAACTCTATGCCGACGATCCCGGCTTCTACCGCAAGGAGCTTGCCGATCTGGGCGCGGTCACCCCCGCCTCGGTCAAGGCGGCGATGGACCGGTGGCTGACCCGTCCGGTTCTGGCCACCCGGGTCGATCCTGGCGAGCGCGAACCGTATGCGGAGGCCGCCGCTACCCGCCCCGCCCCGGCCCCGGCCGAGCCGCTGCCCGTCTCCCCGCGCGAGCCGATGCCGCCCGTGGGGCCGATGAAGGCGCTGGACTTCCCCACCGTCGAACGCGCCCGCCTGTCCAACGGCATGGAGGTGATCTACGCCCGCTCGACCACCGTCCCCACCACCCGTGTGGCGGTGGAGTTCAACGCCGGGGTCGCCGCCGACCCGGCCGACGCCCCCGGTACGCAGCGGCTGATGCTCGATCTGTTGACCGAGGGCACCGCCGGCAAGACCGCCGTGCAGATCGCCGAGGAGGAAGAGCGGCTGGGCGCCGGCATCGCCGCCTTCGGGTCCGTCGATCGCACCACGGTCGCCCTGACCGCCGTCAGCGCCAATCTCGAACCTTCGCTGGATCTGCTGGCCGATGTGATCCGCAACCCGGGCTTCCGGCCCGGCGATATCGAACGCCGCCGCAACCAGCAGCTCGCCGCCATCGCCCAGGAGAAGAGCTCGCCCAACGGGATGGGCGCCCGCGCCCTGCCGCTGGTGTTGTATGGCCCCGACCACCCCTACGGCCGCGCCTGGTCAGGCCTTGGCGCGACGGAGGCGGTCCAGGCGCTCGACCGCGAGGACCTGGCCGGCTTCCACCAGCGCTGGATCCGGCCCGACAACGCCCAGCTGTTCATCGTTTCGGACCGGCCGCTCGCGGAGCTGACTCCGTTGCTCGAAGCCCGCTTCGGAACCTGGACCGCGCCCGCCGTGGCCAAGGGCGTGAAGGCCTTCGACACGCCGGTTCCGCCGGCTCGCCCGCGCGTCGTCCTGATCGACCGGCCGCAGTCGCCCCAGTCGCTGATCATGGGAGGCGTGGTCCTGCCGGTGACCGGCCGCGACGATCTCGTCACCCTGAACGCCGCCAACGAAGTCATCGGCAACGGCTTCCTGTCGCGCATCAACCAGGACATCCGCGAGACCCGCGGCTGGTCCTACGGCCTCAGCGGGCGGGTCAACCTGCTGGAGCACCAGACCCCGTACATCGTCAATGCGCCGGTCCAGTCCGACCGCACCGGCGAGTCGATCGCGGTCCTGATCGAACAGTACCGCGCGTTTCTCGGCGACCGGGGCGTCACCCCCGCCGAGCGCGACCGCACGGTTAACGGCAACGTCCGCCAGCTGCCTGGCAGCTTCGAGACCTCTGCGGCCGTCCTCAACGCCCTGCGATCGAACGCCCTTTACGGCCGCCCCGACAACTACTGGGAGACACTGGCCCCCCGCTACGAGGCCCTGACGCCCGGCGCCATGGACGCGGCGGCCCGCCAGGTCCTCGGGAGCGGCGACATGGTCTGGGTGGTGGTCGGCGACGCCGCGGTGGTCCGGCCCCAGCTGGAGAGCCTCGGAATGGAGGTCGAGGTCCGGGCGGCCCGGTAAGGCCCTCGACGGGCCCGGCTGCCGTCAAGCTGGACGAAATCGTCGCGGGCGTGCCATTAAGACTTGCCCCAAGGGCCCGTTCGGGCCATGCGGCGCGCCCCTGCAACCGCCGACAGTCTGTCCATGACCGCATCCGCCGCCGCCGTCGCGTCCGTCCGGGACGTGTCCAAGACCTTCGGCGCCCGCAAGGCCCTGAACGGCGTGTCCGTCGAGGTCGGCGCCGGTGAAATGGTCGCCCTGATCGGTCCCTCGGGCTCGGGCAAGTCGACCCTGTTGCGCTCGATCACCGGCCTGCAGACCATCGACCCGGGCAAGGGCGTGATCGAGGTCTTCGGCCAGACGGTGCAGAAGAACGGCCGCATCACCGGCCAGGTCCGCGCCGCGCGCCAGAAGCTCGGCATGATCTTCCAGCAATTCAACCTGGTCGGCCGGCTGTCGCTGTTCTCCAACGTCATGCTCGGCGTGCTCGGCCGCATTCCGGGCTGGCAGGGCGTCCTGGGCGTCTGGCCGGCGGCGGACAAGCGCAAGGCCATGGAGGCCCTGCACCGCGTCGGCGTCTCCGACTACGCGGCTCAGCGCGCCAACACCCTGTCCGGCGGCCAGCAGCAGCGCGGCGCCATCGCGCGGGCCCTGGTCCAGGGCGCGCAGGCCATCCTCGCCGATGAGCCGGTGGCCTCGCTCGACCCCGTCTCGGCACGCAAGGTCATGGAACTGCTGGTCGAGCTGAACAAGCGCGACGGCCTCGGCGTGATCGTCACCCTGCACCAAGTCGACTACGCCATCCGCTATTGCGACCGCGTCGTGGCCCTGAAATCCGGTCAGATCGTCTATGATGGTCCGGCGACCGGTCTGGACACCCGGCAACTCATCGACATCTACGGCCCCGAGTTCGAAGACGCGTTCTGGGAAGCCAAGGCATGAACCTTCCGGACTCTGCTCGCCGGTTCGGCGTCGGGGTTCTGGCCGCCGTCGCCCTGGGCCTGTCCGGCTGCGACCGGGGGACCGACCTCCCGGCCGGCGCGACGCCGGGCGAGATCAGCTTCTCCATACTTTCGGCCCAGGGCCAGGCCTCGTCCGGGCCGCTCTGGCAACCGCTGCTGGAGGATATGTCGAAGGCGATCGGCGTGCCGGTGGAGCCGCATTTCGCGTCGAGCTACGCCATCCTGGTCGAAGACATGAAGCAGGGGCGGACCCAGGTCGCCTGGTTCTCGGCCCAGCCCGCCATCACCGCCATGGAGACGGCCGGCGCCGAGATGCTCGCACGCACGGTGAACCAGGACGGCGCCGACAGCTACCGCTCTGTCCTGATCGCCAAGCGCGGGTCGGGCCTGACGCTGAATGACGTGCTGGCCTGCGGACAGCGCTACAGCTTCGGCATCGGCGACGCCCAGTCGACCTCGGGCACGCTCGTTCCGATGACCTTCCTGTTCAACCCGCGCGGCATCCAGCCGGAGATCTGCTTCCGCTCGGTCAAACCCGGCAACCACGAGACCAACGCCTTCGAGGTCGCGGCTGGCGTTCTCGATGTGGCGACCTCGAACAGCGTCACCCTCGAGGCCCTCGGACGCCGCAATCCCGTGATCGCCGGCCAGGTCGAGCCGATCTGGCAGTCGCCGCCCATCCCCGAGGGGGGCATCCTCGTGCGCGGCGACCTCGATCCGGCGCTCAAGGAGAAGATCCGCAGCTTCTTCCTGACCTACGGGCAGGGCGGGGGCGCCGAAGGCGACCGGCAGCGCCGGGTGCTGGCCGCCCTCAGCTATTCGCGCTTCAGCGCCGCGGACGACAACTATCTCGACCCGGTGCGGGAGTTGATGGCCGACCAGGCCCTCGCCGCCGCCCGCGCCAAGGGTGACGCCGCCGGCGTCGCCGCCGCCCAGCGCGATCTTCAGGCCCTGCGAGCCAGGCGCGAGGTGCAGCCATGAGATCCGCCGTACCGACATCCGTCGCCACCCTCCGCCAATCCCTTCCCATGGGCGCCTCCGGCAGCCCGGATATTCAAGCCATGAACTTCATCCTCGGCCCTGACGCCGCCGTCCGGAGCGTTCGCGCATGAGCCGCCTCCGCAATCTCTTCGCCGGCGCCGTGGCGCTCGCCGTCGCCCTGTGCGGTCTGATGTCCGCCGGCGACGCCTCCGCCCAGACGCAGCGTCCGTCGAAGATCGTCTTCACCGTGCTCTCGGCCGAGGGCCAGGCGTCCTCCGGCCCGCTCTGGCAGCCGCTGCTGGATGATCTCGAGCGCGAGCTGGGCATTCCCGTCGAGCCGATCTTCGGCTCCAACTACAGCGTGCTCGTCGAGGCCATGGGCGCCAACCAGGCCCAGATCGGCTGGTTCTCGGCCCTGCCCGCGGTGCAGGCCATCGACCGGTCGAACGGCGAGGTCATCGCCCGCATCGTCGACCTCGAGGGCAAGGATTCCTACGTCTCGACCCTGATCGTGAAAAAGGGCTCCGGCATCACCGTCGAAGACCTCGCCCAGTGCGGCAAGCGCTACACCTTCGGCATCGGCGACGCCCAGTCGACCTCGGGCACGCTCGCGCCGATGACCTATTTCTTCGGCCCCCGCGGCATCAATCCGACGGAATGTTTCTCGACCGTCCGCTCGGCCAACCACCAGGCGAACGCCTTCTCGGTCGCCAACGGCCAGGTCGATGCGGCGACGTCCAACTCGGTCAACACCATCTTCCTGCGTCGCCAGAACCCGCGGATCGCCGACCAGATCGAGGAAATCTGGCAGTCGCCGCCCATTCCGGAGTCGGGCATCGTCATCCGCTCGGATCTGCCCGTCGACATCAAGGCCCGGATCAAGCGGTTCTTCGTCACCTACGGCCAGGGCTACGGCCCCGACGCCGAGCGTCAGCGCCAGGTGCTGGTGGGACTGAACTATTCCCAGTTCCGCACCGCGGATAACAGCTATCTCGATCCGATCCGCGAGATGAAGGCTGATCAGGCGCGCCGCGAAGGCCGTCCGCCCGAGGTCGCGCCGCCGGCCAGCGCCGGGACCCTGGTCGGCCGCTGGTGGCCGTTCGCCGTCATCGGCGTGCTGGCGCTTTTTGCAGTCGCGTTGAACGTCATGCCCCGGCCCGCCGCGCCCGCGGCCGTCGATCCCGCCCAGGTCCCCGAGCCGCCGAAGAAGTCCATGGCCGCCTGGTCGCTGGACCTGCTGCTGTGGGGCGGTTTCGCCGTCATCCTGATCGCGGCCTTCAACCGCGTCGACCTGCCCAATCTGGTCAATCTGTTCTCGAACCCCGAGAAGATGCAGGACTACGGCCGGGATTTCCTCCGGCCCGACTTCACCCAGTGGCGTTCGCTGGTGGGCCAGATGTGGCTGACGGTGCAGATCGCTCTGTGGGGCACCTTCCTCGCCGTCTTCCTGGCGGTGCCGCTCAGCCTGATGGCCTCGCGCAACCTGTCGCCGGCCTGGCTGGTCTGGCCGGTGCGCCGGGTCATGGACCTGATGCGCTCGGTGCCCGACCTGGTGGTCGCCACCCTGTTCATCGTCGCCGTGGGCCTGGGCCCGCTGGCCGGCGTGCTGGCCATCGGCCTGAACACCGCCGGCGTGCTGGCCAAGCTGTTCTCGGAAGCCGTCGAGTCGATCGACAAGGGGCCCATCGAGGGCGTCAAGGCGACCGGCGGCGGCCGTCTGCACGAGATCACCTGGGGCGTCATCCCGCAGGTCGCCCCGCTGTGGACCAGTTTCGCCCTCTACCGCTTCGAGTCGAACAGCCGCGCCGCCACCGTGCTCGGTCTGATCGGCGCCGGCGGCATCGGCCAGGCCCTGTTCGAGAACCTGCAGGCGTTCGAATACCGCACGGTCTCCACCATCGCGATCATCATCGTCGTGGCCGTGACCCTGATCGACATGCTCAGCCAGGCCATGCGCAAGCGGCTGCTGTAGCCTTGTCCTGACGGTCCAACGAAAAGCCCGCCCCTGCGTCGCAAGGGCGGGCTTTCTGTTTCAGCGCCGGCGATCAGGCCTGACGCAGGTCCGGCGGCGTCGCTTCTTCGGTCAGCATGCGGATGGCCTCCTCGACGGTGACCACCTCCTGGCCCTGGGAGCCGAGCCGGCGTAGGGCGACCTTGCCCTCGGCGGCTTCGTTCTTGCCCACCACGGCGATGACCGGAACCTTGCCCACCGAGTGTTCGCGGACCTTGTAGCCGACCTTCTCGTTGCGCAGGTCGATCTCGGTGCGCAGCCCTGCCGCCTTGAACTTCGCCACGACCTCGCGGGCGTAGTCGTCAGCCTCCGAGACGATCGTCGCCACCACCGCCTGCGTCGGGGCCAGCCACAGCGGGAAGGCCCCGGCGTAGTTCTCGATCATGATGCCGATGAACCGCTCGAAACTGCCCAGGATGGCCCGGTGCAGCATGACCGGCCGGTGCTTCTGGCCGTCCTCGCCGACGTATTCCGCGTTCAGCCGTTCGGGCAGGACGTAGTCGAGCTGCAGGGTGCCGCAGGTCCATTCCCGGCCGATGGCGTCCTTGACCACGAAATCCAGCTTGGGCGCGTAGAAGGCGCCGTCACCCTCGGCGATGACCGGATCGACCCCGGCCAGCCGCGCGGCCTCGCCGAGCATGCCCTCGGCCTTGTCCCAGAACTCGTCCGAGCCGGCGCGGATTTCCGGCCGCGTGGCCAGGTTGATGTAGGCGGTCTCCATGCCGAGGTCGGCGTGGATCATCTTGGTCAGCTCGATGAACCGGCGCGTCTCGTCGACGATCTGGTCCTCGCGGCAGAAGATGTGCGCGTCGTCCTGGGTGAAGCCGCGCACCCGCATCAGGCCGTGCAGGGCGCCCGACGGCTCATAGCGGTGGCAGGCGCCGAACTCGGCCATGCGCAGCGGCAACTCGCGGTACGACCGTTGGCCCTGGTCGAAGATCTGCACGTGGCCCGGGCAGTTCATCGGCTTGAGGCTGAGCGTTTCGCCCTCCACCGTCTCGCAGACGAACATGTTCGGCCGGTATTTGTCCCAGTGGCCCGAGGCCTCCCAGAACTTGCGATCGAGCACCTGCGGCGTCTTGACCTCGACATAGCCCGCCGCCGTCAGCCGGCGGCGCATATAGGCCTCGATGACCTGCCACAGCATCCACCCCTTGGGATGCCAGAAGACCATGCCGCGGCCCTCTTCCTGCATGTGGAAGAGCTCCATGGCGCGGCCGATCTTGCGATGGTCGCGCTTCTCGGCCTCCTCGACGCGCAGCAGATAGGCGTCGAGATCCTCCTTCGAGGCCCAGGCCGTGGCGTAGATGCGCTGCAGCTGCGGATTGCGGTGGTCGCCTCGCCAGTAGGCCCCTGCCAGCTTGGTCAGCTTGAAGGCCTTGCCCACGAATTTCGTCGACGGGAAATGCGGCCCGCGGCACAGGTCGACCCAGTCGCCCGTGGCGTAGGTGGTGATCGTCTCGCTGGCCGGCAGGTCGCGGATCAGCTCGGCCTTGAACGTCTCGCCCTTGGCCTCGAACAGTTTGATGGCCTCGTCGCGGTCCCACACCTGGCGCACCAGCTTCTCGTCGCGGTCGACGATCTCGGCCATCCGCTTCTCGATGGCGGCGAAATCGTCGGTCGAGAACGGTTCGTCGCGGGCGAAGTCGTAATAGAACCCGTCCTCGATGGCCGGGCCGATGGTCACCTGGGTGCCGGGGAACAGTTCCTGCACCGCCTGGGCCAGCACGTGCGCCGCGTCGTGGCGGATGGTCTCCAGCGCCTCGGGATCGTCGCGCATGATCAGGCGGAAGGCGCCGCCGCTCTCCAGCGGGCGGTCGAGGTCCCATTGCTGGCCGTTGATCTCGACCAGCGCCGCGCGCTTCGCCAGCGAGGGCGAAATGGACGCGGCGACATCGCGGCCCGTGGCGCCGTCAGGGTACTCGCGGCTGGCGCCGTCGGGGAATTTCAGTTCGATCATCGTTCAGTCTTTGCAGGCGGAACCGGGTCATAGCCCGATTTGCCGAAGGGGTGGCATTTGCAGAGGCGTCGGACCGTGAGCCATCCCCCCTTGATCGGGCCGTGCTGGATCAGCGCGTCCCGGCCATAGTCGGAGCAGGTCGGCAGGAACCGGCACTGTTGTCCGATCAGGGGCGACAGCGTCAGCTTGTAGCCGCGGTGGGCCAGCCGGACGCCGCGTTCGTAGAGAGTACCGCCGGGTGCCATGTCGCCGCGCTTATCCCCTGTCCAGCGGACGGGGGCAACGGGCGCTATGCCGCGCCGGCGAGGCTAGTTCGCGTGTCCGGGCTCTTGCGGGCCAGAGTGCGACCCTGGGCCTGCTTCACCGCGTCCAGCGTCGCCTCGATGGCGACCATGGTCGAGGCGTGACGGGCGGGGTAGTCGGCGACCAGCTTCAGGGCGCGCAGCCCCTCGAACCGGCCTTCCGGACCCTCGCCGCCCGCCTTGAGCATCTCGGTCATGGCGTCCCGCGCCGCGGCGATCTCACCGGCGGAGGCGCCGACGACGTTTTCGCCCAGCACCCCGGCCGCGGCCTGCCCCAGAGCGCAGGCCTTCACATCCTGTGCGAACTCCGAGACGCGGCCCGCGTCATCCAGCGTAACGTCCACCACGGCCTTCGAACCGCACAGCTTGGCTACCCGCTCGCCCGTGCCCTGCGGCGCGGCCAGCCGGCCGCTGTGCGGCAGATTGGCCGCCAGCTTGAGGATGCGCGCGCTGTAGAGCTCGTCGATCATGATCGGAAGATAGGCGGACGGGGGGCTTGCGTGAAGCCCGACGCTCAGCCGCCCTGCAGCGAGCCCCAGGTCCGCGCCTGATCGTTGGCGGCCGATCCGGCCCGCGCCCGAAGCCATTCGAGGTTCCGGTCGGCGGCGTCCGGCGGCAGGTCGCGCCGCATCATCTGCTCCGCCTCGTCCATCTTGCCGTTCAGGCCCAGCGCCATGGCGAGGTTGAGCCGCACCTTGAGCGAGGCCCCCGGCTGGGCGGCGGCGCGGCGCAGAAGCGGTTCGGCCGCGGCGGTGTCGCCCCGGGTCATGGCCGAAATGGCCATATTGGTCAGCACGTCGGGATTGTCGGGCGACAGTTGAAGCGCCCGGGCCCACGCGGTCTGGGCGTCCTGCGACCGGCGCACCTGCTCATAGGCCGTGCCCAGCAGCGACCAGGCGCGCCAGTCCTCGGGACGGGCGTCCCGGGCCCGCTCCAGCGCCGCGACCCCGTAGAAGGCGTGTCCGCGGGCGATATGGCCGCGGCCGACCTCCAGCATGGCCTCGACGTTGCCGGGCTGAACCAGCAGGATGCGCTCGGCCATCTCGGCGGCCTCGGCGTAGCGGCCCAGCTCGCGCATCGCCACGGCGGCCTTGACCCCCGCGACCGGGTCCAGCGGGTTGATCTCGGCCTGCTCCGTCCAGAACACCGAACGGCTCAGCGGGTCGGCGCGGTCATAGGCCGCGCGCGCCTCGGCGCTGGCGGGGACCCGGGGCGCGGCCGCGGGCGCCGCCGCCGCGGGTGCGGCCT
>NZ_DASWTO010000115.1:0-27922 GCF_036402095.1 Brevundimonas sp. | reverse complement strand
CCGCGACGGGCAGGTGGCGGGCCAGGAAGGTCTCGATCTCGGTCAGCACCAGGGCATCGTTCCGGGTCGACCAGCCGCTGTGGCCCTCGTTCTCCAGCTCGACGAGCCGAACGTCCACCCCGGCCCGCCGCAGCGCGCGCTCCATGTCCCGGGACTGGTCGAAGGGCACCAGTTCGTCGGCGGCCCCGTGGATCAGCAGGGTCGGCGCGCGCCAGCCCTCGACCCGGCGCACCGGCGAGACGCCCTCGAGCCGGGCGCGGTCGCGACCCGGGTCGCCGATCGACCGCAGCCAGTATTCGTAGGTGTCCGAATCCTCGCCGTGTTCGCGCCGGGTATGGGCCATGAGGGCCGGCAGGTCGCCGATGCCGGCGATGGAGATGACGCAGCGGTAGAGGTCGCCCTGGGTCGCCCCGCCCCACAACGCCGCGTAGCCGCCATAGCTGGCCCCGAGGATGCAGACCTGCGACCGGTCGGCGAGGCCTTCGCGAACCAGCTGCTCGACGCCCGCCGTGATGTCGTCCTGCATCCGGCCGCCCCATTCGCCATAGCCGGCGGCGGCGAAGTCCCGCCCCATGCCCGACGAGCCGCGGAAATTCGGCTGGAACACCTGGTATCCCCGGCTGGCGAGAAACTGGGCCCACATGTCCCAGGTCAGCTGGTCGCGCATTTCAGGCCCGCCATGCGGCATGACGATCAAAGGCGCGGTCGCACCGGTGTCGTTGGCCGGCCGGGTCAGGTAGCCGAACAGGGCCGTGCCGTCCTGCGCCCGGTACTCGTAGCGGAAGGCGCGGCCCAGGCCGGTGTCCGGCAGGCCGGCGTGGGCTGCGCCGATCGGCTCCAGCCGTTTCCCGTCGGCCCGGTACAGGTAGAAGACGCCCGGGTTATGGGGCGCGGTGACCTGCAGCACCCAGAGGCCGTCGTCGTCGGAGCGGGACACGATCCGCACGCCGGCGTCCTCGCCGAAATGGCGGCGCAGTGCGGTCATCACCGCCTCGCGTTCGGGATCGTCGAACGCGCACTGGAAAGTGTCGGCCACGACGCAGCCGCCGAGGAAGGCGTTGGTCTCGACATCGACCACGATGCCCGCGGCGTCGTACCGATCGTCGCGCCAGATGGCCGGGCCGAGCGTCCGGTTGCGGAAGTCGAAGACGTGAACCCCCGCGATCGACTCGGCGGCTTCGTCGTCGGGCCGGACGATGACATAGACCTGGCCGGGTTCCTCGGCGGCGCCGACGAAGTCATAGTCGGCGAGTTCGCGGATATCGTCCTTCTTCAGCCGGAACACCTCGGTCCAGCGTCCATCGTCGCCGCGCGCCTCCATGACCAGGATCCGGTCCAGCACGCCCCGGCGGACCGTGCGGCCGACGATGCGGCCGTCGCGGTCGGTGATGTAGCTGAGGGCGCGGCGGTCGCCGTCCTCGACCTGCTCCGCCTCGCCGGTGAGGACGTCGATGCGGGCCACGTCCAGGCCGTTCTCGCGGTAGGTCATCAGGATGTGACCGGGATCGTCCGGCAGCATGTCCAGCACCGGTCCCGGCCGCCCGTCCCGGGTCGACGGCGGCTTGATCTCGACGAAGCCGCTGCCGTCGCGCGCCACCGAGAACAGTCCCTGGCCGTAGCGCCAGTTGCGCACATCGCCGTCCGCCCTGTCGCCGTCCCTGTCGATATCGAGAAGGGTCATCCGGACGATCAGCCGGTCCTCGCCCTTCCAGCGGAACCAGTCGATGAACTGGCCGCCGAAATCCTCGTTGGCCGTGCTGCCCATGACCGCGGTCACGGCGCCGTCCCGCAGGTCGTGGACATACAGGGTGCGGACGTCGCCGGCGCGGCGGATGAACGCCAGGTAGCGGCCCGACGGCGACAGGGCCGGACTGGAGAGCACGGACTCGGCGGTGAAGTCGGCGATGGCCGGCGGTGCGGCCGCGTTCTGGGACCGGACCGGGCCGGCGCCCAGCGCCAGGGCCGCGGCGAGCCCCGCGACGAATGCCTTGCCGATCATGCGTCCCCCGAAGTCACTGCCGCAGCGTTCCCGTACCCTCGATCTCGACCGGGCCGGTCATGAAGACGTGACCGGTGGCCTCGTCCCAGTCAATCCGGAGCTCGCCGCCGTCGGCCTCGATCACGGCGTGGCGGCCGGTCAGGCCGCGGCGGGCCGTGGCGACGAGGGCGGCGCAGGCGCCGGTGCCGCAGGCCTTCGTCAGGCCGGCGCCGCGTTCCCACACGCGCAGGCGGATGCGGTCCGGGGCGAGGACGTTGGCGAAGCCGACATTGACGCCCTCGGGGAACAGCGGGTGGTGCTCGACCAGCGAACCGGAGCCGCGCACGAAGGCGTCGTCCTGGCGGTCGGTGAAGAAGACCACATGCGGATTGCCCATCGAGACGGCGCCCGGGGTGTGCAGGATCGGGGCGTCGATGGGCCCGACCTGAAGTTCGATGCCCCGGGTGTCCATCGCCTCGGCCAGCGGGATCTCGGTCCAGTCGAGCGCGGGTTTCCCCATATCGACCCGGACCTGGTGCGGCCCGGCGCGCGTGGCCGTCGTCGGGCCGCCGAGGGTGTCGATGACCACCGAGTCCTTGCCGGTCGATTCCATCAGCAGCCAGCCGACGCAGCGCAGGGCGTTGCCGCAGGTCTCGACCTGGCCGCCGTCGGCGTTCCACACCCGCATGAAGGCGTCGGCCCGGCGCTCCCCGGGTCCCGGGGGCTCGATGGCGATCAACTGGTCGCAGCCCTGACCGGTTTCACGGTCGGCGATGGCGCGCGCCTGCTCCGCCGTCGGCGTGAACGGCGTCTCGAGGGCGTTGACCACGACGAAGTCGTTGCCGGCGCCGTTCATGCGGACGAAGGGGCGGGTTCCGGGACTGGCCATCCGCCCGGATATAGACGTTGGCGGTTCCTTGCGCGAGCGACGCGCGTTATCGCTGGACGATGAGCCGCTCGCGACCCGTGCCAGAGAATGCGCCGAAGGCGGAGGGCCTGCGCCTGAGGGCGCGACTGCGCTACCTCTATCACGGCTCGTCGCCGCTGGCGGTGCGGTTCCGGCTGACCGTCATCGTCGTCGACTTCGCTATCATCGGCTTCTTCCTCGCCGCGCCGATCCTGCGCGAGGCGGGCTGGGCCTTCTATGTCGTCGACGCGATCGTGGCCGTGGTGCTGATGGCCGACATGGCGGGCCGGGCGCTGGCCTATACCGACATCAAGGACTGGCTGAAGAAGCCCTCGACCTGGGTCGACCTGTTCATCCTCGCGACCCTGCTGTTTCCGTCGTGGCTCTACAATTTCGGCTTCCTGCGGATGCTGCGGCTGTGGACGCTGCTGAGCTCGGACTTCTTCTGGCGCACAGTCGGGCGACGCTTCGACGACACCCGGGTGGAGGAGGTGACGCGGGCGATGGCGGCGCTGGTGACCTTCGTCTTCGTGGCCACCGGCTTCGTCTACGCCACCTTCCGTGGCCGGCACGAGGATCTGCACGGCTATCTCGACGCCCTGTATTTCACCGTCGCCACCCTGACCACGACCGGGTTTGGCGACATCACCCTGCCGGGCAACTGGGGCCGCGTGCTGTCCATCATCATCATGCTGACGGGCATCACCCTGTTCCTGCGCCTGGCCCAGACCATCGTGCGGCCGCACAAGGTGAAATTTCCCTGCCCGGTGTGCGGCCTGCAGAAGCACGACCCCGATGCGGTGCACTGCAAGGCCTGCGGCGAGACCCTGTGCATCCCCGATGAGGGGCATCATTAGAGGCGGCCGCCTGCCGCCCGCTGTCCGCGAAATGACAAAACCGTAACCTCGCGGCGCGCCGGCTTGTGAGCGGGCGATCCGCCGGTAAGGTGCCGCCCGACCAACCGTCGGGGAACGACCAGATGATCCGCACCGCCGCGCTCGCCGCGCTTCTCGCCTCCACCGCCCTGTCGAGCGCCGCCATGGCCCAGAACGCCTCTCCCGCCGCAGCCCCGGCCCCCGCGGCCGATGTCGCCGGCGGCGCCTTCGCCGCCACGGACGCGAGCGATCCCTACCTGTGGCTGGAAGAGATCGACGGCGAGCAGGCCATGGCCTGGGTCGAGGCCCACAACGAGCGGTCGCTGGGCGTGCTGCGCGGCGATCCGCGCTACGACACCCTGCACGCCCAGGCGCTGGAGATCGTCCAGTCGCGCGACCGCATCCCGTCGCCGGGCTTCAACCACGACGGCACGATCGACAATTTCTGGCAGGACGCGACCCATGTGCGCGGCGTCTGGCGCACCACGACGCTGGACAGCTACCGCTCGGCCGAGCCGCAGTGGGAGACGGTGCTGGACGTCGACGCCCTGTCGGCGGCCGAGGGCAAGAACTGGGTCTGGAAGGGCGCGACCTGCCTGCCGCCGGAGGAGACGCGCTGCCTGATCAGCCTGTCGGACGGCGGCAAGGACGCGGTGACGGTGCGCGAGTTCGACCGGGCCACGAAGACCTTCGTCGACAACGGCTTCGTGCTGCCGGAGTCGAAGGGCGGGGCGTCGTGGGTCGATCAGGACACCCTGCTGGTGTCGCGCGACTTCGGGCCGGGCACCCTGACCAGCTCGGGCTATCCGATGATCGTCAAGGTGCTGAAGCGCGGCCAGACCCTGGATCAGGCGCAGACGGTGTTCACCGGCCAGCCGACCGACGTCTCGGTGTCGGGCTATACGCTGCGGGACGCCGACGGGGTGATCCAGGCGACGCTGATCAACCGCGGCGTCAGCTTCTACGAGGGCGAGACGCACCGGCTCAACGCCGACGGCACGACCACCAGGCTGGAGCTGCCGGCCAAGTCCAACATCAACGCCCTGGTGCAGGGCCAGCTGGTGGTGACCACGGACCAGGACTGGACGGCGCCGTCGGGGCAGGAATTCAGGACCGGCGACGTCATCGCCTGGGATCTGAACCGCTGGCTGGCCGACCCGGCGACGCCGGCGCAGCTGGTCATCCGGCCGGGCGAGCGCGAGGCCATCGAGGGCATCTCCAACACCCGCAACAAGCTGGTCGTGGCCCTGTACGAGAACGTGCGCGGCTCGGTCTATGTCTATGAGCCCAATCCCGCCGGCGAGTGGAGCCGGACCCGGCTGGACCTGCCGCAGAACGTGACGGTCGGGGTCGGCTCGGCCAGCGAGCGCGACGACCAGGTGTTCGTCAGCGTGGCCGGCTATCTGAACCCGTCCAGCCTGTATCTGGCCGACGCGGCGGGCGGTTCGGCGGACGTGGTCAAGTCGCTGCCGGCCAAGTTCGACGCCACCGGCATGGTGGTCGAGCAGTTCGAGGCGACCTCGGCCGACGGCACGAAGATTCCCTATTTCGTCGTCCACAAGGCCGACATGCCGATGGACGGATCGAACCCGACCCTGCTGTACGGCTACGGCGGGTTCCAGAACTCGCTGCTGCCCGGCTATTCGGCCACGGTCGGCAAGCTGTGGCTGGAGCGGGGCGGGGTCTATGTCATCGCCAATACGCGCGGCGGCGGCGAGTTCGGGCCGCGCTGGCACCAGGCGGCGCTGCAGGAGAACCGCCAGCGTTCGCACGAGGACTTCCAGGCGGTGGCCGCGGACCTGATCGCGCGCAACATCACCTCGCAGCCGCGGCTGGGGGTGATGGGCGGCTCGCAGGGCGGGCTGTTCATGGGCGCGATGCTGACCCAGCGGCCGGACCTGATCAACGGCGCCGTCATCCAGGTGCCGCTGTTCGACATGCTGCGCTTCCACAAGCTGCTGGCCGGCGCCTCGTGGATCGCCGAATACGGCAATCCGGACGTGCCAGAGGAGCGGGCGTGGATCGAGCGCTATTCGCCCTACCAGAACCTGCGCGCGGGCCAGCCCTATCCGGAGGTGTTCATCCACACCTCGACCAAGGACGACAGGGTGCATCCGGGCCACGCCCGCAAGGCGGCGGCGCGTCTGGAGGAGCTGGGCTATCCGGTGCTGTTCTACGAGAACACCGACGGCGGCCACGCGGCGGGCGCGAACCTGCAGGAGACGGCGCGGCGTCTGGCGCTGGAATACACCTATCTGAGCCGGAGGCTGATGGATCAGCCGGCGGCGGAGTAGGCCAACCATCCGCTCATCCCGGCGAAAGCCGGAACCCAGCGCTCTTGTTGGACCCCGGTGGTCGGGACGAGCGGATCGCAAACCCGGGCGGCGCCGGTCGTCCAAAGCACTGGGTCCCGGCTTTCGCCGGGATGAGCGGAGTTGAATATGCGTCACCTGATCCTGTCCGTATCGATCCCGGCCCTGCTGCTGGCGGCCTGCGCCACGGCGCCGTCGGAGGAGACGATCTACGGCCTGGCCCCGGACATGGTGCAGGGTCCGCTCGAGAGCCCCGCGCCGGCGGCCCCGCCGCACTACCCGGCCGATCTGACCCCGGCCGGCGTGCGCGCCGCCGACGATCACCTGGCGCTGGAGGCGGTCGAGGGGGCCGAGGCCATGGCCTTCGTGGCGGAGTCGAACCGCAAGGCGCTGGCCGCGCTGGAGGGCGACCGCCGCTACGAGACCTTCCGCCGGCAGGCGTTCGACATCCTGTCGGCCACCGACCGGATTCCGGGGCCGAGTTTCCTCGGCGAGGGGATCGGGAATTTCTGGCAGGACGCGGCCAATCCGAAGGGGGTGTGGCGGCGGACGACGCTGGACTCCTATCGCTCGGACACGACGCGGTGGGAGACGCTGCTGGACATTGACGCCCTGGCGAAGGCCGAGGGCCGGGACTGGGTGTGGAAGGGCGCCGACTGCCTGCCGCCGGACGAGACCCGCTGCCTGGTCAACCTGTCGGACGGCGGCAAGGACGCCGTGGTGGTCCGCGAGTTCGACACCACGACCGGCCTGTGGGTCGAGGACGGCTTCATCCTGCCGGAAGGCAAGCACCGGCTGGAATGGCTGGACCGCGACACCCTGCTGGTGGCGACCGACTTCGGGCCGAATACGCTGACCGAGAGCGGCTACCCCTTCATCGTCAAGGCGCTGAAGCGCGGCCAGACGCTGGCGCAGGCGACGGAGGTCTATCGCGGCGATATCGGCGACGGCGGGTATGGGGTCAGCCCGAGCGTGTACAGGAACGGCGACGGTGAAATCCTCGCGGTGCTGATCAACCGCCCGCTGGATACCTTCCGGTCGGAGACCTGGGCTCTGGTTGACGGTCGTCCGGTGAAGCTGGCTCTGCCCGAGCGGGCTTCGGTGCGCGGCGCCATGGGCGGCGACCTCGTCGTCACCCCGGAGGAACGCTGGACCGCCCTGAACGGCGGTGTCGCGGCCGGGTCGCTGGTCGTCGTCGCCCTCGATGAGCTGACCGGCGCCGGCGCCGTGTCCGGCGATGTCCTGTTCACCCCGCAAGCCCGGCAGTCGATCGAGGAGGTCGCCGTCACGGACGACCGGATCACGGCGACGATCTATGACAATGTGCGCGGCGGCCTCGTCGTGTTCGAGCGGGGGCAGAGCCGGTGGCATCAGCAGACCCTGCCCGTGCCCGAGAATGTTTCGGTGCACCTCGGCGACTCCTCGAAGAAGACCAACCGCGTCTTCTATTCGGTCGAGGGCTTCCTGACGCCGTCGACCCTGTCGCTCGCCACCGTCGACGACCTGAGCGCTGAAGCCCTGAAATCCGCCCCTGCCCGGTTCGACGCCTCGACGCATGTGGTCGAGCAGTTCGAGGCGACGTCGTCGGACGGGACGAAGATCCCCTATTTCGTGGTCATGCCGCGCGGCCTGGCCATGGACGGGTCGGCGCCGACGATCATCTACGGCTACGGCGGGTTCCAGGTGTCGAAGCCGCCGGCCTACATCCCCGAGATGGGCAAGCTGTGGCTCGAGAACGGCGGCGTCTACGTCAACGCCAACATCCGCGGCGGCGGCGAGTTCGGGCCGGAGTGGCACCAGAGCGTGCTGAAGGAGAACCGCCAGCTGGCCTTCGACGACTATGCGGCGGTGGCGGCCGACCTGCACCGGCGCGGCATCACCAGCCCGCGGCGCACCGGCATCTATGGCCGGTCGAACGGCGGGGTGCTGACCTCGGTGACCATGACCCAGCACCCGGAGCTGATCAATGCGGCGGTGATCGAGAGCCCGTTGATCGACATGCTGCGCTATCACGAACTGCCCGCCGGGGCCTCGTGGATCGGCGAATACGGCGACCCGCGCATCCCGGAGGAGGCGGCCTTCATCGCCCGCTATTCGGCCTATCAGCAGCTTCGTCCGGATGCGGAGTATCCGCGCGCCTACATCACCACCAATACGCGCGACGACCGGGTGCATCCCGGCCACGCCCGCAAATTCGCGGCGCGGCTGGAGGCGATGGGCCACGACCACCTCTATTACGAAGAGACCTCGGGCGGGCATTCCAACGACGCCGACCCGGTGGCCAACGCGCGGCGCTGGGCGCGGCACTATGTGTATCTGGCGCAGCAGCTGATGGACTGAGGGGATGCCGGACGCGAGTCGGGCGCCAACCGGGTCCTGAGCCGCGTTACCCCTCATCCGGCCCTGCGGACCACCTTCTCCCCCAAGGGGAGAAGGAAGGTTACGCCGGCTCGACGAGCTTCAGCTTGGGGGCCTTCTTCGGCCTGTCGGCTTTCGCCGCCTTCTTCGCCAGCTTGGCGGCCTTCTTTGCGGCCTTGGCCTCCGCCTTCGCCTTGTCGGGAGCGGCGTCCGCCTCGCCGGCGAGGTCGGCGAGCAGGGCGAGGAAGCCGTCGCGCTTGCCCTTGGGCAGCAGGGCCATGATGCGCTTGTCGGCGGCCTCGACCCGGGGGCGGGCGGCGTCCAGCGCGGCCTGGCCCGCCTCCGAAAGGCGCACCGCCTTGGCCCGCGCGTCGAGGGTCGAGCGTTCGCGCTCCAGCAGTCCCTTGGTGGTCATGCGGGCGACGAGGTCGGCGAGGGTCGAGCGGTCGATGCCGGTGGCGCGGACCAGATCAGACTGGGTCAGGCCCGACTTGTGCGACACGGCCTCGAGCACGGCGAACTGGCGCTGGGTCAGGCCGCCGGGCCCGGCTTCGCCCGCGTAGATGTCGAGCGCCAGCTGCAGGGCGCGGTGCATCAGATGGCTGGGCGAGGCGGCGAGGCCGCCCCGTTTCGTTCTGGAGCCCGACTTGACCATCGTCCGTATCCCCTCGACTGCATGGCATAGCTAGCAGCCGCGTTTTACGGTTTGACGACGGACGATCCCCGGCGCCGGGGAAAAGGCGTCAGGGCGCGGTGTCGGGCTCGGCCGGAGCCATCGGGTCGACCGGTTTGTCGCTTGAGGTCAGGTTGCGCAGGATCAGCGGAATCTGCGACAGGCCGAAGACCGAGGAGGCGATCCACAGCACGCCGCGGAAGCTGACCCAGACGTCGGCCGGATCGACGTCGCCGCGGCCGGCGCGTTCCGCGGCCCATGCCACCAGGGCCTCGCTGCGGACCAGTTCGTTGACGATGGCGACGCAGAGGAAGAACAGGCCGTAGCGGAACGTCAGGATGCGCCAGGCCCGGTCGTTGATCGGGATGACCGTGCCGAGCAGGGCCCGCAACGGCTGTTTGCCCATCGCCAGGCCGCCGAGCAGGGCGACGGCGAGCGAACCGTTGAGCACGGTGACCTTGATCTTGACCCACAGGCCGTCGCCGGTGAGCAGGGTCAACAGGCCGAAGACGAGGGCGAAGCCGCCGACCAGGAGGGGCATCAACGCCAGCCGCTTCTCGACCACCAGGCCGACGGCGACGGCGACGGCCGAGCCGGCCACCAGCGCCCATGTGGCCTGGACCAGGGCTTCGTCGCCGCTCAGGCCGCGCAGGCGCAGCACGAGGAAGGCGAGACCGAACGCGAGCAGGCCGCCGAAGTCGACCAGCTGGCGCAGGTTCGAGTCCTTCGGCGGGGCCGGTTTCGGGGCCGGTTTCGGCGCGGGCGCGGCGGCGTCGGGTTCGCTCATGCGTCAGTCCTCGAGTCCCACCAGCGAGCGCGAAAAGGCCCGGGCGTCGAACGGTTGCAGATCCTCGACGCCCTCGCCGACGCCGATGAGCTTGATCGGGGCGTCAGAGGCCTGGGCGACGGGCACGAGGACGCCGCCGCGGGCCGTGCCGTCCAGCTTGGTCATGACGATGCCGGAGACGTAGGCGGTCCGGCCGAAAATCTTCTCCTGCTCAAGGGCGTTGCGGCCGACCGTGGCGTCGAGCACCAGCAGGGTCTCGTGCGGGGCGTCGGGATCGACCTTCTTCAGCACCCGGACGATCTTGAGGAGTTCGTCCATCAGGGCCGATTTGTTCTGCAGCCGGCCGGCGGTGTCGATCAGGACCACGTCATAGCCCTCGGCCCTCGCGCGGGTGCAGGCGTCGAAGGCGAGGCCGGCCGGATCGGCCCCGTCGCGGCGGCTCTCGAAAGTCGCGCCGGCGCGCTCGGCCCAGACCTTGAGCTGTTCGCGGGCGGCGGCGCGGAAGGTGTCGCAGGCCACGATCATGACCTTGGCCCCGCGGCCGGTCAGGTCGGCGGCGATCTTGCCCAGGGTCGTGGTCTTGCCCGAGCCGTTGACGCCGACGAACAGGGTGACGAACGGACGCGGCCCGTCCAGCGGTTCGTAGCGGGCCTCGTGGCCGGCCAGTTCGGCGGCGACGGCCTCGGCCAGGGCCTCCTTGACCTCGCGCTCGTTCGCCCCGGCGCCGAAGCGCAGCTCGCGGAAGCGGGCGACGATGCGGTCGGTCGCGGCGGGACCGAGATCGCTTTCAAGCAGATGCTCTTCCAGGCCCTCGAGGGCGGCCTCGGACAGGGGTTCCTTGACGAAGGCGGCGACGACCTGCTCGGTCATCTGTCTGGAGGAGCGGGAAAGGCCCTCCGTCAGGCGGGACAGCCAACCCTTTTTCGGCGCGTCGTTCATGGGTTGGCTTTAGCGGGGCCGGGCCCATGCGTCACCAAATACTCCGCTCATCCCGGCGAAAGCCGGGACCCAGTTCTTTGGATGGGCCGTTTGGGCCTATATGAGCATAACCGGCGCTCCCACGCGCCGGCATCGCGCTGGACAGCACTGGATCCCGGTCTTCGCCGGGATGAGCGGAAGAATTGAATGCCTGAGGCCTTTCACAGCCCCACCACCCACGGCTTCGTCCGCGTCGCCGCGGCCACGCCGGTGGTCCACACAGCCGATCCGGCATCCAACGCCGACGAGCATGTGGCGCTGATCCGGCAGGCGGGCGAGCGGGGCGTGGACCTGCTGGTGTTCCCGGAACTGAGCCTGAGCGCCTACGCCATCGATGATCTGGTCATGCAGGGGGCGCTGCTGGACGAGGTGGAGCGGCAGGTGGGCCGGCTCGCGCCGCTGACGGCCGAGACGGGCGTGGTGGCCGTGGTCGGGGCGCCGCTGCGGCGCGAGGACCGGCTCTACAACTGCGCCGTGGTGCTGGGGAACGGGCGGATTCTGGGGGTCATTCCCAAGACCTATCTGCCCAACTATCGGGAATATTACGAGAAGCGCTGGTTCTCGGCGGGCGGCGACGTGTCGAGCCGCGACGGCGATCTGACGGTGGCCGGAGAGGAGGCGCCGTTCGGCGTCGATCTGGTGTTCGAGGCGCCGAACCGGCCGGGCTTCGTCTTTGGGGTCGAGATCTGCGAGGATTACTGGGCCCCGCTGCCGCCGTCGACGCGGCAGGCGCTGTCCGGCGCGCGCATCCTGCTCAATCTGTCGGCCTCCAACATCGTCATCGGCAAGGCCGACGAGCGGGCCCTGCTGTGCGCCAGCCAGTCGGCGCGGGCCATGGCGGCCTATGTGTTCGCGGCCTCGGGATGGGGCGAGAGCACGACCGACCTGGCGTGGGACGGTCAGGCGACCATCCACGAGCTGGGCGCGCGGCTGGCCGACGGCGAGCGGTTCGCTCTGGAGAGCCATCTGACGGTCGCCGACATCGACGTCGAGCGGATCGGGCTGGACCGCCTGCGCAACGGCACCTTCGCCGACTGCGCCCGCGACGAACTGGACGGCTACCTGTTCGAGCGGGTTCTGTTCGACGCCCGGGAGACGGCGGCCCCGGGCGATCTGATCCGTCCGCTGGACCGTTTCCCCTTCGTGCCCGACGACGCGGCGCGGTTGGACCAGGACTGCTACGAGGCCTTCAACATCCAGGTGCAGGGGCTGATGCGGCGGCTCAAGGCGACCAATGGCGAGCGGATCGTCATCGGCGTCTCGGGCGGGCTGGACTCGACCCACGCCCTGCTCGTGGCGTGCCGCGCCTTCGACCGGCTGGGCCTGCCGAGGAGCGGCATCCTCGGCTACACCATGCCGGGGTTCGCGACGTCGGAGGGGACGAAATCGAACGCCTGGGCGCTGATGCAGGCGCTGGGCGTGACGGGCGCCGAGATCGACATCAGGCCGACGGCGATGACCATGCTGGAGGGCATCGGCCACCCGTTCGCGAAGGGCGAACCGGTGCACGACATCACCTTCGAGAACGTGCAGGCCGGGCTGCGGACCGATTACCTGTTCCGGCTGGCCAACCAGAACCGGGCCTTCGTGCTGGGCACCGGCGACCTGTCGGAGCTGGCGCTGGGCTGGGCCACCTACGGCGTCGGCGACCATATGAGCCACTACAACGTCAACGGCGGCGTGGCGAAGACGCTGATGCGGCACCTGATCCGCTGGGTGGCGGACCGGGGGGTGGTGGGCGAGGCGGTGACGCCGGTCCTGCGCGGCATCCTGGGCACCGAGATCTCGCCGGAGCTGGTGCCGGCGAAGGACGGCAAGATCCAGTCGACCGAGGGGACCGTCGGGCCCTATGCGCTGAACGACTTCTTCCTGTTCTACGTCACCCGTTTCGGCCTGAAGCCGTCGAAGGTGGCCTATCTGGCGCATCAGGCCTGGAAGGACGCCGGGGTCGGTCACTGGCCGGCGGGGACGCCGGACGACGAGAAGATCGAATACGACCTCGCCACGATCAAACACTGGCTGCGGAAATTTCTCGTGCGCTTCTTCCAGACCGCCCAGTTCAAGCGCTCCGCCTTGCCGAACGGGCCGAAGGTGGTCACCGGCGGATCGCTGTCCCCGAGGGGCGACTGGCGGGCGCCGTCGGATTCGACCGCGCGGGTATGGCTGGACGAGCTGGAAGCGAACGTGCCGGAGTGATTCAACAGGCAACAGGCATCAGGCAACAGGCAACAGGCAACAGGAAGAGAAGACGGTGCGGGTGACCTCCCGCCTGCTGCCTGATGCCTGACGCCTGATGCCTCGCTAGTCCACCTCCCCCAGGAACGGGAAGATCGCCGCCTTGGCCTCGGGCTCGTCGAGCATGGGGGCGTGGCCGACGCCGGGGACCTCGACGAAATCCATCTTCGGGGCGCGCTTGCGCATCTTCGCGGCGATGGGCTCGCTGAGCAGGTCGGAGGTCTGGCCGCGCACCAGCAGGACCGGGCGGGCCCTGGTCAGGCGGCTGAACATCGGCCACAGGTTGGGGACCAGCGCCTTCGCACCCGCCGCCCGGATCGGCACGGCGATGTCGGGGTCGTAGTCGAGCTCGGGCGACCCCTCGGACCCGATCCGGAACACGCGGCGGGCGAAGGCGTCCCAGTCGGCGTCGGTGTAGTGCGGAAAGGCGACGGCGTTGATCGACTTCACATAGGCCGCGGCCTCGGCCCAGCCCGGAGTGTCGACCGGCTGGCCGGAATAGGCGGCGATGCGGGCCAGGCCCTCCTTCGCCACCTCGGGGCCGACATCGTTGATGATGGCGGCGGCGATGGCCTTCGAGCGGATGGCGGCCAGGGCCATGGTGATCAGCCCGCCCATGGAGGTGCCGAGGAAGACGGCGCGCGAGACGCCGGCCTGATCCATCAGGGCCAGCACGTCGTGGGCGTAGTTCAGAGGCTGGTAGGTCATCGGGTCGGGGGCGCGATCCGACTTGCCCCGGCCGCGCACGTCGACGGCCAGGACCCGGCGACCGCTCTGGGCGATCAGGGGGGCGATGGTCTCGAAGTCGGCCGAGTTGCGGGTCAGGCCGTGGATGGCGATGACCGGCAGCTTCGCCGGGCCGGAGGCGGCGGCGTAGTCGCGGGCGAACAGGCTGAGCCCGTCGGGACTGGTCCAGCGGCGTTCGGCGAAGGTCTGGGTCATGCGGGGCTCCGGGCGTCGCGCGGAGTAATTCACCGCCGGGAGAATTTCATCAATGGCCCAGCAGGTCTTTTACGAAATCATCCAGATTTCCGCCCTCGAAGCGGAAGCCGGGGATGCCGGCGCGGCGCGCGGCCTCGAGGTCCGACGGCTGGTCGCCGATCAGGAAGGACCGGGCCGGATCGATGCGGTGCTCGGCGATGGCGCGCAGGATCATGCCCGGGTTGGGCTTGCGGTCGGGATGGTCGGGATGGCGGTAGCGCTCGTCGAGGGCCTCGGCGTGGAACGGACAGGCGTAGACCGCGCCGATCACCGCCTGCTTCGCCGCCATGCGGCGCACCAGCAGGGCGTTGAAGGCCCTCATCTGCTCTTCGCCGAACAGGCCGCGGGCGACGCCGGACTGGTTGGTCACCACGACGCACAGATAGCCGAGCTGGTTGAGGCGGCGCACGGCCTCGCAGGCGCCGGGCGTGAAGCGCAGATGCTCTTCCAGATGGGGATAGCCGGTATCCTCGATGAGCACGCCGTCGCGATCGAGGAAGACGGCGGGAACGCCGGATGTCATGGTCCCGCGCATACGCCGCCGTACGCGGTCGTTGCAACCCGTCACGGGAAGTGACCCGGCGGGATTTGGCGTGACCGCGGACGATTTGGTAGGGAGCGCCACCCCGGCGCGGCCGCGACCGCGCGATCGGAGACCTCCCGGCATGACCATCCCCTTCATCGATCTTCAGGCCCAGCGGCTGCGCCTGAACGGCGCCATCGAGGCGGCGGTGCAGGAGGCCGTGGTCGGCGGCGCCTGGGTGATGGGGCCGCAGGTGCGCCAGTTCGAGGCCGATCTGGCCGCCTTCGGCCGGGCGAAGCACGCGCTGGGCTGCGCCAACGGCACCGACGCCCTGGCCCTGCCGCTGATGGCGTGGGGCATCGGGCGGGGCGACGCGGTCTTCGTACCGTCCTTCACCTTCGCCGCCACGGCCGAGATCGTGCCGTGGTTCGACGCCGAGCCGGTGTTCATCGACGTCGACGCCCGGACCTACAACCTGGATCCCGGCCACCTCGAGGCGGCCATCGAGGCGACGCTGAAGGAAGGCCGGCTGAAGCCGCGGGTCGTCATCGCCGTCGACCTGTTCGGCCAGCCTGCCGACTATCCGGCCATCAGGGCGATCTGCGACCGGTACGGGCTGAAGCTGATCTGCGATTCAGCGCAGGGTTTCGGCTGCACCATCGATGGCGAGCATCCCCTGAAGTGGGCCGACATCACCACCACCAGCTTCTTCCCGGCCAAGCCGCTGGGCTGCTACGGCGACGGCGGGGCGGTGCTGACCAACGACGACGACCTGGCCCAGCTGATCGACTCGATCCGTGTGCACGGCAAGGCGGTGGCGCGCGATCTGGAGGGCAAGACCTTCGACCACGACCCCAAATATCTGAACATGCGCATCGGGCTGAACAGCCGTCTGGACACCATCCAGGCCGCGGTGCTGATCGAGAAGCTCAAGGTGTTCGGTCAGGAGATCGAATGGCGCAATCGCATCGCCGCCCGCTACAACGAGGGCCTGCGCCCGCATGTGGCGGCGGTCCCGGACGTGCCGGAGGGCAATGTCTCGAACTGGGCCCAGTACACCATCGAGCACGAGGACCGGGACGGCCTGGCCGCGCATCTGAAAGAGCAGGGCGTGCCGACGGCGGTCTATTATCCGATCCCGCTGCACCTGCAGCCCGCCTATGAGATGTATCCGCGCGGGCCGCAGGGCCTGCCGGTGACCGAGCGGCTGAAGGACCGGGTCATCAGCCTGCCGATGCATTCCGATCTGGACGAGGCGACGCAGGACCGCATCGTCGCCGCCGTCGCCAGCTTCAAGGCCTGATCCGATGACCACACACGAGACCGTGCTGAAGTTCGGCGTCGCTGGCGCTGGCGTCATGGGCCGAAACCACGCCCGGGTGCTGTCCGACATCCGCGACGTCGAGCTGACCCACGTCTTCGACCCCGACGCCGCGACCGCCGAGGGCGTGGCCGCGGCCTATGGCGCCAGCCCGGTGACCACGGCCGAAGCCTTCGTCGCGGCGGGTCTGGACGCCGCCGTCGTGGCGACGCCGAACCGGCACCACGCCGATCTGACCGTGGCCCTGCTGGAAAAGGGCGTGCATGTGCTGGTCGAGAAGCCGATCGCGGCGACCATAGCCGACGCCCGGCGCATGATCGACGCGGCCAGGGCCAACGACCGCGTGCTGATGGTCGGCCAGGTGGAGCGGTTCAACCCGGCCGTGGACGCCGTGAAACGCGCCATCGACGGCGACGACGTGATCTCCATCCAGATCACCCGCGTCGGCCCCTTCCCGCCGCGCATGGGCGAGGTCGGGGTGGTCATCGACCTGGCGGTGCACGACATCGACATCATCCGCCACCTGACGGATTCGGAGATCACCGAGGTCCAGCCGCAGCTGGCCCGCACCCGCGCCGAGCGCGAGGACACCGCCCTGCTGCAGTTCCGGCTGGCGAACGGCGCCATCGCCCACATCACCACCAACTGGGTCACCCCCTACAAGGTCCGCACCCTGCAGGTGGCGACGATGAACAAGTTCGTGGTCGCCGACCTGATCACCCGCCAGGTGACGGAGTATTTCGGCCAGCAGCCCGACGGCTCCTACCAGACCCGCGCCGTCAACAGCTGGCCCGCCGAGCCGCTGAAGAAGGAGCTGGAGGCCTTCGCCCACGCCATCCGCACCGGCGAACCGGCGGCGGTGACCGGCGAGGACGGACTGAGGACCCTGGAAGTGGCGCTGAGGTGCCTGGGAGAGGGGTGAACCCTCCGCTTCGCCCGCGCGTTACCGGCGCATGAGCGAGATTCCCCTGACTCCCGCCCCCGGCGACGAGGCCGAGCCCGGCGCGCCCGGGACCGGTGAAAACATCTGCCCGGGGTGCAACGGTACGGGTCTGGTCGGAGACCGGCCGTGTCCGACGTGCGAAGGCTCCGGCCGGGTGGTCGAGGGGATCGGCGGCGGGTGATGCACCTTGCACTGACGCCTGCGCAGACCATTATCGCGCAATGCGAATGCGGCTCCCTCAAAGGCTGATGCTCACCACGGCGGGGTTCATAGTGGTTTCGCCGCTCGCCGGTGGGGCGGTCCTCTCGGCGGTGCTTGCCGTGACAGCGGCGTGGATGCCCGATGAGTTGAGGCAAGGGGCTATGAACCCGATCGCTGGTGGGCTGCTCGTGGCCGTGCTGGCGTTTTCACCGGCCGCCGCCATCACCGGGCTGGTGATGTCAGTGCTTTCGCCCCGGATTCTGACGCCCGGTGGCTGGATGGGCTATGCAGGCCTTTGGGGGGCCGCCCTGACGAGTCTGTCGCTGTTGGTTCTCTTTCGCACGGTCTTCATCGAAGGACCGCTTGGAGCAGGCCTGTATATCATGGCGGGCCTTACCCTGTGCGCGACGCTGGGGATGGTCGCGGCAGCGGCGGCGACGCTCCGGACAAGACCGAGGCCGCCGATTTCCCAAATGGCCGAGATAAGCGGGGCCTAGCCCACCACCTGCATCCCCAGCCACTCCGCCACCAGCGCAGGCTTTTCCGCGCCCTCGATCTCGACGGTGACCTCGTGCTTGATCAGCCAGCGGCCGCCGCCCTTGTCCTCGGCCGACAGCAGTCTGAAGCGGCCGCGGACGTTCGAGCCGGCCCGCACCGGTGCGAGGAAGCGAAGCTTGTCGAAGCCGTAGTTGACGCCCATCACCACCCCCTCCAGCGGCGGCACGGCGTCATAGGTCATGGCCGAGAGCAGGCTGAGGGTCAGGAAGCCATGGGCTATGGTCCCGCCGAAGGGGGTGGCCTTCGCCGCCTCCGGGTCCACGTGGATGAACTGGCGGTCTTCGGTGATCTCGGCGAAGGCGTCGATACGGGACTGGTCGACGGTGATCCAGCGGCTGACGCCGATCTCCTGACCGATCAGGCCGGGCAGGTCGGCGAGGGGCGTCGGCGCGCCCTTGCGTTCGGTGCGGCTCATGCGCTCTTCCCCCAGGTTTCCGGATCGAAGCGATCCTCGATGATGGCCGAGTACAGCGACGGATCGACGTTGCCGCCGGACAGGATGACGGCCGTGGTCCGGCCCTGCGTCTGGACCTTGCCGGCCAGCAGGGCGGCGAGCGACACGGCGCCGCCCGGTTCGACCACCAGTTTCAGCACGCGGAAGGCGTAGCGCACAGCCTCCGCCACCTCGGCGTCGGAGACGGTCTCGACCCGGTCGAGGCGGCGGTTGATCGGGAAGGTCAGTTCGCCCGGCCGGTCGGTCATCAGGGCGTCGCAGATCGTGGCGCCCGGCGCCGGGGCGTGGGTCAGGCGCTTGCCGGCGGCGAGCGACAGCTGGGTGTCGTTGTAATGCTCGGGCTCGACGCCGATCACAGGGGTGTGCGGCGACAGGGCGGCCATGGCCAGATTGACGCCGGCGATCAGACCGCCGCCCGAGGCGCCGCACACCAGCTTGTCGAGCGGCACGGCGCCGAGGGCCTTGGCCTGGTCCATGATCTCCAGACCGATGGTGCCCTGGCCCTCGATGACGAAGGGGTCGTCGAAGGGGCGGACCAGCACCGATCCCTTCGAGGCGGCGATCTCCTCGCCGATGGCCTCGCGGCTCTCGCTGTAGCGGTCGTACATGCGAACCTCGCCGCCGAAGCTTCGGACGCCCTCGACCTTCACCCCCGGGCTGTCGGCCGGCATGACGATGACGGCGCTGGTCCCGACCATGCGCGCCGCCGCCGCCACGGCCTGGGCGTGGTTGCCGGAGGAATAGGCGACGACGCCGCGCCGCTTCTCATCCTCGGTCAGCCGGCTGATGCGATTGTAGGCGCCGCGGAATTTGAAGGCCCCGGCGACCTGCAGGGTCTCGGCCTTGAGCAGGACGCGGCCGCCGACCTCGGCGTTCAGCGCCGGGCTCTCGATCAGCGGCGTGCGCACGGCGTGGCCGGCGATCTGGCGGGCGGCGTCCTGAACGCCGGCGAAGGAGGCGGTGTGCATGGAAGGCACTTAACCGCATCGCTTTGGCCTGCGTAAGATGGGGCGATGCAAAGTCTGATCCTCGCCATCGACCAGGGCACGACCTCGACGCGGGCCGTCGCCTTCGAGTGCGCGCCGGAGGGCGGGCTGCGGCCGGTGGCGGTCAGCCAGATCGAGCTGGCGCAGCATTTCCCCAAGCCTGGCTGGGTCGAACACGACGCGGCGGAGATCTGGGCGGCGACGCTGCAGACCTGCCGCGAGGTCATCCGCAAGGCCGGAGGCGTGGGGCGGTTCGCGGCCGTCGGCATCACCAACCAGCGCGAGACCTCGGTGATCTGGGACGCGGCGACGGGCGAGCCGCTGCAGCACGCCGTCGTCTGGCAGGATCGGCGCACGGCGGATGTCACTGGGCGGCTCGCCGCGGCCGGGCATGAACCGGCGGTGCAGGCGGCGACCGGGCTGATCCTCGATCCGTATTTCTCGGCCTCGAAATTCGCCTGGCTGCTGGATGCCGTTCCGGGCGCCCGCGAGCGGGCGGAGCGGGGCGAGGTCAAGCTCGGGACGATCGAGACCTGGCTGATCTGGAAGCTGACCGGCGGGACCAGCCACGTCACTGACGCGACCAACGCCAGCCGGACGTCGCTGATGGATCTGGCCACGCGCCGGTGGCGGCCGGACCTGGCTGAACTGTTCAACGTCCCGATGGCGGGACTGCCGGAAATCCGGGGTTGCGCCGATCATCTGGGCACCTGCGAGGCGTCGCTGTTCGGGGCCGCCCTGCCGATTCACGGCGCGGCGGGCGACCAGCAGGCCGCACTGGTGGGACATGGCGCGCTCAAGCCCGGCGACGCCAAGATCACCTATGGCACCGGGGCGTTTCTGGTGGCCAATGTCGGCGCGGCGCCGGTGGCCTCGAGCAGCCGGCTGCTGGGCACCCTGGGCTATGCGGCGGACGGCCAGGTCGCCTATGCCCTGGAAGGGTCGATCTTCTCGGCCGGCTCGGCGATCCAGTGGCTGCGCGACGGGCTGAAGGTGATCAGCGAGTCCCGGCAGTCCGAGGCCATGGCGCAGGGGCTGGGCGACAACGGCGGCGTCTATCTGGTCCCCGGCTTCACCGGCCTCGGCGCGCCATGGTGGGAGACGGAGGCGCGCGGGACCATCATCGGCCTGACCCGCGACAGCGGCCCGGCGCAGCTGGTGCGCGCGGCGCTAGAATCGCTCGCCTACCAGACCCGCGACCTGCTGGACGCCCTGGCGAAGGACGGGGCGCCGAAGCTGAAGGTGCTCAAGGTCGACGGCGGGGTCACCGCCAACGCCTTCGCCATGCAGTTCGTGGCCGACATCTGCGAGGTCGTGGTCGAGCGTCCGGCCTTCCAGGAGATGACCGCGCTGGGCGCGGCCAAGCTGGCGGCGTTGGGCGTCGGCCTGATCGGCGATCTCGAGGACCATCCGGTCGAGGCGCCGGCGCGGTGGGAGCCGCGCATGGGGGCGGAGGAGCGCGGGCGGCTGCTGAAAGGCTGGCGCGGGGCGGTGAAGGCCGCCATCATCGCCGCCCGATGAGCCAGACCGACCTCGCCGACCCGCAATCGACCTTTTCCGGCACGCGCGAGGTCGATCCCCGCCATGCCCTGGACGCAGCGGAGCTGGGCGCGTGGCTCGCCGCCCATGTCGAGGGCTACGCCGGGCCGCTGACGATCCGACAGTTCAAGGGCGGCCAGTCGAACCCGACCTATGAGCTGACGACGCCCGGCCGCACCTATGTGCTGCGCCGCAAGCCGCCGGGAACGCTGCTGGCCTCGGCCCATGCGGTGGACCGCGAGTTCCGCGTCATTTCGGCCCTGCACGCCCAGGGCTATCCGGTGGCGCGGCCCTGGGCGCTGTGCACCGACGAGGGCGTCATCGGCTCGATGTTCTACGTCATGGACAAGGTCGAGGGCCGGGTCTTGTGGGACCTCAAGCTGCCGGGCATGACCCCGGAGCAGCGACGGGCGATCTATGACGCCCAGGTGGATACGCTGGCCGCGCTGCACGCCTTCGATCCAGCCGCCATCGGCCTGGGCGACTACGGCCGGCCGGGCAACTATTTCGAACGCCAGGTCGGGCGCTGGACCAAACAGTACCGGGCCTCGGAGATCGAGCCGATCCCCGCCATGGACCGGCTGATCGAATTCCTGCCCGCGACCCTGCCGCCCGAGGGGCCGACGCGGATCGTCCACGGCGACTTCCGGCTCGACAACCTGATCCTCGCGCCCGAGGCGCCCGAGGTGCGGGCGGTGCTGGACTGGGAGCTGTCGACGCTGGGCGATCCGATGGCCGACTTCTCCTATCTGCTAATCGCCTGGGTGATCCCGGCGACGGCGCGCAACGGCCTGGCGGGGGCCGATATCGAGGCGCTGGGCATCCCTTCGGTGGAGCAGATGGTGGAGCGGTACGCCGGCCTGACCGGGGCGCGGCCGGCCGATCTCGACTGGCTGTTCGCCTACAACCTGTTCCGGCTGGCGGCCATCTGTCAGGGCATCGCCGGGCGGGTGCGCGACGGCACGGCGGCCTCGGCCCATGCCAAGACCATGGCGGCGCAGGTCCCCATGCTGGCGGCGGGCGCCCTGTCGTTCGCCCGGAAGGCCGGCGCCTGAGGCTGGCTAGTTGGTCAGCACCTGGACGCGGGTCCACAGCGCGCCGCGGTTGACCACGAAGACGCGCAGCCGCGCCGGCGCGCCGGGCGCGAGGGTGCAGACCGGATAGTGGTCGCCGAAGCCGTCGGCGCACAGCACCTTGCCCGAGGCGTCGCGTACGGTCAGGTCGACGTCTGTGTCGCCGTCGCCGATGGCCGCCACACGCAGGATCTCGGCGCCGCGCGCATCGATCTCGAAGCTCCAGCTCTCGCGCGAGGCCAGCCGCTTGACGGTCGATACCGGTCCGTCACCGAAGGGCGACCAGCGGACCCCGACGACCGGCGCGGGCGGCGGCGGCGGGGGTGGAGGTGGCGGGGGAGGCGGCGGCGGGGGTGGCGGTGGAGGCGCGCTCGGGACGGGCTGGCGTTGCGGCGCCCGCGGCCGCGCCGGAACCGGGGCCGGCGGCGGCTCGGCTTCGGTCACCCGGTCGGCGTTGCGATCGATGCGCGATCCGGTCACCGCCACCTCGTCGAGCGAGTCGGCGGTCCGGCCGAGGGCCGCGGCTTCCTGGCGGAGGCCGGGCGCGGTGAGAACGGGCGCGACGTCAGGGTCGCCGCCGGATCCGGCGCGCAGGGGCACCTCGTCGAGCATGCGGGCGGCCAGCAGGAGAGCGTCGGCGTCGCGCCGCTCGCGTCCCCAGGCGGCCAGTTCGGCGGCGAGCACCACCTGGGTGACGGCGCGCGCCTCCGGGGTCTCCGTTGCTGGAACCGTGGCTTGCGGGGGCGTCTGCCGGGCCGCCGCGCCCGGCGCCGGCGCGGCGCAGGCGAGGGTCAGGCCAAGGATCGTCAGGAGACGGAGCGCCGGTTTCATACGGTCACCTGTGTCGCCGCCCGGCCGCGAGCGGTCAAGCTCGCACTCTCGGCGCGGCGGGCGCGGACGCCAGTGACGAAAGCTGACGATCAGCGGGGCGGCAGGACGGCGCCGTTGAGGATGCGCCGGTCGGCGCGGGCCTGGACCAGCACGGCGACGGCCTCGTCGGGGCTCAGTCCGGCGGGCAGCGGATAGAGCGCCGGGCGGCCGGTCCACGTGCCGAGGCTGCGGACCGAGCGCACGACATTGACCTGGCGCACCGTCTGGCCGCGGTTGTCGCCGCTGCCGATCTCGACCGTCTGCAGCCCGGGGCGGTAGACGACGGCCACCACCTCGGCGCCGCCGGCGGGGGCGCGGCCGGAGCCGACGCCGACGCGGTCGCCGGTCTCGCGGAACTCGATCTCGGGCGGGAAGACCCGGCGGGCGGCCTCTTCCTCAACGGCGGCCTTGAGCGCCGCGTCCTGGGTGACCGGCGCCTGGCGGCGGCCGTCGATCACCACCTGCGGCGTGCCGACGGCGCGCAGCTTCAGCGGACGGCGATAGGCGCGCTGGCGCTGCGCGAACTCGGGCCGGGCGAAGGTGTCCTCCCAGCCGAGGTAGTCCCAGTAGTCCACGGCGTAGGTCAGGGCGATGACGCCGGGATCGTCGGCCAGGGCCTCGACGCGGGCGTTGGCCTCGGGACAGCCGGCGCAGCCCTGGGCGGTGAACAGCTCGACGATCACCGGCTCCGGCGGAGCCTCGCCGCGGGGGGCGCGGGGCGCCGCCGGCTGGGCGCTTGACCCGGCCGCCATGGTGGCGGCCGCCAGGGCCGCCGCAGGGATGATCCAGCCCCTCGTGCGCATGGCGCGCACCTTAATCACGGCGGCGGCCGCCGCGCGCCTCATTTTCGCGTGAGGCGTCAGACGCGGATGTCGAGCAGGGAGCCGGGGCGCTGCGGACGGTCGTCGGCGGCGCGCAAGACCCCCGCCGGCGCGGCCCGGGCGGGTGCGGCCGGGGCCGTCTGACCGGCGGACGACGGGGGGACGCCGTCGAGGGCGGCGCGGAAGAAGTCCGAGCGCGAGGCGCGACCGGGGGACGGCGGGGTCTGCGTCGGGAACAGGGGCGACGGAACGGGGGGGCGAATCGCGCTCATGCCGACAGGGTTAATGAAATCCGTCGGAAATGGGTTAACGGCCGTCGGGCCCGGTCGGTCTCAGCGCCGGGTGGCGGTGGGGAGCGGGCGCGGCGGGGCCTGCATGGCCTCGACCAGCCGGTCGATCTCGGCCTGGTCCATCAGGGGCGCAGAAGACTTGGCCACCACCCGGCCCATGGCGTCGACGGCGAAGGTCTCGGGCGCGCCGGTGATGCCGAGGTCGAGGCCGGCCCGGCCGTCGCGGTCGACCAGAACCATGGCGTAGGGATCGCCCAGCTCGTCGAGGAAGGCGCGGGTCTTCACCGGATCGTCCTTCCACGCCACGCCGACGACGGCGACGCCGCGCGCCTTCAGAGCCATCAGCTGCGGATGTTCGAGGCGACAGGGCGCGCACCAGCTGGCGAAGACGTTGATCAGCATCGGGCGGCCGACGCCGGCGGTCTTCAGGTCGAGCACGCCCGGTCCGGCGGTGGCGCCGGTCAGCAGGGGCAGGACGGTTTCCGGCACCGGCTGGCCGATCAGGGCGTCGGGGCGATATTCGCTGCCCCGGCCCTCCGCCAGCGACCGCCCGGTGAAGTCGCCGAGCCGCACGGCGGCGAAGGCCACCAGGGCGAGCAGCGCCAGCAGGGGGATGAGGGCGAGCCAGCGGTTCATGGGCGTCAGTCCTCCGCGGCCTGTCCGGCCTCGAGCCGCTTCAACTCGCCCGACCAGCGACGCGCGGCGGCGATGGCGCGGACGGCCAGGGCGGCGAGGACGACGGCGCTGACGGCCCAGGCGGGCCAGACGAAGGCGGCGTAGGGACTCATGTCGAGGTCGATCAAGCTCAGGCCTCCAGGGCGCGGCGGGCGCGGATCGACAGCACCCGGCGACGCACGATCTCGGTGCGGATGGCGGTCAGCCAGACGGCGAGGAAGAACAGGCCGTAGGCCGCCATCATCAGCAGCAGGGGGGTCAGATAGACCGGCGGCATGGCCGGCCCTTCGGCCCGCAGCAGCGAGGCGGGCTGGTGCAGGGTGTTCCACCAGTCGACCGAGAATTTGACGATCGGCAGGTTGATCAGGCCGACGAGGCCCAGCACGGCCGCGGCGCGGGCGGCCCGGGTCTCGTCGTCGATCGAGGCGCGCAGGGCCATGTAGCCGAGGTAGAAGAGGAACAGGATCAGCACCGACATCAGCCGGGCGTCGCCCCAGGCCCACCAGGCACCCCACATCGGCTTGCCCCACAGGCTGCCGGTGATCAGGGCCAGGGCGGTGAAGGCGGCGCCGGGCAGGGCGGCGGCGCGGGCGGCGGCGTCGGCCAGCGGGTGGCGGAAGACCAGGGCGAAGAAGCTGGAGACGCCGAGGGCGGCGTAGGCGGCCAGGCCGACCGTGGCTGCGGGCGCATGGACGAAGATGATCCGCATCGTGTCGCCCTGCTGGTAGTCCTCGGGCGCGGCGAAGGCGAGCCAGGTCGCCGTCGCCAGCAGGACGACGGCCAGCCCCCAGAGCGCCGGAATCAGCGGGCGGGTGAAGCGCAGGAAGCGGTCGGGATTGGCGAGGCCGAACATCGGGAGGTCTCTTAGTGGGTCATCGCGTCCGGCGCTACTTCGGGGCGTTGCGGAGGCGGCGCGGCTTGTAGCCGCCCCTCCCGCCATGCCAGAGGAATGGTCGCGTACGGGGGGCGCGATCCATGAGCGAAGACATCACCAGGGATTCCAACGGCAACGTTCTCGGCGACGGGGACAGCGTGACGCTGATCAAGGACCTGAAGGTCAAGGGCTCCGGCGGGGTGACGCTGAAGCGCGGCACGCTGGTCAAGAACATCCGCCTGACCGGCGATCCGGACGAGATCGAGGCCAATGTCGAGAAGGTGCGGGGCCTGGTGCTGCGCACGGAGTTCGTCAAGAAGGCCTGAGCCACGGCCCTGGCGACGCTCAGCCCTGCGCGTTGCGAATCGCCGCTGCGCCCGCGAAGGGCGTGACGACGGCGGCGAACAGGACGTAGGCCGCCAGCAGGGCCAGCGCCGGGGCGGGGTTGAGGCCGTTCACCGCCCGCTCCAGCGCGCCGGATCCGAACACCACCGGCGGGATGAACAGCGGCAGGACGACGACGGCGATCAGCAGGCCGCCGCGCTTCGAGCCGAGCGCCAGCGCCGCGCCCAGGGCGCCCGTCAGGGCGAAGCCGAGGGCGCCGATCAGGGCCGAGGCGGCGACCAGCGGCGCCTGGGCCGGCGGCAGGCCGAGGGTGATGGCGGCGACGGGGGCGGTGACGGCGAGCGGCAAGCCCACGGCCAGCCACTGGGCCTTGGCCTTGGCGAGGACCACCAGTTCGAGCGGAACCGGGCCGAGGGCGATCAGATCGAGGGCGCCGTCCTCGAGATCGCGCTCGAACAGCCGCTCCAGCGACAGGATGGAGGACAGGGCCAGGGCCAGCCAGGCGATGCCGCCGGCGACGGGCCTGAGCCCGGCCGGGTCGCCGCCGGCCGCCAGCGGCACGAGCACGGTCAGGCACAGGAAGAAGCCGCAGGCCAGCAGGGGACCGCCGCCGCCCGACCAGGCCAGCGCCAGTTCGCGGCGCCACAGGACCAGCAGGGCCTTCACCGTCCAGCTCCGATGTCGATGGCGCGCGAGGCGACCGGCAGCGGATCGTGAACGGCGGCGAGGATGCCGCCGCCCTTGTCGACATGCGCCTGCATCAGCAGGCCCAGGGCCGCCCGCCAGCGGGCGTCGAGCGGGGCGAAGGGCTCGTCGAGCAGCCAGATCGGCCGCGGCGCGGCGATCAGACGGGCGAAGGCGAGGCGTCGGCGCTGGCCCGCCGAAAGCTGGCGCACCTCGAGGTCGAGCAGCGGCTCGAGCGCGAGCACGTCGACGGCGGCGGCGATGGCGTGGCGGTCGGCGCCCAGCCATGCGGCCTGGAACGCCAGCTCGTCGCGGGCGCGCCGGGCGCCCTTGAGGCCGTCGAGGTGGCCCAGCCAATGCAGGTGGCGGCGCCGGGCCTCGGCCGGATCGGCGTCGGCGAAGGCGATGCTCCCGCCGTCGGGGCGGATGAAGCCCGCCAGCGCCCGCAGCAGGCTGGTCTTGCCGGCGCCGTTGGCCCCGGTCAGGGCCACGGCCTCGCCGGAGGCCAGCGCCAGCGACAGGTCGCGGAACAGCACGCGTTCGCCGCGGGACAGGGTCAGGCCGGAGACCGTCAGCATCGCCGGCGGCTCCAGTTGCGAGCGTCTCTCAATGCCCCTGCGGCCGTCGTGGATACATGGACGCCCGTTGCAACCATCGCTATATCCGGCCTCGCCGCAGCAGGCGTTCGCCGCGCGCGGCGGGGACCTGTGCGCCCCGCCGTCGACCGCGCGATCGTGCAACCGGATTGTCGGGCGGCGTGAACCAGAGGAAGCCTCTCCATGCCGTCAGTCGACAGCCTTTCCACCCGGCGCGATCTCTCCGTCGGGCGCAAGAAATACGCCTATTACAGCCTTCCGGCCGCCGAGGAAGCGGGCCTGACCGGGATTTCCCGCCTGCCGCGCTCGATGAAGGTGCTGCTTGAGAACCTGCTGCGCAACGAGGACGGCGTCTCGGTCACCGCCGAGGACCTCAAGGCCGTCGCCGCCTGGATCGACAACAAGGGCGCGGTCGAGCACGAGATCGCCTTCCGCCCGGCCCGGGTTCTGATGCAGGACTTCACCGGCGTTCCGGCGGTGGTCGACCTGGCCGCCATGCGCGACGCCATGTCGAAGCTCGGCGCCGATCCGTCGAAGATCAACCCGCTGAACCCGGTCGACCTGGTCATCGACCACTCGGTCATGGTCGACCATTTCGGCGACAGCAAGTCGTTCGAACGCAACGTCGAGCGCGAATACGAGCGCAACATCGAGCGCTACAACTTCCTGCGCTGGGGCTCGTCGGCCTTCAACAATTTCCGCGTCGTGCCGCCCGGCACCGGCATCTGCCACCAGGTCAATCTCGAGAACCTGGCCCAGACCGTGTGGACCGCGCCCGAGGGCAAGGCGACGCTGGCCTATCCCGACACCGTGGTCGGCACCGACAGCCACACGACCATGATCAACGGCCTGGCGGTGCTCGGCTGGGGCGTCGGCGGCATCGAGGCCGAGGCGGCCATGCTGGGCCAGCCGATCCCGATGCTGATTCCGGAAGTCATCGGCTTCCGTCTGACCGGCGCCCTGCCGGAAGGGGCCACCGCCACCGACCTGGTGCTGACGGTCACCCAGATGCTGCGCAAGAAGGGCGTGGTCGGCAAATTCGTCGAGTTCTTCGGCCCCGGCGTGACCAGCCTGACCATCGAGGA
>NZ_DASWTO010000114.1:0-21840 GCF_036402095.1 Brevundimonas sp. | reverse complement strand
GGGTCTTGCCGGTGTTGGTGGGGCCCAGCACCGCGACGACGCGCGAGGGGGCCATGCCGGTGGCGCGGTCGCTCATGAGACTGAAAAGGTGGCTGTTCCCGCCCGGTTCCTCAAGCGCCGTGGAGACGATTCCCGCGCCGGTAAACGGTGGAGCCTGGTCCGGCGGAACAGGGGCGAAACGAATCAGGACCGAATCACCGACACGGCCCGATTCGGGATTTGTTCTCCACAAGATATTGTATCTTAAAGCCGATTAACCACAACAGCGAACGCGGCCGGCCGTCTGCCTGTCGCCCAAGGGAAGACGGTGCGGGCGATTTTCCGTTTCGGTCCCGCTTCCCCCCCGCGTCGCGACCCGCTAGGTCAGCGCCTATGGCCCCGTAGCTCAGCTGCATAGAGCAAGGCTTTCCTAAAGCCGAGGTCGCAGGTTGGAGTCCTGCCGGGGTCGCCATCCCCCCACTGCACCGCTTCTGCACTCCGCCTGCGTGCAACCTCCTCGCCGGGCCCCGCAGGTCTGAACCTCGCCCCGCGACAACGGCCGCCTCGAGAGGGGAGGCGGTCATGCTTCAGAACCATCCATTCACCCGCGGCGGCTTCTGGCTGAAGGCCGGGATCGCATTCCTGCTGGCCGCCCTGGCCGACGCCCTGTTCTTCTTCCATCAGCCCGGCGCCACCCTGGGCGCCTTCGCCCTGGCCTGGGTGATCGGCGTCGCCTTCGCCCGGCCGGGCCTGAGGCGCGACCCCCGGGCCCTCTTCGCCCTGGCGGCCGCCGTGCTGCTGGCGCTCGTGCTCATCGATCGGCCCGGCGTGCTGGCATGGGCGCTGTTCGGCCTGATGCTGAGCGTCGCCGTGCTGTCGGCGCGGGTGCGGGCCGGGGATCCGGTCTGGCGCTGGGCCCAGAGGCTGGTGGCGCACGCAGTCGTCTCGGCGGTCGGTCCGGTGATCGATCTGGCGCGCCTGACCCGCCCGCGCCGGCGCAGCCGCCGGGGCGGGCTGTCGCTGTGGCGGCTGGCGAAGATGCTGGTTCTGCCCCTGACCGGGGGCGCGGTCTTCCTGGCGCTGTTCGCCAGCGCCAATCCGCTGATCTCCAACGCCCTCGATCAGGTCCGCGCGCCGTCGCTCTCCGGAGAGACGATCCTGCGCGCCTGGTTCTGGGGCCTCGTCCTGCTCACGGTCGGCGCCACCCTGCGCCCGCGCTGGCGGCGCAAGCTGATCGCCTTGCCGTCGCTGGGAGACGCGAGGATCCCGGGCGTCAGCGGCGCCTCGATCACCCTGTCGCTGGTCGTGTTCAACGCCCTGTTCGCCCTGCAGAACGGCCTCGACCTCGCCTTCCTGTGGAGCGGCGCAGAACTGCCCGAGGGCGTGACCCTGGCGGAGTACGCGCACCGCGGGGCATATCCCCTGATCGCCACCGCCCTGCTCGCCGGACTGTTCGTGCTGGTGGCGCTGCGCCCCGGATCGGAGACGGCGAGGAAGCCGCTGGTGCGGACCCTTGTGGTGCTCTGGGTCGGCCAGAACATGCTGCTGGTGGCGTCCAGCCTGCTGCGCACGGCCGACTATATCGAAGCCTACGCCCTGACCCGGTTCCGCATCGCGGCGATGATCTGGATGGTTCTGGTCGCCGCCGGCCTGCTGCTGATCCTGTGGCGGATGCTGCGCGGCAACGACGGGCACTGGCTGATCGACGCCAACGTCCGCCTCACCCTGGTCGTGCTGGCGCTGGTCAGCACCGTCGACCTCGGCGCCGTCGCCGCGGCCTGGAACGTGCGCCACGCCCGCGAGATCGACGGCACGGGCGCGATCCTGGACCTCGGCTACCTCCGCTTCCTCGGCGCCCCGGCCCTGGTCTCGCTGGTCGAGCTGGAGCAGCGGACGGAGGACCCAGAGCTGCGCGACCGGGCCGCCGCCGTCCGCGCCGAGCTGCATGCGCAGGTCCGCCGTCAGCAGTCCGGCTGGCGCGGCTGGACCTGGCGGGACGCGCGCCGGCTGGAGAGAATCGAGGCGCTGACCAGGAATCGCCCGCTGGCGCGGCCGCAACCCGGCCCCCGGAATCGGGACGGCAGCCTCAGGTCGCTCGCGCCCGCGCTTCCCACGCTCCCGGCGCCGTCGTTCGAAGAGCCGGTTCCCGCGCCGCCGCCGCCGGCCTCGCCCCCGCAGCCGTTGACCTCGGGGCCGGGAGCCTGAACATGGCCGCCATGCAGCGCACCGTCCTGGTGGTCGACGACGACCCGCACATCCGCGACCTTCTGACCTTCGCGCTGCAGAAGGCCGGCCTCGCCACGCGCGAGGCGGCGGATGGCGAGGCGGCCCTGGCCGATATCGCCGCCCACGCCCCGGACCTGGTGGTGCTGGACATCAACATGCCGCGCATGGACGGCATTGAGGTCTGCCGCCGCATCCGCGCCCAAGGCGATCTGCCGGTGCTGTTCCTGTCATCGCGCGACGACGAGATCGACCGGGTTCTGGGCATCGAGCTCGGAGCCGACGACTATGTGGTCAAGCCGTTCAGTCCGCGCGAGGTCGTCGCCCGCGTCGCCGCCATCCTGCGCCGCACCGCGCGCACGCCGCCGGCCGAGCCGTCGGGGATGGTTTCGCACGGCCGCCTGACGCTGGACGCCGACGGCTGGCGCGCCCGCTGGGACGGCGCCGAGGTGCCGCTGACGGTGACGGAGTTCAGCATCGTGCGGGTGCTGGCCGACGGGCCGCGGCGGGTGTTCAGCCGCGACGCGATCATCGACCGGGTCCACGGTCCGGGCTTCGCCATGACCGACCGCACCATCGACAGCCACGTCCGCAACCTGCGCATCAAATTCGCCGCGGCCGGCGGAACGGACGTGGTCGAGACCCGCGCCGGCGTCGGCTACCAGCTCGGGCCCTGCGTCGGCGGCCTGGCGTGAACGGCCGGGTGCGCGCCTGGATCCGGGCGCACTGGCCGGCGCTGAGGCTGCGCACCATCCTGCTGTCGGTGCTGCTGTTCGCGGCCATTCTGCCGGGTATCAGCGCCATCTTCCTCAGGGTCTACGAGAACACCCTGGTGCGGCAGACCGAGGCGGAGCTGATCGCCCAGGCGGCGACGCTGTCCGCCACAGCGGAGACGTTCTGGCCCGGCGCGCCAGGCTTCGACCCGGACGCCGTTCAGCGGGACGTCCCCGGCTATTACCGGCCGGAGCCGGCCACCATCGACCTCGGCTCGACCCCCGTCCTGCCGGCGCGGCCGTCGCCTCAAACCCCGGGCGCCCCGGTCGACCCGGCGGCGGTCATGGTAGGCGAGAGGCTCGCGCCGGTGATGGAGCGGACGAGCCAGACCACGCTGGCGTCGATCATCTTCCTCGACCGCTCCGGCGTGGTCGTCGAAGGCTATGGCGAGGGGGGCAGCTGGCGCGATCTGCCCGAGATCCGCGCCGCCCTGGCGGGTCGGGCGGAGACCGTGCTGCGGCGCAACGATTCCTACCACCCGCGCTATTCGATGGAATGGCTCAGCCGCGCCTCGGCCCTGCGCATCCACCACGCCCGGCCGGTGATCGTCGGCGGTGAGGTGCGAGGGGTGATCCTGGCGTCCCGCTCGCCCCGCGCCCTGTTCCGCGGCATCTATCAGGACCGCATCAAGATCGGTCTCGGCGCGGCGGGCACTCTGGGACTGATCGCCCTGCTCGCCGTGCTGGTGTCGCGCGGCATCGCCCGGCCGATCGAGGCGCTGAGCCGCGCCGCCCGCGACGTGACCTCGGGTGCAGGCTCGCTGCCGCCGCCCCCGGCCACAGCGGCGGTCGAGATTAGGACTCTCTACGAGGATTTCGGCCGCATGGCCGAGGCCGTCGAGCGGCGCTCCCGCTATCTGCGCGACTTCGCCGCCGCCGTCAGCCACGAGTTCAAGACCCCGCTGGCCGGCATCCAGGGCGCGGTTGAACTGCTGCAGGACCACGGCGACAGCATGGAGCCCGCCCAGCGCCGCCGCTTCCTCGACAACATCGCGGCCGACGGCCGCCGCCTGTCCGCCCTCGTCACCCGCCTGCTGGATCTGGCGCGGGCGGACATGGCGCGCCCCGAGGCCGGGCTGGCGGTCGACCTGCGACCCGCCCTCCGGAAGGCCGTGGACGCCCGGGCGCCGGAGCTCAGGGTCGACCTCGTCCTGCCCGAAGGCTTGCCGCCGGTCGCCGCCCCCGCCGCGACGATCGAGATGGTTGTCTCGACCCTGCTCGAGAACAGCCGGCAGGCCGGCGCATCGATCGTGCGGATCGAGGCTCGCCCGGCCGGCGACGTGGTCATGCTGACGGTCAGCGACAACGGCCCGGGGGTCGCGGCCGCCGACGCGCGGCGCATCTTCGAGCCGTTCTTCACCACCCGTCGCGGCGAGGGCGGGGCCGGTCTGGGCCTGTCGATCGCCCGGGCCCTGCTCGCCGCCAATCAGGCCACGCTCGACCTGCGGCCGTCCGGCAGCGGAGCCGTATTCGAGCTCGGACTGCCCGTCGCCGCCGCCGCGCCGCCTGCGCCGTAAAAAATCGCACCGGACGGGGAACAATCGATCTCCGTACCGGTTGATCCGCGCCGAGCGCGGGAGGGCTCGCCCGGCATGCGCGGGCGAGGGCCGCGCCGGGGCGTGGATGATGCGGGTACTGGTGACCGGAAGCTCGGGTTTCGTCGGCAAGGCGCTGATGCGCGAGCTCGCGGAGCAGGGGCACGAAGCGATGGGCTTCAGCCGGCGGGCGCGGGACGGCCGCACCCTGGTCGGCGATCTGCTGGATCCCGGCTCCATCGCCACCGCCCTGAGCGAAGTTCGACCCGAGGTGGTGTTCAACCTGGCCGCCGAGACCGATCTGAAAGGCGCCGCCACGGGCGGGTATGCGGCCAATACCGTGGGGGTTGCGAATCTTCTGGACGCGCTTGTCCATGCGCCGTCCGTGAAGCGGGTGATCTGGGCCTCGTCGCAGCTGGTCTGCAAGCCGGGCAAGACCCCGGCCCACGACACCGATTACGACCCCGAAGGCGGCTATGGCGAGAGCAAGGTCCTGGCCGAGAAGATGATCCGGTCCCGCAATGGCGGCGGCAAGGAGTGGGTCATCTTCCGCTCGACCACCATCTGGGGGCCGGGCATGAGCGACCACTACGCCGCCATCCTCGGCATGATCCGCCGCGGCCTGTATTTCCACGTCGGCGGCCGGCCGCTGATGAAGTCCTACTCCTACATCGAGAACCTGGCCGAACAGCTGGTCACGCTTGCGACAGCCTCGGCCAATCAGGTCCACGGCCGCACCTTCTATCTGGCCGACAGCGATCCGATCGACCTGCGTGACTGGGCCGGGGGATTCGCCAAGCGGTTCCGCAAGCCCATTCCGACCATGCCGACGCCGCTGGCGCGGTCCCTGGCCGTAACGGGCGACCTGCTGACGAAGAGCGGCATCCGCTTTCCGCTGACCAGCCAGCGGCTCGACAACATGCTGACCGAATACGTCTATGACGTCCGCCCGATCGAGGAGGTCCACGGCCGTACGCGCATCGACATGGACGAGGGGATCGAGCGGACGGCGCGGTGGTATCTGGAGCGCGAAGGGGAGAGCGCCGTCCACTGATCCGGCGGATCAGCGCCAGCGCGAGCCCTTGCCGTGCTTGCCGACGCTCTCGAACTCCGGCGGCGCGGCCTTGTGAACGTACTGTTCCGCGACCAGCCAGCCTTTCAGCGGCCGCAACACGCCGAGGCAACCGATGACCAGCAGCGGCATGGTCACGACCATGTGCACCCAGACCGGCGGATGGACGCCGAACTCGAACCACATGAACAGGGCCATGCCCACGACGCCGACCAGGCTCATGCCGAAGAAGGCCGGACCGTCGGCGGGCTCGGCGAAGCCGTAGTCGAGGCCGCATTCCGGGCAGGACTCCCGGATGGTCAGGTATCCCTTCAGCAACGGTCCCTTGCCGCAGCGCGGGCAGCGGCAGCGCAGGCCGATCGAGAGCGTGTTGAGCCGGGGGTAGTCGGGGTCGGTCACGGCGAAGTCCTGACGGGAGGCCGTCTCATGTCGGCTTCGGGGGCGCTGGCCGCAAGCCGCCCGATTGTCGCGGAGGGCCGGAGGGAACACACCGGGAAGCGCGACCGTTCGGAGAGCATGACGGAAACCCTGAGCCCGGCTTTGCCGAACGATATCGAGGACTTGATCGAGCGGGTGCTGAAGGCCGCCGGCGACAGCGGAGTCACTCTCGCGACCGCCGAAAGCTGCACCGGGGGCCTGATCGCCTCGGTCCTCACCGACGTGGAGGGGCGATCCCACGTCTTCGAGCGCGGCTATGTCGTCTACACCAACGAGGCCAAGGCCGACGAACTGGCGGTGCCGCTGCGTCTGATCGAGCAGAACGGAGCGGTTTCCGAACCGGTCGCCCGGGCCATGGCCGAGGGCGCGCTGCGATCGTCCGGCGCGGGCGCGGCCATCGCCGTCACCGGCTTCGCCGGCGCGGCCGGCCCCGACGACGAGCCCGGCCTGGTCCACTTCGCCCTCGCCGCGGCCGGCGCGCCGACGGTGCACGAGGAGCATCATTTCGGCGACCGGGGACGGGGGCCCGTCCGGCTCGAGTGCCTGCGGACCGCGCTGGGGATGATGGAACGGGCGGTCACCAACCGTTAACCGCGTTGAAAGGCGGCTCGCGCGAGGGTGCGCGCGCATGTCCGGGGCTTCGTCAAAGCGCATCCTGAGAACCACCGTCGCCGCCGCCGCGGCCGGCGCGGTCGCGTTCGCGCCGCTGGCGCCGCTGGCGCAGGAAGCCGCCGCCGCGCTCGACCCGGTGACCATCAGAATCGGCGCCAATTCGGAGTTCACCCGCATCGAGTTCGCCGGGGTGGTGGGATCCCGCTCGCGCGTGCGCCGCGAGGGCGACCAGGTCATCGTCCGCATCGGCTCCACCGCCGCCCCCGATGTTTCGCGCCTCAAGGTCGACCCGCCCAAGGGTGTCGCCAAGGTCGAAACGCGGGCCGTCCAGGGCGCCACGGAACTGGTCCTGACCCTCGCGGCCGGCGCCGACGCGCGGTCGGGCAGCGCCGACGGGGCCGTCTATCTGAACCTCTACGCCGAGGCGCCGCAGGCCGCGCCAGGCTCGGCGGCGCGGTCCGTCCCGGTCGTGGCCCAGGCTTCGGCCGGCAAGGTCAGCCTCGCCTTTCGCTGGCCCGCGCCGGTCGGCGCCGCCGTCTTCCGCCGCGGCGAGGCGGTCTGGATCGTGTTCGACACCCCCGCGCGGCTGGACATGTCCGGCGCCACGCAGCTGGGACCCGCCTCGGACGCGCACTGGACCGCCGGGCCCGACCACGTCGCCATCCGCGTCGCCGCCCCCGCCAACGCCCCGGTCTCGGCCGCCGCCAGCGGCTCGACCTGGACCGTGACCATCGGCGGCCCGGCCGTGGCGGTCGAAGGCGTGCGGATCGACCGCGACGACACCGGCAAGCCGGTTCTCGTCGCCCGCATGGCCGGGGCCACCAAGGCGGTCTGGCTGACCGATCCGCTGGTCGGCGACCGCTTCGCCGCCGTCACGGCCCTGGCCCCGGGCAAGGGCTTCGGGGACCGCCGCCGCACGGTCGATCTCGCCCTGCTGCCGACCGCCCACGGCCTCGCGGTCGAGACCGCCGCCACTGACCTCGCGGTGCATGCCGACGGTGATCTGGTCACCCTCAGCCGGCCCGGCGGCCTCACCCTATCGGCGCCCTCCGCCGGTCTCGACGCCGCCCCCGCCGACGGCGGCGCCCCGGTTCGGGCCCGGCATCCCGGGCTGATTCTCGCCGAATGGGCCGAGGTGGGCCACGCCGGCTTCTCCGCCCGCTACCGCCAGCTGCAGGACGCCGCCGCGGCCGAGGCCAACGCCGCCGCCGACGACCCCCGCGCCCCGGTCGAGGCCCGCTTCGCCTTCGCCCGTTTCCTTGTCGGCTCCGGCCTCGGCTACGAGGCCATCGGCGTGCTCAACGCCATCGTGGCGAGGGCCCCGAACATGGCGGGCGAGCCCGAGCTGCGCGGCCTGCGCGGGGCCGCCCGGGCCTCGATCGGCCGCTTCGAGGAGGCCCAGGGCGATTTCGCTTCCGCCGCCGTCGCCGGCGATCCGGCCTCCGCCGTCTGGCGCGGCTACATGGCTTCGGCCGCGGGCGACCACGCCGCCGCGCGCCAGGCCTTCGCCGCCGGGGCCAAGGCCGTCGACGGCTTCCCGCCCGCCTGGCGCGCCCGCTTCGGCGCCGCCCACGCCCTGTCGGCGCTGGAGACCGGCGACCTCGAGGCGGCGCGTTCGCTGCTGGCCTACAGCTTCAGCCAGAACGCCCCCGCGGCCGACCAGCTCGCCGCCCGGCTGGTGCAGGCGAAACTGTTCGAGCTCGACGGCCAGTCGGACCGGGCGCTGGCGGTCTATACCGCCGTGGGACGCGCCCCGCTCGACGCTGTCGCGGTGCCGGCGAAGCTCGCCGTGGTCCGCCTGTCGCTGGCGAAGGGGGCGATGAAGCCCGACGCCGCCGCCGCCGCTCTCGAGAGCCTGCGCTGGCGCTGGCGCGGCGACGCCACCGAACTGGCCGTGATCCGTCAGCTGGGCCAGCTGTACCTGTCGCAGGGGCTGTACCGCGAGGCCCTGACCGCCCTGAAGGGCGCCGGTCCGGGGTTGCACCGGCTCGACGAGGCCGCCGACATCCAGGCCGACCTGGGCGCCGCCTTCCGCATGCTGTTCCTCGAGGGCGGTGCGGACGGACTGCAGCCGGTCCAGGCGCTGGGGCTGTTCTACGATTTCCGCGAGCTGACCCCGATCGGCGCCGACGGCGACGAGATGGTCCGCCGTCTGGCCCGCCGGCTGGTGGACGTCGACCTGCTCGACCAGGCCGCCGAACTGCTCAAATACCAGGTCGACAACCGCCTGGACGGCGTCGCCAAGGCCCAGGTCGCGACCGATCTGGCCACCGTCTATCTGATGGACCGCCAGCCCGAGGCGGCGCTGCAGGCCATCTGGGGCTCGCGCACCACCCTGTTGCCGTCCGCGCTGAATGCCGAGCGGCGGGCGCTGGAGGCCCGGGCCCTGGCCGGTCTCGGCCGTTACGACCACGCGCTGGAGGTGCTGGGCGCCGACGCCAGCCCCGAGGGCCGCGACGTTCGCGCCGAGGTGCTGTGGAAGCAGGAGAAATGGGCCGAGGCGGCCGCTCTCTACGAAGCCCGTCTCGGCGAGCGCTTCAGGGACCCGGCCGCCCTCACGGCGGACGAGGAGGCGAGGCTGATCCGCGCCGGCGTCGGTTATTCCCTGGGCCGGGAGTCGGCTGGACTGACGCGCCTGTCGCGCAACTACCGCCCCTATATCGCCGGCGCCCGGGCGAAGTCGGCGCTGGCGATCGCGCTGGATGCGGGGGAGGGGGACGGCCCCTTCGCCGGCGATTTCGCGGCCCTGACCGCCTCGGCCGACACCTTCGCGGGCTGGGTCGCGTCCATGAAGGCCGAGCTCAGACAGAAAACGGGCGGGAACCGACCCGCGGCCCCCGCCCGTCCTCAAGCTTCGGCGCCGGCTCCTGCGAGACCGGCCGCCTGAACCTTCGGGTTCTTACTTGTTGACCGCATCCTTGAGCGGCTTCGACACGCGGAAGCGCACGGCCTTGGAAGCGGCGATCTTGATCGTCGCGCCGGTTGCCGGGTTGCGGCCCTCGCGGGCGGCGCGGGCGGCGGTGTCGAACACGCCCAGGTTCGAGATGCGAACATCGCCGCCGGCGGTCAGCGACTTGTGGATGTTCTTCACCAGCGCGTCGAGGACACGGCCGGCGTCGGCTTGCGAGACGCCCGCGTCCTTGGCGGCGGCGGCGATGAGTTCGGCTTGAGTGGTCATTGTGGGTCGTTTCCCGATTGAAGCTCGCCCCCCGATTCAAGGGCGATGACGGACGGATTGACGCCGCTTTTTCTTCCCTTGGCAAGCGACTTTGCCGTTCAAACCCCCACGGGCTGGGGATTTAACCCGTTCCGGAGGCGCGCTGGAAGCTCTCGACGAGGCTTCCGGCGACCAGTCTCCAGCCGTCCACGAGCACGAAAAAGATCAGCTTGAAGGGCAGGGAAATCACCACCGGAGGCAGCATCATCATGCCCATCGACATGAGCACGCTGGCGACCACCAGATCGATCACAAGGAACGGAACGAAAAGGAGAAATCCGATTTCGAAGGCCCGCTTCAACTCGCTGATCATGAAGGCCGGAGTGACCACTCTCAGGGGCAGGTCGGCGACCGGCGTGGCGGCCTCCACCTGGGACAGGCGGGTGAACAGGGCGAGGTCGTCCCGATCGACCTGCGCCAGCATGAAAGTCTTCACAGGTTCGGACGCCGCATCGAAGGCCTGGGGCAGCTCCATCTGCTGGTCCAGCAGGGGGCGGATGCCCGAATCATAGGCGTCCTGCCACGTCGGGGCCATGACGATGGCGCTCAGGAACAGGGCCAGGGACACCAGCACGGCGTTGGGCGGCGCCTGCTGCATGCCGAGGGCCGTGCGCAGCAGCGACAGGACCACGACGATGCGCACGAAGCTGGTGGTCATGATCACGATGGACGGCGCCAGCGACAGCACGGTCATCAGGCCGACCAGCTGCACAACCCGTTCGGTCAGTCCCGCCCCGGTGCCCAGGTCGACGTTGATCGCCGCCCCGGGTCCGCCCGCGGCGGCCACGTCCTGCGCCAGCGCGGCCAGCGGCCACAACAGGCACAGGGCGGTGGTCATCAGCGACAGCAGCGCGGCGCGCTTCAGCTCGGCGCGGCTGGGCAGGACGAAAACCTCCCTGAGGCTCACGACCCGGCCCCCGCGTCCGTGTTCGGGCCGCGCGGTTCGATCAACTCCCGGCCTTCGCCGAGAATCAGGAGCCGCTCCTCGTCGTCGATCTTCACCAGCACCAGGCGCCGCGCCGGGTCCAGAACCAGGGTCTCGACCACCTTCATCCGCCGTTCGCCGCGTTCGGCGCTGAGCTTCGCCAGCAGCTGCGGGGCGTAACGGCGCGCCGCCCACGCGGCCAGGCCGATGATGCCGAGGGTGAAGGCCAGGGCGAACACCGCCCGCAGCAGATCGAGGAAATTCATGCGACAGCCCCGCCGGCGAAGCATGTCCGGCGCGCCCAGCCTTCCGCGATCATGGTTAACGACGCGTTGAGATAACCTCCCATTAACCATGCGGGCGGCAGTTTCTGCCCATCGAAACGGTGGGCGAATCGCGCCCGCGAAGGGGAGGGAGACGCCCTTGGCCATCACCGACCTGCCGCTGCTCAGTCAGATCAAGGGACGCCTGAGCTGGCTGGACGAGCGCCAGCGCGTCATCGCCGAGAACGTCGCCAACGCCGATACGCCCGGCTACGTCGGCCGCGACCTCAGCCAACCCACGGATTTCGCCGCCGCGCTGCGGGGGGGCCGCGGCGTGCAGATGGTCCGCACCAGCGCCATGCACATCGCACCCGCCGGTCCGGCCGCCCGGTTCGAGGCGAAGTCAGCGCCTGATTCCGAGACCACGCTCGACGGCAACTCGGTGGTCGTCGAGGAACAGATGCTGAAGATGGCCGAGAGCCGCATGGCCTATGACGCCGCCATCGGCCTGTATCAGAAATCCATGCAGATGCTGCGCATGGCGGCCCGCGCGCCGGGCCGTTGAGGGAGTAGCCGATGACCGATCCCGTCCCGCCGCGAAACAGCGCCATGGCCGTCGCCGCCAGCGCCCTCAAGGCCCAGCAGTCGCGCATGCGCGTGATCGCCGAGAATATCGCCAACGCGCAGTCGACGGCCCAGGTGGCGGGCGGCGACCCCTACCGCCGCCAGATTCCGGTCTTCCAGGCGCGCGAGATCGACGGCGCGACCGGCGTCACCCTCGCCGAAGTCCGGCCCGACATGGGCGACTTCCGCTCCGAATATGATCCGTCACATCCAGCCGCCAACGCCGAAGGCTACGTGCTGCGTCCCAACGTCGACACCCTGGTTGAGGCGATGGACATGCGTGAGGCGCAGCGCGCGTATGAGGCCAATCTCAACGTCATCGAGACGGCGCGCTCAATGGACAGCCGCACCCTCGACCTCCTCAAGAAATAGGGCCTGACCGATGAATCCCTTGATGGCGGCCAAGGCCTATGCGGCGGTTCAGGGCGGGGCCATGCCCGCGTCCCCGGCGGCCGCTCCGGCCGGCCCGGGCTTCGCCGAGCTGCTGGGCAACGTCATGGGCGACATGACACAGACGTCGAAGGCCGCCGAGACGCAGATGACCGCCATGGTCCAGGGACAGGGCAGCCTGATCGACGTGGTCACCGCCGTCTCCTCGGCCGAGGCCTCGCTGGAGACGGTGATGGCGGTGCGCGACCAGGTGATCTCCGCCTACCAGGAGATCATGCGGATGCCGATCTGACGGCGCCGGCGCGAGCCTGACCTTACGGAGATTTCATCCGCGACGTCGCATCCGCAGGCCCGGAAGCCGGCCTCCCGTCAGGACAACAGCCCGGAGCCCCCATGTCCCGCCTGACCCTCGCGGCCGCCGCCTCGGCCCTGCTCGCCGCCTGCCTGCCGACCGCCGCCGCCGCCCAGCGCAGCCCCCAGCCGGTCACCGTCGTCCGGGTCGGGAACCTGTTCGATTCCGAGGCAGGCCGCATGGTCGGGGCGCGTGACATCCTGATCCGGGGAGACCGCGTCGCCGAGGTGGGGCAGGCGCTGGCTGCGCCGGACGGCGCGACGGTGATCGACCTGTCCGGCTGTTCGGTCCTGCCGGGACTGATCGACGCCCATACCCATCTGCTGCTCGAGCAGCGCGACGGCGAGGGCCTTTCGGACGTGGCCGCCCGCGACCAGGCGGCGCAGGGCGATGTCTATCGGGTGTTGAGCGGAGCCCGGCGCGGGCGGCAATATCTGGAGGCCGGCTTCACCACCGTTCGCGATCTCGGCAACTCCGGCGGCTACCTCGACCTGATGCTGGAGCGCGGGATCAACGATGGGCTCGTGCCGGGGCCGCGCATCTACGGTTCGGGCCCGGGGCTCGCCCCGGCCGGCGGACAGATGGAGCCAATGCCGGTCGATCCGCATCACCTCGTCGGCGCCGAATACCGCATCGTCGTCAGCCCGGACGACGCCCGTGCGGCCGTGCGGGACGCCGTCGCCCGCGGCGCCGACGTGATCAAGATGTATCCGGAGGCCACGCCCCAGCGCACCCGGATGTCCGTCGCCGAGATGGCGGCCGTGGTCTCCGAGGCCCGGCGCCATGGAATCCCCGTCGCGGCCCACGCCACTTCCGACGCCGCGATCCGCGAGGCGGTCGAGGCCGGCGTCACCTCGATAGAGCACGGCTACCAGATCTCGGACGGGACCCTGCGGCTGATGGCGGAAAAGGGCGTCTGGCTTGTGCCTACCGACCCCTCCCTTGAGATGGCGCTGGAGTTCTCGTCGACCTGGCCGCAGCAGCCGCCGCGCGAGGAACTCGAACGCCATCTGCAGGCCGGGCGCGACCGGCTGATGCGCGCGCACCGCCTGGGCGTCCGCATCGCCCTCGGTTCGGACCTCTACTTTCCCTACGGACCCGGCCGGGGCGCCGGCGCGCGCGCGACCCTGGACGGCTACGTCGAGGCGGGTCTGACGCCGGCGCAGGCGCTGCAGGCCGCGACCTGGGAAGCCGGGCGGATGCTTGGCGACGACGCGCTCGGAGCGCTGCGGGCGAACGCCTGGGCCGATCTGCTGGCCGTCGAGGGCGATCCGACGCAGGGCCTGGCGCCGCTGCGCTCGCCCCGCCTGGTCATGAAAGGCGGACGGATCGAGGCGGGCGAGGCGTCCGCCTGCGCCGGCTGAGCGGAACCTTCGGCCTCGCATCGGCGCTTTCCGTCATACTGTCCGGAGGCCGCCATGCTGAAGGCCCATAACTCGTCGGCCATCCTTGCCGTCCGCGACCTCGATCGCGCCCGCGCCTTTTATGCGGACACCCTCGGCCTGGAACTGATGGGGCGGCAGGGCGACGACCCGCTGATCTTCCGCACCGGCGACACCCGGCTGGCGGTCTACGTCTCGGAGTTCGCGGGGACAAACCAGGCGAATGCGGTCGTCTGGGGCGTGGGCGACGATCTCGAGGCCATCGTCGCCGATCTGCGCGGCAAGGGCGTTGTGTTCGAACGCTACGATTTCGAAGGGGCGACCTTCGCCGACGGCATCCACCGCTTCGGGGATTTCCGCGCGGCCTGGTTCAAGGACCCCGACGGCAACATCCTTCACCTCAACAGCGGCTAGCCCTGCGGTCGTGCTGGCCATTCCCGTTTATGCAGCACGACTGTCTCGGAATTGCCCTTTGAGATCAACCTTATAAGCTTTTCTCGACGCGATTTGTCCGCTGGACTGTGGGGCCGGCGTATAATGCTCGCGTCGACCGGTCTTTGAAAAATCCTGTCCCCTGCCGCTCCGCCGAGGAGCCGCGATTCCATTCCCCGACCCGCGATCAAGCCGACTCTGCCGACTCCGCCCCCGTGAATTTTCGACGTGCCGCCCGCGATGCCGACTCTGCCGAGTTCGCACAGCGTTTTTTTTCGCCGCACCGCCTCAGCCCTCGAGCGAGACCACTGGCTGCGCGACCGCGGCGATCCGGCGCCGTGACCGGCCCTTGAGCCAGGCCCGGATCCGCGACTGTATCGGATTGTCGATGAGGAAGTGGAAGGCGAAGGCAAAGGCGAAGGCCGCGATCACCCCGCCGACCCACAGCGCCCACTGCGCGCCGATCGGCAAGGCGAAACGGGCGATGGCCACGTTGGCGACGCCGAACCAGGCGATCCGCACCACCTCGTTGGTGATGAACATCGAGAACGAGACCTGGGCGGCCTTCTCGACCCATTTCGACGGGCGAGGAGTCGGCGTCGCGCCGGCCGCCAGGATGATGACGGAGATGCAGGCCAGCGAGATCAGGGCGTGCTTGTCGAAATACTGGACGAAGGCGAGCGCCAGCGCCGCGCCGATCCCGGCCCAGCCGGCCAGCTTCGGGCTGATCCAGACCTTCTGCGCGAACCAGGCCAGCGCCACGCCCAGCGCGAACAGCGGCAGGGCGCGGATGAAACCGTAGCCCATCGGCATCTGGTAGACCGGATAGCCCAGCAGGCTCCAGATCAGCTGGTTGGCCAGCAGATAGCCGCCGACGCCCAGCGCCAGCACGCTCCACGGCCCCAGTCGGGCGATGCCCTTCAGCAGCCACGGGAAGGCCAGGTAGCAGCCGATCAGGGCCGAGATCGACCAGCTCGGTGCGTTCCAGCCGAGACCGCCGGGCACGCCGAACGCCTGGGTCAGGGTCAGTTGGGCCGGCAGTTGATCCCAGCGGAACCACTCCGGCGCCCGGGGAGAGAAGCCCAGCGCGCCGCCGCCGACGATCAGGACGACCAGCCCGAGGCCCATGATCAGGTGGGCGGGCACGACCCGCAGATAGCGCTTGAGGAAGAAGTCGCCGGCCGACATCCGACCTCCGGCCACCGAAGCGCCGTAGACGCGCATCAGCACATAGCCGCTGTCGATCAGGAAGAAGTTGGTCAGCAGGAAGCCGCCCCGCTCGAACACCGGATGCAGACCCTCGGCCAGCGCCACCGGTCCCGCGCCCTGGAAGTGATGCAGGATGATCAGGCCGGCCACGATGAAACGCAGCGCGTCGAGCCATCCTCCCCTGACGATGGGAAGTGTCTCATTCCGGGTCGAAATCGCCGTCCAGGCCATCGGAAAAGCCTCCTCTGAGGCGAATTCCGCAAGGATCGGGCCGGGTCGGCCGCCGGGTCAGTGAGACGAGGCCTCCAGACCGGCCACGCGCGGCGGCGCCACCGGACCTTCCGCCAGCACGCGGCGGATCCTGGTCGCCAGGGCGGCCCGTTCGTACGGCTTCTCGATCAGGGCGAACTCATGCGACAGCCCCTGGACCGCGTCGCCCAGGTATCCCGAGGTCAGCAGGATCTTCAGGTCGGGGCGCATCGCCTGGGCCCGGCGGGCCAGCTCGATGCCGTTCAATCCCCCCGGCATGACCACGTCCGAGAACAGCAGGTCGTAGGCCTGGTCGCTTCCCAGCCTGTGCAGGGCGCCGGCGGCGTCGGCCGCCACCTCGCACTGGTAGCCGAGGCCGTTCAGCATATCGAGACACACGCTCAGCACCGCAGGATCGTCCTCGACGATCAGCACCCGTTCCGATCCGGTTTCGGCCTCCACGGCGTCGCCGGGGGCGACGACCTCGGCCGGCCTCTCCGCCGTCAGGGGCAGGGTCAGGGTGAAGACCGCGCCCTCGCCCGGGGCGCTCGACACTTCGACCTTGCCGCCCGACTGGGCGACGAAGCCATAGACCTGCGACAGTCCCAGACCCGAGCCCCGGCCGATGTCCTTGGTGGTGTAGAACGGCTCGAACACCCGGTTGGCGACCTCGGAGCTCATGCCCGAGCCTGTATCGGAGACCCGGATCAGGGCGCAGTCGGCCCCGTCTTCACCGGCGGCGCGCCGGGCGTTGATCATCAGCACCCCGTCGCTGTCCATGGCGTCGCGGGCGTTGACCGCCAGGTTGAGCAGGGCGGTCTCCAGATGGGTCGGATCGACGAAGGCGTGCAGAGGCTCGGCCGACAGGTCCAGTTCGATCGCCACGCCTTCGCCGACCGCCTGCTTCATCAGCGGCAGGAAGTTGCGGATCAGGGTGTTCAGGTCGACCACGCTGGGGTTCAGCTGCTGCCGGCGGGAGAAGGCCAGCAGCTGGCGGGTCAGCGTCTGTCCCTTGTCGGCCGCCGCGCGGATGGCGGCCAGATGCTTGACCACGTTCGGCTGATCCTCGATCCGCCGCAGCAGGATGTCGGCGTTGCCCAGCACCACCGTCAGCAGATTGTTGAAGTCGTGCGCCACGCCGCCGGTCAGCTGCCCGACCGCCTCCATCTTGCGCGCCTGCGTCAGCTGCTCCTCCAGATGCCGCCGCTCGGTCACGTCCAGCAGGGTGCCGAGAATCTGGCTCTCTCCATTCTCGTCCACGATCCATACGCCCTGATCGAGGAAGGTCCGGTATTCGCCGTCGGCGCACATCCAGCGGTACTCGCAGGCGTAGGCTCCGGTCTCGGCCGCCTTCATCAGGCAGTTGGCGACTCCCTCGACATCTTCGGGATGAATCCGGCCCAGGCCAATTTCCGGCTCCTCGATGAAACGGCTTGGCTCGAACCCGGTCAGCGGCGTGATGCTGTCGCTGACGAAGCGCGCCCCGAACGGGTGGCTGCTGGTCCGGGCCGTGAATACGACCGGCAGGGATTTGAGGATCGCGTCCTGTCGTTCCCGCGCTGTCCTCAGAGCCAGCTCCGCAGCCAGCTTCTCCTCGCTGATCCGGGCGTTCTCTTCCAGCAGGGCGGACCGCTCCTCGCCCTGGCGCCGGACCTCGATGGTCTTCAGATGCAGGTCGGCGAGGATGGCCACCTTGGAGCGCAGGATGAAGGGATCGACCGGTTTGAACACCACGTCGACGGCGCCGACCGAATAGGCCTGGAAGATGTGCGCCTCGTCGCGGAACACGGCGGTGACGAAGACGATCGGCGTGTCGCGCGTGCGCGGGTGTTCGCGGATCAGTCTGGCCGTCTCATAGCCGTCCATGCCGGGCATGTGCAGATCCAGCAGGATGACCGCGAACTCCTGGACGAGCAGGAGCCGCAGGGCCTCCTCGCCCGAGCGGGCCACCACCAGTTCATGGCCCAGCACCTCCAGCGCCTCGGATGCCGCGAAGGCGTTGCGCTCGTCGTCGTCGACGATCAGCACCCGCGCAGTCAGCGGCTCGGCGGCGACGGTCTTTGTCCGGCGGGGGCTGGCCATCAGGCGTCCGCCGACTCACGTCGCGCCGGGGCCGGTTCGTCGGCCAGCCGGTGGGCGTCGGTCCGCTGGATCGACACCCGCATCACCGAGATCAGATAGTCGATGTCGACCGGCTTGGAGACGTAGTCGGAGGCCCCCGCCTGGATGCATTTCGACCGGTCGCCCTTCATCGCCTTGGCGGTCACGGCGATGATCGGCAGGTCGGCGAACTGGGCGATGGAGCGGATCTCCCGGATCGTCTCATAGCCGTCCATGTCCGGCATCATGATGTCGACAAGGACGATGTCGATCTCGGGATGCTGGCGAAGCAGATCCAGCCCGGCCCGACCGCTCTCGGCATAGTGCAGGTCGACCCCGAACTCCTCGAGCGCGCTGGCCATCGAGAAGATGTTGCGGATGTCGTCGTCGATCACCAGCGCCGTCCGCCCGGTCAGGATGGCATCCTCCTTGCGGGTCAGGGCCAAGGTCGTGCGCGCCGCCTCGGACAGCCGCTCGGTCGGCTCGTGCAGCAGCAGCGTCGCCTGCTCCAGCAGCTGCTCCGGCGTGCGCGCCATCCGCGCCTGTCCGGCGAACACCGCAAGGCGCAACCGGCGCTCGTCGGCCGCATCGAGACGATCGGGCGCGTAGACGAGAAGGGTCCGGTCGGCGGACCTCAGATAGTCGACCAGCGCCGGCACGGGCGTGCCGGACGTGTCGACGATCAGGCTGTCGGCCGGCTTGACCTTGGCCTTCGTCAGCGCCTTCAGGCTGTCGACGCGGGTGACCGACTTGAACGCGGTCTTCAGCGTCGCGGCCGCGGGGCCCGCCGGGCCGACGAAGATCAGCCGCCGGTCCGTCGTCGTGATGAAGGTTCGCACCTCGTCGAGGCTGGCCACGACCACATCGCGGTCGACCGGCTTGGAAGTGTAGCCGAACGCGCCGATCGACAGGCCGAGAGAGGCCTGGTCGTCGGCCGAGATGACATGCACCGGGATATGGCGCGTCTCGGGCGTCCGCTTCAGCAGATCGAGCAGCGCCAGTCCGTCCATGTCGGGCAGGCCGACGTCCAGCATGATGGCTTCCGGGGCATACCGCCGCGCCAGCGACGCCACCGCCGCGCCCTGCTGGGTGATGACGCCCTTGAAGCCGCAGTCGTGGACCAGCGCCAGCAGAATGGAGGCGAAGCGCGGATCGTCCTCGACGATCAGGATCACCGGCTCACCCGGCGAGAGGGCGTCGCGGTCATCGCTGACCGTTTCCACCGTTTCGGCCTCTTCCTCGACCGGCAGGGTGCGGACGGTGACCGCATTGGCCGCGTCCCGCCCGGCCGGTCCGGCGGCCACGGCCGTGGGGCTGAAGTTCAGCGGCAGATACAGGGTGAAGGTCGACCCCTTGTCCGGCTCGCTCTCGACCTTCAGCTCGCCGCCCAGCGTACGGGTGATCTCGCGGCTGATCGACAGGCCCAGGCCGGTGCCGCCGTATTTCCGGCTGGTCGTGCCGTCCGCCTGCTGGAAGGCCTCGAAGATGATCCTCTGCTTGTCCTCGGGGATGCCGATGCCGCTGTCCCTGACCGAGAAGGCCAGGACCTGGCCGGCCGTGTTCAGGTGCTCGTTGCCCGGGCTCCAGCCGCCATCCACCCGCTGGACGCTCAGCCGCACCTCGCCCGAGGCGGTGAATTTGAAGGCGTTGGACAGCAGGTTCTTGATGATCTGCTGCAGCCGCTTGTCGTCGGTGTACATCGCCGCCGGCAGGGCCGGGTCGAGATCGATCTTGAAGTCCAGCCGCTTGTCCTGGGCGATCTGGGCGAATGTCCGCTCCATCTGGTCGCGCAGCGAGTCGAACCGGGTCTCGCCGATGTCGAGGGTGACGGTGCCGGATTCGATCTTCGAAAGGTCGAGGATGTCGTTGATCAGCCCCAGCAGATCCGAGCCGGCGGCGTGGATGTTCTTGGCGAACTCGACCTGCTTGCCGGTCAGGTTCCCCTGGGTGTTCTCGCTGAGCATCTTCGACAGGATCAGCAGGCTGTTCAGCGGCGTCCGCAGCTCGTGGCTCATATTGGCCAGGAATTCGGACTTGTATTTGGAGGTCAGGGCCAGCTGCTCGGCCTTTTCCTCCAGCGCGAAGCGGGCCTGCTCGACCTCGATGTTCTTGGCCTCCACCTGCTTGTTCTGGGCCGAGAGGAGCACCGCCTTCTCCTCGAGTTCGGCGTTGGACTGCTGCAATTCCTCCTGCTTGGCGCGCAGCAGCTCCTCCGACTGACGCAGGCTGGCGGCCTGCTGCTCCAGTCGGTCGTTGGTCATCTTCAGCTCTTCCTGCTGCGCCTGGAGTTCGGCGGTCAGCAGCTGCGACTGGCTCAGCAGGCCCTCGGTGCGCATGTTGGCGGCGATGGTGTTGAGCACGATGCCGATGGATTCCATCAGCTGGCTCAAGAACGACTGGTGGGTTTCCGAGAACTCGCCAAAGGTGGCCAGCTCGATCACCGCCTTCACCTCGCCCTCGAACAGCGCCGGCAGGATGATGATGTTCAGCGGCGCCGCGCCGCCCAGGCCCGAGCCGATCTGAACATAGTCCTTCGGCACATTGGTCAGCAGGATGCGCTCCTTCTCCTTGGCGCACTGCCCGATCAGGCTCTGGCCGAGGCGGAAGGTCGGCGACAGCTGCTCGCGCTCGGTCGAGGCGTAGGCCGCGGCCAGCACGAGGATCGGCTCCTCATCGGCGTCCTTGTCCGCGACGTAGAAGACGGCGTGCTGGGCGTTGATCAGCGGGGCCAGTTCGGACAGCACCATGTTCGAGACCGTGGCCAGGTCGCGCTCGCCCTGCAGCATGCGGGTGAAGCGGGCCAGGTTGGTCTTCAGCCAGTCCTGCTCCGTGTTCTTCAGCGTCTGATCCTTCAGATTGCGGATCATCTCGTTGATGTTGTCCTTCAGCGCCGCGACCTCGCCCGAGGCCTCGACGGTGATGGAGCGGGTCAGCTCGCCCTTGGTCACCGCGGTCGACACCTCGGCGATGGCGCGCACCTGGGTGGTCAGGTTGCCGGCCAGCTGGTTGACGTTGTCGGTCAGGTCGCGCCACAGGCCGGCGGCGCCGGGCACGCGGGCCTGGCCGCCCAGCTTGCCCTCGATGCCGACCTCGCGGGCCACGTTGGTGACCTGGTCGGCGAAGGTGGCCAGCGTCTCGATCATGCCGTTGATGGTGTCGGCCAGCGAGGCGATCTCGCCCTTGGCGTCCAGCGTCAGCTTGCGCTTGAGGTCGCCGTTGGCCACCGCGGTCACGATGTCGGCGATGCCGCGCACCTGGCCGGTCAGGTTGGCCGCCATCGAGTTCACGTTGTCGGTCAGGTCCTTCCAGGTCCCGCCGACGCCCTCCACGCGCGCCTGGCCGCCCAGCTTGCCCTCGGTGCCGACCTCCTTGGCCACCCGGGTCACTTCCGAGGCGAAGGCGTTCAGCTGGTCCACCATGGTGTTGATGGTCGATTTCAGTTCGAGGATCTCGCCCTTCACGTCGACGGTGATCTTCTTCGACAGGTCGCCCCGCGCCACGGCGGTGGTGACCTCGGCGATGTTCCGCACCTGGCCCGTCAGGTTGCCGGCCATGAAGTTCACGTTGTCGGTGAGGTCCTTCCAGGTGCCGGCCACGCCCTTCACGTTCGCCTGGCCGCCCAGCTTGCCCTCGGTGCCCACTTCGCGGGCCACACGCGTCACCTCCGAGGCGAAGGCGTTGAGCTGGTCCACCATGGTGTTGATGGTCGACTTCAGCTCCAGAATCTCACCCTTCACGTCGACGGTGATCTTCTTGGACAGGTCGCCGTTGGCCACGGCGGTGGTCACCTCGGCGATGTTGCGGACCTGACCGGTCAGGTTGTCGGCCATCAGGTTGACGTTGTCGGTCAGGTCCTTCCACGTCCCCGTCACGCCGGTGACCTGGGCCTGGCCGCCCAGCTTGCCCTCGGTGCCGACCTCGCGCGCCACGCGCGACACTTCCGAGGCGAACGAGTTCAGCTGGTCCACCATGACGTTGATGGTCGACTTCAGCTCGAGAATCTCGCCCTTCACGTCGACGGTGATCTTCTTGGACAGGTCGCCGTTGGCGACGGCCGTGGTCACC
>NZ_DASWTO010000113.1:0-1926 GCF_036402095.1 Brevundimonas sp. | reverse complement strand
CGCCGCGAAGCTGATGCCCAACGGCGGCTCGCTGGTGACCATGACCTATCTCGGCTCGGAGCGGGCCATCCCCAACTACAACACCATGGGCGTGGCCAAGGCGGCGCTGGAGGCGGCGACCCGCTACATCGCCCGCGACCTGGGACCGAAGGGCATCCGCGTCAACGCCATCTCGGCCGGGGCCATGCGCACCCTGTCGCTGGCCGGCATCTCGGGCGGCCGCGGCATGATCGCCCAGGGCCGGGCCATGTCGGCGATGAAGGAGGACACCTCCATGGAAGGCGTCGCCGGCTGCGCCCTCTGGCTGTGCTCCGACCTCGGCCTGTCGACCACCGGCGAGGTCATCCACGTCGACGCCGGCTTCCACATGATGGGCCTGCCGGACGGGGAGGAGGGCTGAGGCCCTCCCCTACCGCCCCAGCGCCGCCCGCTGCAGCGCGAACAGCTCGGCGCAGCCGCCCTCGGCCAGCTGGAACAGGCGGTCGAACTCGGCGCGGGTGAAGCCGCGCTTCTCGCCGGTGGCCTGAATCTCGACGATGGTCCCCGAGCCGGTCAGGACGAAGTTGGAGTCGGCCTCGGCGGTGGAATCCTCATCATAGTCGAGGTCCAGCACCGGCTGGTCGCTGCACACGCCGCACGACACCGCCGCGACCTGGTCGAGGATCGGATCGGCCTTCATCACCCCCTCGGCCCGCAGGTAGTCGAAGGCGCTGGCCATCGCCACCCAGGCCCCGGTGATCGCCGCCGTGCGGGTGCCGCCGTCGGCCTGGACCACGTCGCAGTCCAGCACCACCTGCCGCTCGCCCAGCGCCTTGAGGTCGACCACGGCCCGCAGCGAGCGGCCGATCAGCCGCTGGATCTCCTGCGTCCGGCCGGTCTGCTTGCCCGAGGCGGCCTCGCGCCGGCCGCGGGTGTGGGTGGCGCGCGGCAGCATGCCGTATTCCGCCGTCACCCAGCCCTGCCCCTTGCCGCGCATCCAGCCGGGCACGTTCTCCTCCACCGAGGCGGTGACCAGCACCTTCGTATGGCCGAAGGTCACGAGACAGGAGCCCTCGGCGTAGCGGTTGACCCCGGTCTCCAGCGTCACGGCGCGGAGTTGTTCGGGGGCGCGTTCGGAGGGGCGGGCGGCGGTCATGGCGGAAATCCTTGGAAGCGGTCGCGGCGCTGCTTATCCTGAAACCGTGAGCCTGTATTCCCCCTCGTCCGCGCCTTCCGCCGTCCGGCTGCGCCCGGCGACGCTGGAGGACGCCGGCCTGCTGGCCCGATGGGACCGCGAGCCGCACGTCATCGCCTGCTCCACCGACGACCCCGACGCCAATATCGCCTTCGGCGGCATCGACTGGCGCGAGGAGCTGGCCGACCAGTCGGAGGTCGGCTTCTACCGCATCGCCGAGGTGGACGGCCGCGCCATCGGCGTCATGCAGATCATCGACCCGCATCTGGAGCCGACGCATTACTGGGGCGAGATCGAGCCGGACCTGCGGGCCATGGATATCTGGATCGGCCCGCCGGACGCCCTGAACCGGGGCTACGGCACGCAGATGATGACCCTCGCCATAGACGCGGCCTTCGCCGATCCCAAGGTGACCGCGATCGTCATCGACCCCCTCGCCTCCAACACGGACGCGCATCGCTTCTACCGACGCCTCGGCTTCCAGCCGGTCGGCCGGCGGATGTTCGACGAGGACGACTGCCTCGTGCACCGGCTGGAGCGGGCGACGTGGGAGGCGCGGCCATGAAACCGCCCCTGCTGACCTCGACCGCCATGCAGCCGGGCGGCCTCGTCGCCCTCGACGAGCGGGCGCGCGACATCTTCCGGCGCATCGTCGAGACCTATCTGCAGACCGGCGAGCCGGTCGGGTCGCGCACCCTGTCGCTGACCGGCGTCGCCCTGTCCCCGGCCTCGATCCGCAACACCATGCAGGA
>NZ_DASWTO010000112.1:0-2324 GCF_036402095.1 Brevundimonas sp. | reverse complement strand
TCGGGCAAGATCAAGAAGGCCCCCGGCGGGCCGCCCTCACTGGCCCTGATCGAGAATCCCGACATTCTGGCCGGGGTGTCGGCGCCCGGCAAGAACCGGCCCCGGCTGGTGATCGGTTTCGCGGCCGAGACGACGGACCTCGAGGCCAACGCCCGGGCCAAGCTGTCGCGCAAGGGCTGCGACTGGATCGTCGGCAACGACGTCTCTGACGACGTGTTCGGGGCCGACGGCAATACAGTGACCCTGTTCACGAAGGACGGGACGACCGAAGCCTGGCCGCGCCAGTCGAAGACCGAGGTGGCGCGCAAGCTCGCCGCGCGGATCGCCGAACATTTCAAGGCCTGAGGAACACCGCCCGATGACGACCCTCCGCGTCGAACGCCTGCCGCACGCCGAAGGCCTGCCGCTCCCCGCCTATGAGACCTCGGGCTCCGCGGGCATGGACCTGCGCGCGGCGGTGGCGGAGGACGCGCCGCTCACTCTCGCCCCCGGGGCGCGGGCTCTGGTCCCGACGGGGCTCAAGATCGCGCTGGAGCCGGGGTTCGAGGCGCAGGTGCGGCCGCGCTCGGGACTGGCGCTGAAGCACGGGATCACCTGCCTGAACTCGCCCGGGACCATCGACAGCGACTATCGCGGCGAGGTCGGGGTGATCCTGATCAACCACGGGGAAGAATCGTTCGTGATCAGGAGGGGCGAACGCATTGCGCAAATGGTCATCGCCCAACACGAGCAGGCCCGAATGTTCGAGGTCGAAACCCTCGACGAAACGGCGCGCGGCGCGGGCGGATTCGGCTCGACGGGGCGTTAAGCGGAGCCATTTCGGCCGGCCTGCGTTAACCTTGCTCACGGCCAAGCTGGGCCGCAGACAGACGGAGGTCGGCGTATGGAGTCCCTGTTCGATTCGATAGTCGCGATTCTGGGCGGCGTGTTCGGCCTGGCCCAGGGCGGGTTCGACGGCGTCAACCAGGTCATGGGCCTGCTGATCGCGGTCATCGCCGCCCTGCTGATGCCGGCCTGGAACCGGCTGTGGGCGACGGCGCTCGGCGCGGCCCTGGTGCACGTGGCCATCGGCGTGATCCGGCCGGTGCTGGACGGCGGGGCCTTCGTCCTGCCCGACCTGCTGACCCTGACGTTCTGGATGGGCGTGCTGGCCCTGTTCCTCGGTTACGCCATCGTCATCGCGGTCTTCTTCTTCATCAAGTCGCTGGTCACGGGCGGCGGCCACAGGGCGAAGCACGCCCACTGACTCCGCAAGGACGATCGCTTCGCGCTCCTGCGCTCGAGCCCTCTCCCATCGGGAGAGGGTCTCACGCCTGCCGGAAGCCCAGCACGTCCTGCATGTCGTAGAGGCCGGGCTTGCGGCTGCGGACCCAGGCGGCGGCGGCGACGGCGCCCTTGGCGAAGAGCGAGCGGTCGATCGCCGAGTGGCTGAGCGTCAGGGTCTCGTCGTCGGAGGCGAACAATACGGTGTGCTCGCCGATCACGCCGCCGGCGCGCAGGCTGGCGAAGCCGATGCGGCCGCTTTCGCGCGGGCCGGTGATGCCGTCGTAGGGGGCGCTGCGGACGGCTGCCAGATCCTCGCCCCGGCCGCTGGCGGCGGCCTCCCCCAACATCAGGGCCGTGCCGGACGGCGCGTCGGCCTTGCGCCGGTGATGGGTCTCCAGCACCTCGATGTCCCAGTCGCGGGCGTCCAGCCGCTGGGCCGCGTGCTCGACCAGGCCGATCAGGATGTTGACGCCGAGCGAGAAATTGCCGCTGCGGACGATGGCCACGGTCTCGGCGGCCCTGAGGATGTCTGCGTCCTGCGCGGGCGTCAGGCCGGTGGAGCCGATGACCAGGGCGGGGCCGCCGCGGGCGGCGCAGGCGCGGGCCAGCTCGACGGAATGGTCCGGCGTGGAAAAGTCGATGATCACGTCGCACAGCGACAGGTCGGGCGTCTCGCCGCGGTCGAAACGGGCGGCCACGACGACGTCCTCGCGGGCGTCCAGCACCGTCGAGACGGCCCGGCCCATGCGGCCGCGGGCCCCGGAGATGCCGACGTGGAAGATGGCGCTCATGAAGTCCCCTGAACCATTGCCCGCATAGTGGAGGTTTTCTCCCTGACCGTCATCCTCGGGCTTGACCCGAGGATCAGATGTTGTGCGCGGCGGTGATGACGGATGGCCCTCTGGCCGGAGAGCGTCTCCGTTGACGGAGCGCCGGACGGTCTGGCCCTCGGGTCAGCCCGGGGGTGACGGCGAAAGGGACGGCTACTGCGCGGCTTCCGCGCCCAGGATGTCGGCCCAGAAGCGTTTGGCCTTGCCGGCGAAGGACGAGTTGCGCGG
>NZ_DASWTO010000111.1:0-6229 GCF_036402095.1 Brevundimonas sp. | reverse complement strand
CGCCGCCCAGCTTCTCGAGCGCCAGGGCGTGCCGGTCGTCGGCGGCGACCAGCCGCTGCTCCAGGCCCTGGGCGAAGCGGCCCATGTCGGTCTCGACCTTGCGGGTCAGGGTCTCGCCCAGTTTCTCCAGACGGGCGGGGGCGTCGGCCTCGATCTGGCCGACGCGGCCGTTGAGATTCTGGGCGATGCGCAGGACCTCGCGACCCATGGCCTCGACGGCCTTGGCCGAGCGCTCCTCGGACGCCTTGACCTGATCGCCGATGGCCAGAACGGCGCGCTCGATGCGGTCCATGCGGCCTTCGGTCTCGGCCGTGTCCATGCGGCGCATCATCTCGGCGCGGTTGGCCTCGACCTGGCGGCTGAGCGTCTCGGCCAGCTTTTCGAAGCGGGCGGCCTCGCGGACGCCCTCCGGCTCGACCCGGGCCTCGGCGGCGCGCAGCCGCTGGTCGAGATCGGCGAACGAGCGCTCGAGCCCGCGCAGGGCCTCGGTGGTGCGGCCCTGGGCCTGATCGAGCCGCTGGCCGACCTGGGCCAGCAGATCGGCGCCGACGCCGGGGCCGGCGATCTTCTCGACCGCGTCCATGCGCTGACGCAGTTCGTTGACGCTGCCGCGCTGGCGCTCCTCGATATCGTAGAGCCGGCCCGCCAGCGCGCCCAGTGAGGTCTCGACCTTGCCGAAGGTCTCGGCCGTCCTGGGGCCGACCTCCTGCTCGAATTTGCGCAGGCGGCGATGCCCTTCGCGCAACTCCTCGGCGATGTCGTCGATGCGGCGGCCGTACGACCGGCCGGCCTCGTCCTGGCCGTCGAGGCGGCGGACCAGACCCGAGACGGCCTGGTCGACGCCCTGGATCGCCACGGTCGAGCGGCGCTCGGCGGCTTCCAGCCGGGCGGCGATGGCATCGATCGAGGCGCTCAGACGCTGCCACGGCTCCTCGCCGCCGCCGTAGGCGTCGTCGACGCGGCGGCTGCGCCCACGGCGCTCATAGCTGTCGGCGGCGTGGGGCCGGCGCGACAGGGGCACCACGCCCTCCTCGTCGTCGCCGTCTTCCATGATCATGGTGTTGAGCCACTCGCCCAGCGTCATGCCGGAGCGGCGGGCGAGGTCCTTGGCGATCTCGCGCGCCCGGGGCTCGATGCCCTTTACGCTCCACGGCGCGGCTGCGCTCACTGATTCGCCTCCCGACCTTTGACTCAACGCTACCCATCCAGATCAGGGGTGTAAACGCGTGGTTAACCCCAAGATGTAGGGTCTGACCATCTTCCTGTGGAAAGCCCGTACACCGACGGAGAGTCTCGCGCCGGAGCCGTTAACACCTCGTGAAGATTAACGGGTCCGAAAGGACTCGGGCGCTTGCGTGGCGGGCCGCGGCAGGCCACTTGGCGGCGATGAGTCTGCCGATGACCCTGGGCCTGACGGCCGCCGCCATAGCCCTGGCCGTGTTCGCGGGATGGCGCGGAGCGCGGCCGTCGCAGCCGCATCTGGGCGTCCGCATGGTCCCGTGGCGCTTCATCATGATCCTGTCGGCGGCGGTCGTCGTGCTGCTGCTGGTCCACCTCGCCGCGCTGGCGGGCCTGCCGCAGCGGCCGCGCTAGGGAACCCCGCCCCGGCCCGGCCATTCCTGATCGACCCCAAGATCAGGAGACGCCGCCATGGCCGACAAGACGCTGACCGCCGCCGAGGCCGAGAAGGAATTCTGGGACAGCCTCAAGAAATCCAACACCGGCCTGCTCGGCCTCGACCAGCCCGGCTATCACGCCCAGCCGATGACCGCCTTCCGCGAGGAGGAGACAGGCACGATCTGGTTCTTCACCCGCGAGGACACCGATCTGGCGAAGGACGCCGGAGTCGGCGGCGGTCAGAGCGCCATGTTCCACTACGGCTCGAAGGACCAGAACGTCTGGGCCTGCATCCACGGGACCCTGTCGGTGCACGGGCATGACCGGGAGGTCATCGACCGCTACTGGAACCCGGTGCTGGCCGCCTGGTATCCGGAGGGCAAGGACGACCGGATGCTGACCCTCCTGCGCTTCGACGCCGACGATGGCCGCGTGTGGGTCAATGAGGGCGGCTTCTTCAAATTCGCCTACGAGATCGCCAAGGCCAATGTGACGAAGACCCTGCCGGATTCGGGCGGGGTGGCGGATGTGAATCTGCAATGAGGCATCAGGCAGCAGGAAGTGCGCGGTTGGCGGCGAGGCGCGTCATCGCACCTGCTGCCTGTTGCCTGATCCCTGCCGCCTAGCCCGCGAAACACCAGGCCAGAACGGCCTTCTGGGCGTGGATGCGGTTCTCGGCCTCGTCCCAGACGAGCGAGCGGGGGCCGTCGATGACGGCGTCGGTGACCTCCTCGCCGCGGTGGGCGGGCAGGCAGTGCAGGAAGACCGCATCGGAGGCGGCGGCGTTCATCAGCCCCTCGTCGACGCCATAGCCGTCGAAGGCCTCGAGCCGGGCCTCGTAATCCTGGTCGCCCATCGACACCCAGGTGTCAGTGACCACGACGTCGGCGCCGGCGACGGCCTCGCGCGGGTCGCTGGTCAGGGTCACGTGATTGCCGCCACGGGCGAGGTCGTGCAGGTCGGGATGGTAGTCGGCGGGGCAGGCGACCTGCAGGTGGAAGCCCAGCTTCGGCGCGGCGTGCATGAAGCTGTGGCAGACGTTGTTGCCGTCGCCGACCCAGGCGATGGTCTTGCCGGCGACCGGGCCGCGATGCTCCTCGATGGTCATCAGGTCGGCGAGGATCTGGCACGGGTGCGAGCGGTCGGTCAGGCCGTTGATGACCGGCACGGTCGAGACGCGGGCGAAGCGCTCGACGTCCTCGTGGTCATTGGCGCGGATCATTACCGCATCGACCATGCGCGACAGGACGCGGGCGGTGTCCTCGACCGGCTCGCCGCGGCCCAGCTGCATGTCGCCGGCGTTGGCGATGATCGAGGACCCGCCCAGCTGGCGGATGGCGGCGTCGAAGCTGAAGCGGGTGCGGGTCGAGTTCTTCTCGAAGATCATCGCGAGCACGCGGTCCTTCGCCGGGGCGTCGGCGTCGACGCGGCCTTGCGGCCAGCCCTTGCGCGCCTGTTTGCGGGCGTGGGCGTCGTCGAGGATGGCGCGCAGCTCTTCGGCTTCGAGGCGGTACAGGTCGAGGAAGTGACGGACCATCGGCCCCTCCGGAAAAATCAGGCGGCGGCGAGCTTGCCGCGCGCGAATTCGCAGGTGCGCTCCAGGCGCTCGACGGCCTCGCGCGCCTCTTCGAGCGACAGGTTCAGCGGCGGCAGGATGCGGACCAGGTTGTCGCCGCCGCCAGCGACCAGCAACTTCGCCTCGTCGCGGGCCCAGCCCATGAATTCCCGGTTGTTGGGGATCAGCTTCATACCCATCAGCAGACCCTTGCCCCGCACCTCGACGATCACGTCCGGGAAGCGCTGGGCGAGGCCGTGCAGCTGCTGCTTGAGGTAGCCGGCGATCTCGTTGACGTGGGCCAGGGTCTCCGGCTTCGAGATTTCGGCGAAGGCGGCCTGGCCGACGGCCATGGCCAGGGGGTTGCCGCCGAAGGTCGAGCCGTGGACGCCCACGGTCATGCCCGTGGCCGCCTTCGTGGTGGCGAGGCAGGCGCCGATCGGGAAGCCGCCGCCGAGGGCCTTGGCGATGGCCATGATGTCGGGCGTCATGCCGGCCCACTCGTGGGCCCACAGCCTGCCGGTGCGGCCCATGCCGCACTGGACCTCGTCGAAGATGATCAGCACGCCGTTCTCGTCGGCCATCTGGCGCATCCAGCGCAGATCCTCGTCCGGCGTGGCGCGGCAGCCGCCCTCGCCCTGGACGGGCTCGAGGATGACGGCGGCGGTGGTCGGGCTGCGGAACGCGGCCTCCAGCGCCTCGCGGTCGCCCCAGACCAGCTGGTGGAAGCCCTCCATCGGCGGGCCGAAGCCGTTGGTGTAGCTGGGGTTGGCCGCGGCGTTGATGGCGCCGTAGGTGCGGCCGTGGAACGAGCCGTCGAAGCCGTAGATGTCGATCCGCTCCGGCTGGCCGTTGGCCGAGTGATATTTGCGCGCCGTCTTCAGGGCGCACTCGACGGCTTCCGTGCCGGAGTTGGTGAAGAAGACGACGTCGGCGAACGACTTCTCGCACAGGGCGTCGGCGAGGGCTTCCTGACCGGGAATCTTGAAGATGTTGGAGACGTGCCAGAGCTTTTCGGCCTGGTCCTTGACGGCCTGGACCAGCACCGGATGGGCGTGGCCGAGGGCGTTGGTCGAAATGCCCATGACGCAGTCGAGGTATTCGGTCCCGTCCTTCGCCCACAGACGCGCGCCCTGCCCGCGATCCACCTCCAGCGGCGCGCGGTTGTAGACACCCATCAGATGTTCAGTGGACACGGGAACGGACCTCCAAAAGCGAGACGGCCCCGGCGCGGAAGGCGTCGGGACCGCTTGAAAAAGGGTCAGGCCTTGTCGGACGGGGGGCGGGGTTAGTCAACACCGCCCCGCCCGCTGCGACGCTCAGTGCGAAAGCTGCCGGTCCAGCCGCTCGACCAGCGCCGCATAGACCTCGCCGGCGGTCTTCACCGTGGCGGGGTCGATCCGTTCCATGGTGTCATCGGCGGAGTGGATCAGCTGGAAGACGCGCGGGACGAAGCCCTCGGCCAGGCCGTTGCTCTCGCCGCCGTTGAAGGCCAGCCACATCTGGTGGGCGCCGACGTGGTCCTGGAAGCCGAGGGAGACGGTCGGAACCACGGCCGCCGGGGCCGCGGCGGGACCGCCGAGGCCGGCGCCCGAGAAGGCGCGATCGTCGGAGGGCGGATAGACCGGGAAGCCGACGCAGTGCATGGCCCGCTCGGCGCAGACCTCGCGCACGGCGCGGGTGACCCCGGCCGACTGCTCGCCGTTGTTGAGGCCGTACATCATCGTGTCGCCATAGCCGGCGACGTCGGAGTTCACGACGGCGGCGACGTTGGCGAGGCCGTGCGCCTCGATCCATTTCCTCGCGCCGATCAGGCCCAGCTCTTCCTGGTCGAACAGGATGATCCGCACGCGGTGGTTCATGTCCTTCGAGCGCAGGATCTTAGCGGCCTCGATGACCCCGACCACCGAGGCGGCGTTGTCGACCACGCCCTGCGACATCGTCCCGTCGCGCAGCTTGACCGCGTCATAGTGGGCCGTGAGCAGGATTTCCCGCGGGCCGTCGCCGATCGTGACCACGACGTTGCGGCCTTCCAACTCGCCGGTCTGGCGGTTGCCGCCGACGAAGGTCTCGACCACCGGCTCGAAGCCGGCGGCGCGCAGCTGGTCGACGACGACCTGCGTCCGGGCCTCGTTCGACGGCTGGACATAGGCCGCGACCTGGGCGCGGAGGTCGACGTCCTGCGCGGCGGCGGGCGTGACGACGGCGAGAAGCGCCGCGGCGGCGGCGAGACTACGGAACAGCATGGAACCCCCTGAAAGACGTGACGCCATGGCTAGCGCGCCCGCCGGTCCCGCGCACCTTAAAACGCGGTCACCCGGCCGCGCCGGCGCCGGAACCGGCCGGCGGGCGGCCGGTTGACCGGGCAGGAAAGGAGTCCGCCATGTCCAATCATCCCGATCCGCAGCGTCAATCCGTCAGGGGGCCGGACGATCTCCAGCGCAATCCGGGCATCGGCCAGTCGGCCGGCCTGAACCGCCGCGACGGTCTCGATGAGATCGAGGGCGACAGCACAGTGGAGGGCGACACCGCCAACAACGCCGGCCCGGGCGGAGCGGTTGACCCGGACGACCGTGGACGAGGAAACGCCTAGCTCTTCAACCGCCAGCCCGAGCGGAACACCAGCCAGCAGGCCACGGCCATGCCGGCGGTCAGAACCGCGCTCATGACGACGCCGATCCACAGCACGCTCTCGGCCTGGCCGATGAAGCCGTAACGGAAGCCGTCGATCATATAGAAGATCGGGTTGAAGTGGCTGATCGTGGCGAACGGCTCCGGCAGGTTGTCGACCAGGTAGAAGGTGCCGCTGAGGAAGGTCATCGGCATGATCAGAAAGTTCTGAACGGCGGCGAGCTGATCGAACTTCTCGGCCCACAGGCCGGCGAAGACGCCGATCATGCCCATCAACAGCGAGGCGGTCAGGCTGAACCATACGATGGCGGCGAGGTTGGCGACGCCGAGCCGGGCGAAGGGCAGCACACAGACCGCCGTCACCAGACCGACGACGACCCCGCGGGTGGCGGCGCCGAGCGCGAAGCCGATGGTCAGCTCCAGCGG
>NZ_DASWTO010000110.1:0-30354 GCF_036402095.1 Brevundimonas sp. | reverse complement strand
CGTTCATTCGACATTCTGGACCTGTTCCCGCAGCTGCTCGATGACGGCTTTCAGCTCGAGGCCGATTCCGGTGAGCGCGGTGGTAGCCGATTTCGAGCAGAGGGTGTTCGCCTCCCTCATGAATTCCTGCATCAGGAAGTCGAGTTTCCGTCCGGCGGGGGGTTGCTGCAACAGGGTGCGGGCCGATGCCAAGTGGGCGGTCAGCCGATCGAGTTCCTCGCGCACGTCGGCCTTGGTCGCGAGGGCGGCGGCTTCGAGGAAGATGCGGTCCTGCAGGCCCGGTGCGTCGGGTGCCAGCTCGGTCATGCGGCGGGTGAAGCGGTCGCGGATGGCCTCGACCTGGGCGGCGGCTTCGGTTCCGGCGGCGGCCACGAGGGTTTCGATGCGGCCGACGAAGTCGGCGATCACGGGCAGGAGCTGGGCGCCCTCCCGGTCGCGGGAGACTTTCAGGGCGTCGAAGGCGGCGTCGATGGAGACCGCCATGGCGGCTTCGACGGCGGCTCGGGCCTCGGGGGCCTCCTCCTCCTCGGGAGCTTCGAGCACGCCGCGCAAGGCCAGCAGGCCGTCGGCCGAGGGCGGTGTGGCCCCCTCCTCCGCCAGCCGGTTGGCGAGGGCGAGGTAGCGGGCGAGGATGTCGTCATTGACCTTGAGCGCGGCGGCGCCGGGGTCGGCGCGTTTCGCCTGGACGCCGACAGTGACCTGGCCGCGGCTGAAATGCCTCTGGGCCGAGGCCTTGGCGGCGCGCTCGAGGCTGTCGAAGCCGGGCGGGCCGCGGAAGCGGACCTCCAGATTGCGGCCGTTGACCGAGCGGGCCTCGACCGACCAGGTCCACGCCCCCTCCGCGCCCTCGGCCCGGCCGAAGCCGGTCATGCCGGAGATGGAGGTCATTGCGCCGGCGCCGCTTGCGGAACACGGATGACCTGGGCCCCGGCGGGCACGACGACGCCCGGGGGCACGCCGGCGGCGTCGGGGTCGGCGTTGGGCACGGTGGGGACCGTCCCGGGCACGGCGGGCGGCGGGCTGCCGGGCGGCAGGCCGGCCTTGCGCCGCTCGATCTCGCGCCAGCGGGCGACGTTGGCGAGGTGTTCGTCGAAGGTGCGGGCGAAGACGTGGCCCCCCGTGCCGTCGGCGACGAAGAACAGCTCGTCCGACGGCGGCGGGTTGAGCACGGCGGCGAGCGCCTCGCGGCCCGGGTTGGCGATCGGCGTCGGCGGCAGGCCGTCGATCTGATAGGTGTTCCAGGCGGTCTGGCGCTCCAATTCCGAGCGGCGGATTCCCCGGCCCAGCGGACGCCCCCTGGTGAGGCCGTAGACGATGGTCGGATCGCTCTCCAGCCGCATGCCGATGCGCAGGCGGTTGGAGAAGACGGCGGCGACCCGCGGCCGCTCGGAGGCGACGCCGGTCTCCTTCTCGACGATTGAGGCGAGAATGACGGCCTCTTCGGGCGACTTGACGACGGTGCGGGGCGAACGGGCGGCCCACAGGCGGGCGAGGTTGTCGGCCTGGGCGGTCGTCATGCGGGCGATGACCGAGGCGCGGGTCTCGCCGCGGCTGATCTCATAGGTGTCGGGCCACAGCGAACCCTCTTCGGGCACGGTGGGTATCTCGCCGGTCAGGAGCGGCTGGTTCATCAGGATGTCGACAGCCTGGGCCGAGGACCAGCCTTCCGGCAGGGTCACGTAGTGGCGGACCACCTTGCCCTCGACCAGCAGGACCAGCACGGCGCGCAGCGAGGCCTTGTCCGGCACCTCGTATTCGCCCGCGCGCAGCTTGCGGTCGGCCCCGGTCAGGGTGGCGGCGGCCTTGAACATGTCGGTCGAGCGGATCACGCCCGCAGCCTTCAGATTGGCCGCGATGGCGCTGACCCCCGCCCCGCTGGGCAGGGTGACGATGGTGGAGTCGCCCTCGCGCGCGGCCGGCCCCGGGGCGTAGAAGACGCTCCAGGCGGCGACGATGGCGACGATCAGGAAGACGCTGAACGTGGCCGAGGCGGCCAGCAGGGCCGTGGCCCCTCCCGACCTGGATCGGCCTGATTTCGGAGCCCCCGCTCCCCGAAAACGTCCGAACATCAGCCGACCTTCTTGAAGATGACGCTGGCGTTGGTGCCTCCGAAGCCGAAGCTGTTGGACATGGCCACGTCGACCTTCATCGGCTGGCCCTTGTCGCGCACCAGGTTCAGCGGCGTCTCCCGTTCAGGGTTTTCGAGGTTGATGGTCGGCGGGGCGATCTGGTCGCGGATGGCCAGGATGCAGAAGATCGCCTCGATGGCCCCGGCGGCGCCCAGCAGGTGGCCGGTCATCGACTTGGTCGAGGACAGGGCCACGTTCGGCGCGTGGTCGCCCATCAGCCGTTCGATGGCCCCGGCCTCGATCCAGTCAGCCATGGTCGACGTGCCGTGGGCGTTGACGTAGTCGATGTCCGACACCTCGATGCCGGCCCGTTTGACCGCCATCTGCATGGCCCGGTAACCGCCGTCGCCGTCCTCGGCCGGGGCCGTGATGTGGTAGGCGTCGCCGCTGAGGCCGTACCCCGCGATCTCGGCGTAGATGGTCGCCCCGCGGGCCTTCGCATGCTCGTACTCTTCCAGCACGACAATGCCGGCGCCCTCGCCCATGACGAAGCCGGAATGGTCCTTGTCCCACGGCCGCGAGGCCTTCTCCGGCTGATCGTTATAGGCCGTGCACAGGGCCTTGCAGGCGAGGAAGCCGGCGATGCCGATCGGCACGATCGAGCTTTCGGCCCCGCCCGCCACCATCACGTCGGCGTCGTCGAGGGCGATCATCCGGGCCGCGTCGCCGATGGCGTGGGCCCCGGTGGCGCAGGCCGTGACGACCGAGTGGTTCGGCCCCTTGAGCCCGTGTCGGATCGAGATCTGGCCGCTGGTCAGGTTGATCAGGGCCGAGGGGATGAAGAAGGGGCTGACCCGGCGCGGGCCCTGCTCCTTGAGGATGATGGCTGTGTCGGCGATGGGGCCGAGGCCGCCGATGCCGGAGCCGACCATGACGCCGGTGCGCTGGCGCTGTTCCTCGGTCTCGGGCTTCCAGCCCGCGTCGGCCAGCGCCTCGTCCGCCGCCGCGATGGCGTAGACGATGAAGTCGTCGACCCGCTTGCGGTCCTTGGGCGACATGACCTTCTCGTGGTCGAACACGCCCGGCTGGCCGGGCGCGCCGCCGCCGCGGCCGTCGACCGACGGGATTTCGCCGGCGATGGTGCAGGCGTAGCCCTCCGTGTCGAAGCTGGTGATCGGGCCGATGCCGGACCGGCCCTCGACGATGCCCTTCCAGTTGTGTTCGACGCCCCAGCCGAGGGGCGTGAGCAGGCCGAGGCCCGTGACGACGACGCGGCGCATGCGCGCTCCTTCACTCAGAATCTTGACCCTAAACAGTAATGGCCGCCGGGCGGCCCCGCTAGGGGGACGCCACGGCGGCCATCAAAGCCGTATCGGGCTGGGGGCGATCAGCCGGCCAGCTTCTCGTCGATGAATTTCACGGCGTCGCCGACCGTCTGGATGTGTTCGGCGGCGTCGTCCGGAATCTCGATGTCGAATTCTTCCTCGAAGGCCATGACCAGTTCGACGTTGTCGAGCGAGTCAGCGCCCAGGTCGTCGATGAAGCTGGCCTTTTCAACGACCTTTTCCGGATCGGCGTCCAGGTGGTCGATGACGATCTTGCGGACGCGTTCCAGGGTGTCGGACATGTTTGTCTCTGCTCGTTGGGCCGCCGGGGCGGCTGTTGTCTCAGTCCTTGCCGTATGACGACGGCGACGGCTGCGCAAGCCTTCAACGAAGACTCAGGCGAACCGGTTGCGTGGGCTTTAGCACAGCCGTGAGGGCTGGAAATAGGGTGTAGCTATCCGTGATCGGCTTCCCGCCCCATCCCTTGGTCAGATCATCGCCATGCCGCCGTTGACGTGAAGGGTCTGGCCGGTGACGTAGGCGGCCTCGTCCGAGGACAGGTAGACGGCCGCGGCGGCGATCTCGTCGCCCGTGCCCAACCGGCCGGCCGGAATGTTCTTCAGGATGGTCTCGCGCTGCTGGTCGTTGAGCACGTCGGTCATTGGCGAGGCGATGAAGCCCGGGGCGATGCAGTTCACGGTGATGCCCCTGGAGCCCACTTCCTGCGCCAGCGACTTGGAAAACCCGATCATGCCGGCCTTGGACGCGGCGTAGTTGGTCTGGCCCGGATTGCCGGTGACGCCGACCACCGAGGTGACGCCGATGATGCGGCCGGAGCGGCGCTTCATCATGCCCTTCATGGCCGCGCGGGACAGGCGGAAATACGATTCCAGATTGATCTTGATGACGTCGGTGAAATCCTCGTCCTTCATCCGCATCAGCAGGCCGTCCTTGGTGATGCCCGCGTTGGCCACGAGGATGTCCAGCGGCGCGCCGGCGGCCTCCTCGGCGCGGGCGACCAGGCCGTCGACCGACTCGGCGTCCGACAGGTTGGCCGCCGCGGCGAAAGCGCGCCCGCCCAGTTCCTTCGCCAGATCCTGAAGCACGCCTTCGCGGGTGCCGGAGAGGACGACGGTCGCGCCCTGGGCATGCAGGGCGCGGGCGACGGCGCCGCCGATGCCGCCCGTGGCGCCGGTGACGAGGGCGGTCTTGCCGGTGAGATCGAACATCATGTGCCTCGCTTGGCTGTGGAATCGAAGGGGTGGTGCTGGCGAAGGTCGAGGCCGCATTTCGTGCAGGTCCGAACCGGCCATAGGTTATTCGCCCATGCGCCGGACCGGCTATAGGCGTCCCTGCCGCAGCGGGGACAACGGATCAGCAGCCATGATCCCAGGCCCAGGACGATGAACCAGGGCAGGATCAGCCAGGTCGGTCCGGGAGTTGACCCGAACCATTCCTGGAGGAGCCGGTCGGTGACAACCGCCAACCCCAGGGCGCCAACCAGCACCAGCACCCTGCCGGGGACCATGATCCAGCCCCAGAAATAGACGCTGGGCCAGCGCATCGGCCTAGCCCAGCGACTTCGCGAAGGCTTCCAGCTCTTCCGGCGTATTGAGCGACACGCTCTCCGCGTCGGGGGCGATGCGTTTGGCCATGCCGGTCAGGACCTTGCCCGAGCCGATCTCGGCGAAGCGGGTGACGCTCCCCTGCCCGGCCATCCATTCCATCGACTCGCGCCAACGCACGCGGCCGGTGACCTGTTCGATCAGCAGGCGGCGGATGACTTCCGGATCGTTTTCGGGCCGGGCGGTGACGTTGGCGACAACGGGCACGGCGGGCGCGACGATCGTCGCCCCGGTCAGGGCGGTGGCCATTTCGTCGGCGGCGGGCTGCATCAGCGGACAGTGGAACGGCGCCGAGACATTCAGCGGAATGGCGCGGGCGCCGAGTTCCTTGGCCTTCTCGATGGCGCGGTCGACGGCGGCCTTGTCGCCGGAAATGACGATGTTGCCGGCGTTGTTGTCGTTGGCGACGACGCAGACGCCGACCTCCGAACCGGCCTTGGCGGCTTCCTCGGCTAGGGCGAGGTCGGTCTTCGGCCCGATCAGCGAGGCCATGGCGCCGCGGCCGACCGGCACGGCCCGCTGCATGGCCTGACCGCGCAGTTTCAGCAGGCGGGCGGTGTCCGGGAGGCTGATCGCCCCCGCGGCGCACAGGGCGGAGTATTCGCCGAGCGAATGCCCGGCGACGAAGGCGGCCTTGCCGATATCGAACCCGAACTCGCCCTTCAGCGCCCGGGCGGCGGCGACGGAGACAGCCATCAGGGCCGGCTGGGCGTTCTCGGTCAGGGTCAGCTGATCCTCGGGCCCTTCGCGCATCAGCGACGACAGCTTCTGGCCCAGCGCCTCGTCGACCTCGGCGAAGACGTCGCGCGCAGAGGCGAAGGCGTCGGCCAGCGCCGCCCCCATGCCGACCGACTGGCTGCCTTGTCCGGGGAACAGCAGGGCGAGGGTCATGGCGGCGCTCCGGGGCGGTGAATCGAGGCCGGAGGGGTAGGACGATCAGGCGAAAGGGGCAAGCCGGACGGCGTCACCGCCCTCGTGGCGTGAAATCCAGCCTCGCGATCTCCCGGATCCGGCCGTCCTCTTCCCGGGCCTCGACGAGCTCGTAACCCATCAGGGCGAAGACCCGCCCGCGCAGGAAGATGGGCCGCGACGCGCCGTACCAGTCGGTGCAGGAGGTACGGCAGAAATCTTCGCGGCCCGCGCCCGATGACGGCAGCGATCCGAGCGCGGCCAGCAGGTCGGGCCCCCGCCGCAGGAACAGCATGTCGAGCCCGCCCGCCCATGCCGTGTGGCGTGAATCGCGTCCCGGATAGCGCTGGATCGGCAGGCCGAGAAGGCCGGTCTCGGCGCCTCGCTCGTCGGGACGATAGAAGAAGCCGTGGCTCCGGCCTTCAGACTCGCCGGCGTCGGGGACGCTGTAGCGGGCGCCAAGCGTGGACCGTCGCCCGTTTAGTTCGACCGCCGTCAGGGAGACGCTGTCGCGTCCATCGGTGACGATCAGGGCGTCGGGGCCCAACGCTTCTATACGGGTGACCGGATCGGGAAGGTCCAGGAGCGTGGACTCGCCGGTGTCGACCCTCATCGTCATCAGCACGCCGCCTTCGGGGCCGCGAGTGTCGAGCCCCCGTCCCGATGGACGCTCGACGGCATAGAGAAGGTGGTCTCCGACGAAACGGTTCTCCCGTCTCCAGCCGCCCTCCGGCAGGCCGCGCAGGGGGCGGTAGTCCTCCGCGAGCGCCGCGCCGGACCCATCGCCGAAGCGCGACAGCGGCAGGCTCAGCAGGGCCGTCGTTCCGTCCCGCGTCTCGCGCTCCCACATGGCGTCGCCGCCGTCATCGGACATGACCACCACGTCGAGGCGGCCGCGACCGCGATCCTCGCGGAAGGAGAACTGGTCCAGCGGCGCGCCCGAGGCCCTGACCGCCTGCGGACGGCCGCCGTCCAGCGGCATGCGGTAAACGGTGGCGGGCGAGCGTCCGGTTCCGGCGGGGCCATCCTCCCGGGCCGTCGTCCACAGGTAGATCGCCTCGGGCGAGACGTAGAAGGTTCGCGACGACGGGCCGAGAACGGCCGTGGCCTCGCACTCCAGTCTCGGCGCGGTCAGGTCGCAGCGCGTCACCGAATGCAGGGCGTCGAAGCCCAGGCTCGACGGACGGGCGTTCGGGTCAAGGAACACATCCTCCGGGCGGGTCAGGACGCGAGTGGTGCGGGCGCGCCCCGGCGTCTCGTCGATGAGCGCCGGCAGGACATCCATCGGGTCCTCGACGTCCCGGAGAGGATGGACATTGTAGAGAACCAGTTCGTCGCCGATCAGCCGCGAGGCGTAGTTCTCGGCCGAATAGTAGTCGCTGGCGCGCAGCCGGGACACGTCCTGGAAGCTCAGCTGGCCGTCGGGCGAAAGGCGGAAGCGCAGGATCTGTGTGCCCTGCGTCTCGTAGCTGTAACCGATCACCGCGACATGATCGCCGGCGACCAGCATCTCGTCGTACCAGGCGCCGTCCCAGTCGTTGCGGGGGGCGGGCGTGCCCGGCGGCGGGACGTCGACCGAATCGATGGCCTTCAGCCCGTCCGCCAACGACAGGGTGAAGAGCCGCCCGCGCCGCAGGACCACCAGATAGTCGCCTGCGGCCTTGACGATGCCGCCCTCGTCGACGCCGGCTTCCTGCACGTTGGTGATGGACTCGCCGCCTGAGGCGTCGGCAGCGGCCGCCTCCGCGGCCGGGAGCATCAACTCCAGGGAGGGGCCGGAGCCTTCACGAGCCCGCATGCGCGCTACCAGAAGGGCGCGCCGCTCGCGGAAGAAGGCGCGGAACTGGTCTTCGGACCCAAAGACGGGAAGGCTCTGCGTCGACGCGGGCGGCGTGAAGGGAGCGAAAGGCCGCGCGGTGACGACGGCGGCGGCGGCTCCGGTCAGCACCGCGAGCAACAGCGACAGCAACAGGACGTGGCGTTTGAGAGTCCCCGGCATCGCGTTCCTCCAAGCTTGGCCTTGAGGGATGAGCAGCCCGGACTGCGGCGATCCTGAGGTGGAATCCGGACTAGAAAAGCACGGCCGGGTTCATGATCCGGTGCGGGTCCAGCGCCACGCGGACGGCCTGCATGGTGCGGATTTCCAGCGGCGTCTTGTAGCGCCGGGCCTCGTCGGTCTTGAGTCGGCCGAGGCCGTGTTCGGCGCTGATCGAGCCGTCGTAACGGGCGACGATGTCGTGGACGATCTGCGAGCCCTCGGCCCAGCGGGCGAGGAAGGCGGGGCGGTCCCCGCCGGGCGGGCACAGGACATCGTAGTGGATATTGCCGTCGCCGACGTGGCCGAAGGCGCTGACGCGGGCGCCGGGATGGAAGCGTTCGACGGCGGCCGTGGCCTCCTCGAGGAAGTCGGGAACGCGGGAGACGGGGACGGAGACGTCGTGCTTCCAGCCGCCGCCCTCGGGCTTCTGGGCGGCGGACTGCTCCTCGCGGACCTTCCAGAAGCCGGCGCGCTGGGCCTCGTTCTGGGCGATCCCCGCGTCGGTGATCAGGCCGGTCTCGAAGGCGTGGGTCAGCAGCCGCTCCATGGCCGCGTCGGCGGCGCCGGGCTCGCCGGAGACCAGTTCGATCAGCACGTACCAGGGCGGGGCGCTATCCAGCGGCTCGCGCGTATCCGGAATGTTGGCGAGGACGAACTCCATGCCGATCCGTTTCATCAGCTCGAAGGCCTCGACGCCGCCCCCCGTCTCGGCCTTGGCCCGGGCCAGCAGGTCGATGGCGGCGCGCGGGCTGTCGAGGCCGACCATGGCGGTGGCCCGGCTCCGCATCACCGGGAACAGCTTCAGGGTCGCCGCGGTGACCACGCCGAGAGTGCCCTCGGCCCCGATCAGCAGCTGTTTCAGGTCGTAGCCGGTATTGTCCTTCCGGAGCCGCCTGAGACCGCGGAAGATCTCGCCGTCGGGCAGGACGGCCTCGAGGCCCAGCACAAGGTCGCGCATGACGCCGTAGCGAAGCACCGCCGTGCCGCCGGCGTTGGTCGAGATGACGCCGCCGATGGTGGCCGTGCCCTCGGCGGCGAGGCTGAGCGGGAACAGACGATCGGCGGCGGCCGCCGCCTGCCGGGCTTCCGCCAACGTGACCCCGGCCTCGACCGTCATGGCGTCGTCCAGCGGGGTGACGTCGCGGACGGCGCGCAGCCTGCGGGTGGAGAGCAGCACCTCGCCGAAGGGAATCTGGCCGCCGACAAGCCCGGTGTCGCCGCCCTGCGGCACCATGGCGACGCGGTGTTCGCCGCAGATGCGCACGGCGGCGGCGACCTGTTCCGTCGAACCCGGCGTCAGCATCAGCGGCGTGTGGCCGCGCCAGCGGTTGCGCCACTCCGTCAGCCAGGGCGCGATTTCGGCCGGGTCTTCGGTCCAGCCGCCGTCGCCGAGGGCGGCCTTGAGCGCGGCGAGGGCTTCGGCGGAGGGCGGGTTCATGGGCCGGTTGTGTCAAAGTCGTGGACCTCGGGAAAGGGCCAAGCCAGGGTCGGCCCATGATCCGTCCCCTGCCCGCCCCGGTCCCGTGCGTCGGCGTCGTCTGCCTGCGCGGCGACGAGGTGCTGCTGATCCGGCGGGGGCGGCCGCCGCGTCAGGGCGAGTGGAGCCTGCCCGGCGGACGCATCGAGCCCGGCGAGCGGGCCGTGGACGCGGCGCTGCGGGAACTGCGCGAGGAGACCGGCGTCGAGGCGGAGATCACCGGCTTGCTCGACGTGGTGGACGGCGTCTTCCCCGAGGCGGGGCGGCACTATGTGCTGATCGACTACGCCGCCCGCTGGCTGTCCGGCGAGCCGCTGGCGGGCGACGACGCTCTGGAGGCGCGGTTCGTGCCCCTGGTCGGGGCCGGGGCGCTGGTCGACTGGGACGAGACGCGCCGGGTGATCGATCTGGCCGCGGCGGCGGCAGGCGCAGGAAACATTACAGCGAGTTCATGAACCGGCGTCCGGTTTCGCTGGCGAGCGGCCCCCCGGGTGATAACCTTGAGGGGAATAGGGAGGCATTGATGGACTTTTCCACACTCTTCGTCGGCGCGCTGGTCGTCCTGGCGTTCATCCTGCTGTTCAGCGTCGTGAAGATCGTTCCGCAAGGCCGTGAATTCACTGTGGAACGGTTCGGCAAATACACCCGCACCCTGACCCCGGGCATCAGCCTGCTGACGCCCTTCGTCGACCGCATCGGCCGGCGCATGAACATGATGGAGCAGGTGCTGGACGTCCCGACCCAGGAGGTCATCACCAAGGACAACGCCGTGGTGAAGGTCGACGGCATCGTCTTCATCCAGGTGATGGACGCGGCCCGGGCCGCCTACCGGGTCGACGACCTGCCCTACGCCATCTCGCAGCTGTGCATGACCAATCTGCGCACCGTGGTCGGCTCCATGGAGCTGGACGAGGTCCTGAGCCAGCGCGACGCCATCAACACCCGCCTGCTGCACGTCATCGACGCGGCGACGGAGCCGTGGGGCGTCAAGGCCAACCGCATCGAGATCAAGGACCTGACCCCGCCGGCCGACATCACCAACGCCATGGCCCGGCAGATGAAGGCCGAGCGCGAGCGCCGCGCCGTGGTCACCGAGGCTGACGGCGAGAAACAGGCCGCCATCACCCGCGCCGAGGGCGCCAAGCAGGCGGCCATCCTCGAGGCCGAGGGCCGGCGCGAGGCCGCCTTCCGCGACGCCGAGGCGCGTGAGCGCGAGGCCGAGGCCGAGGCCAAGGCCACGGCGATGGTGTCCGAGGCCATCGCCCGCGGCGACGTCAACGCGATCAACTATTTCGTGGCCCAGCGCTACGTCGAGGCCTTTGCCGAACTGGCGCGCAATCCGACCGCCAAGACCGTCATCGTCCCGGCCGAGATGTCCGGTCTGGTGGGCACGATCGCCGGTCTGGGCGAGCTGGTCGGCCTGGCGAAGGAGCAGCAGCAGAGCCGCACCGACGTGCGCACCGCGCCCGCCGCCGGCGGCGCTCCCACCGCGCTGCGCCCGCCCCGTCCGCCCCGGGGCGGCGGCTCGGTTCCGGGGACCTAGACCAGGGACGCGCTCATCGATCTCCATGCCGCGCAGCCCTACTGGATCTGGCTGGCCATCGGCGTGATCCTGCTGGCCGTCGAGGCCGCCTTCTCGACCGAGTGGCTGCTGTGGCCGGCCGTGTCGGCCGGGGTGGTGGCGGTCGCCACCGCCCTGGGCCTGCCGCTGGGCCTGCCCGGCGAGGTGCTGCTGTTCGCGGTCCTGACCGTGGCGGCGACCCTGCTGTCGCGAAGGCTGATCCAGCGGGTCAATCCGTCGGACAGCCCCGACATCAACGCCCGCGACGGACGGCTGATCGGCCAGAGGGCGCAGGTGGTGCAGGCCTTCACCGACGGCCGCGGCCGCGTGTTCGTCTCGGGCGCCGAATGGCCGGCCGAACTGGAGGGCGAGGCCCCGATGGTCGGCGAGAGCGTGATCGTCGAGGGCATCGACGGGCCGAAGCTGAAGGTGCGCGCGGCATGATCTCCGTCCACGCGGCGGCGGCGCTGGCGGCCTGCGTGCCGCTGGCCCAGGCCGACCGTTTCGGCGACATCCGCTTCGACGAGACCGTGCGCTCCGACGACGCGCGGTTCGTCTCGGCGGACTGCGACGAGGATGGCTGCACCGGCCGCGACCGCTCCGGGGTGGAATACCGGACGAATGGGACATGGTTGCTGCAGAAGATCATGCACGGCCGCGGCCCGTCGTCGGCCTTCGAGGGCGGGCTCTCACCCGAGGCGCCCGACAGCCGGGTCCTGACCGCGCCGGTCTGCATGGAGGACGGCGGAATGTGGCTGACCCTTGACCTGACGAATCCGGATCGCCCGGTCTACGGCCTCTACGCCCAGCCCTAGCCCTTCGGATCGTCGATCCCGCGATTCGCCAGACCGTCGGCGCGTTCGTTGAGTTCGTGGCCGGCGTGGCCCTTGACCCAGTGCCATTTGACCTCGTGGCGGGCGCGGGCGGCGTCGAGACGTTTCCACAGGTCCTCGTTCTTGACCGGCTTTTTATCGGCGGTCTTCCAGCCGCGCGCCTTCCAGCCCCGGATCCATTCGGTGATCCCGGTCATGACGTATTTGCTGTCGGTGTGCAGATCGACGCGGCAGGGGCGCGTCAGGGCTTCCAGCGCCATGATGGCGGCCATCAGCTCCATGCGGTTGTTGGTGGTCAGGGGCTCGCCGCCCCACAGCTCCTTCTCGTGACCGCCGCCGGTCTGAAGCACGGCGCCCCAGCCCCCGGGCCCGGGATTGCCGCGGCAGGCGCCGTCGGTGTGGATGATCACGTGACTCATAGGCGCGTCCCTAACAGGTTCGCTTGGCGTCGCGCCACTGAACGGCCTATATGCGACGCAACAGTTTGTGCGGGTCCAGGCGGCCCGGAACAGGAGATATCTCGTGGGTTCTTTCAGCATCTGGCACTGGGCCATCGTCGCCATCATCGTGCTGCTGCTGTTCGGCGGCCGCGGCAAGCTGTCGGGCCTGATGGGTGACGCCGCGAAGGGCGTGAGGGCCTTCCGTGACGGCCTCAAGGACACGGACGGCGACAAGCCCAAGGACGAGCGCGCTGGCGCCCTGCCGCGCACCGAAGCCGAAAAAGAAGACCTGAAGTCGTAAGCCCTCATTCGCGTCGGAGACCCTGACGGATGGGTGGACTTGGTCCCGGCATCGGCGGGCTTGAAATCCTCGTCATCGGACTGGTGGCCTTGCTGGTCGTCGGGCCGAAAGACCTGCCCGTGCTGATGCGCAAGATCGGCAAGGTCATGGCCAGGGCCCGCGCCATGGCCAACGAGTTCCGTTCGAGCTTCGACGAGATGGCGCGGCAGTCCGAACTGGACGAGCTGCGCAAGGAGGTCGAGGCGCTGCGCACCGGCCAGATGGTCCCGCTCGGGGCCGAGGCCGACGCGGCCTTCCGCGACATCCGCGACGACCTGAGCAAGCCGCTGCTGACGTCCGCGACCGATCCCGCCCTGACCGCGCCGGACGAGTGGCCGGACAGCGCGCCGGTGATGGAGCCGCTTGAGGCGCCCGCGGCGCCCTCGACCCCTGAACCCAAGGCCGCGCGCAAGGCGGCGCCGCGCGCCACCGCCGCCCGGAAGAAACCCGCCGCGGCCAAACCGCGGGCCGCGCGCAAGAAGGCGGTTGACCTGTGAGCCGGCTGGAGCGGGACGAGGCCGAGATCGAGGCGTCGCGCGCGCCTCTGATGGATCACCTGATCGAGTTGCGCGGGCGGCTGGTGATCTGCGTCGTGGCCTTCGTGCTCGGCTTCATCCTGTGCTTCGCCTTCTCGGAGCCGCTGTACATCTTCCTGGTCAAGCCGTTCGCCGCCGCCGCCGCCTTCCACACCGCGGTCGGACCCGGTGGCCATGTGTCGCCGGTGGATCTGATCCTCGGCACCGCGGGGCTGAAGCCGCTGCCGGTCGTCGACGGCCAGATGGTCAACCTGATCTACACGGCGCCGCTGGAAATCCTGTTCACCAAGATGAAGCTGGCCGGGTTCGGCGCCATCGTCGTCGCCTTCCCTGTCCTCGCCTGGCAGCTGTACAAATTCGTCGCGCCGGGCCTGTACCGGAACGAGAAGGGCGCCTTCCTGCCCTTCCTGGTCGCCGCCCCCCTGCTGTTCCTGCTCGGCGCGGCCCTCGTCTATTTCGTCATGCTGCCGTTCGTCATGTGGTTCTCGCTGAGCCAGCAGATCACCGCCGGAGGCGTCTCGGCCGAGCTTCTGCCCAAGGTGTCGGACTATCTGAACCTCGTCACGGCGCTGCTGCTGGCCTTCGGCCTGTGCTTCCAGCTGCCGGTGGTGATGACCCTGCTGGGGCTGGCCGGGATCATCTCCTCGAAGGTCATGGCCGAGGGCCGCCGCTACGCCATCGTCGGCGTGGTCGTGGTTGCGGCCATCGTCACCCCGCCCGACCCGATCAGCCAGCTGATGCTGGCGATCCCGCTGGTGCTGCTCTACGAAATCTCGATCTGGTGCGTACGGCTGATCGAACTGCGGCGAAGGGCGGCGGACGCGGCGGAAGCGGCGGCCTGACCGGAACCCCGCGGCAGCGTGACCGTTTGGCCCGGGTCCCCTTCAGGAGCCCGCCATGAGAATTCTTCGAATCGCCGCCATCGCCTCCGTCAGCGCCATGGCGCTCGCGGCCGCCGCCTGCACCCCGGCCGAGGACGACGCCGACACGGCCGCCGAGACCGCCGCCACGGACACCAATACGACGATCATCGAACGCGAGGTCCCGGCCGACCCGGTGGTGGTCGAGCGCGAGGTGCCCGTCCCGACTCCGCCCGTCGTGGTCGAAAAGCGCGACGGCGACAGCACCACCGTCCGCGCCGGCGAAGACGGCATCGAGGTCGAGACGACCAACCGCTAGGCGAGAGCGGGGTTCAGGTGATCCACTGTTGCTTCACCTGGACCTCGCACGCTCCCCCGTTATCGGGGCATGTGACCAGGAACTGGCCTCCGACCCACGAAGCCGACCATTCCACGAGATGCCGCCGCTGGTCGAGCGACGAGTAGACCGAAATCGACGGCGGATAGAAGGGTGCGCCGGTCGCCAGCCCCCGCGCCTGCTCGGGTGTATAGACAAGCAGCCGGAACGGCAGGTCGAGACCCGCGAACAGGGTCGGATCCCCGACCAGAATGACCGTGCGTGGCAGGGCGGATGCCGGGTGCGGCGGCGATTCGCCCAAGGCGGACAGAACATCCAGCTCGTCCGTAACCACCTCGCGCGGGGCAACGACGATAGCGGCCGCCTCGTACCCGACGACCTGCTTCAGGATGGCCAGCGCCAGGGCCTGCCGCGCGGGTGTCGAAACATTCGCCCCGCTGGCCAGGGGCACGGGATCGGTCCCGTCGGGAAGGCCGTCGCCGTCGATGTCCGGATTTTCCGAATCCAGCCCCAGCCGGTCCTCGGCGATGTCCGTCAGTCGGTCGCCGTCCGTGTCGCGGACCAGATCCGTCAGGCTCGCCTCGATGACCCGCCCGTCTTCGCGCCGCAGATAACCCAGCCCGACAGGGGGGAAGGTGATCGTGCGCGGGTCGATCTCCCGAACTTGCACCTCGATGCGAACCCGCCCGCTTTCCACCATCGGGAGGGCTGACGCCGGCGTGGCGACATAGGGAAAGTACTGCTGCAGGCCCAGGTACACCGGTTCGGTCCAGCCTCCATTCTCTGTCCGGATCAGCCACAGGCCGAACGCGGGAATCTCGCCGGGCAAGTCGTACTCGGCTGACTGGTACAGCAACACGACGTCGTCGCCATTCCTGTCGATGCGCACGACACCCGCAGGATGGACCGGAGCTTCCAGACCCGCGGGGAGGTCCAGCGCCGGAGCTTCGATAAAGTCGCGCTCGAAGTCGTCGCCCCCGTCGAGGAGCGCCGGATCGCCCTCCCCGGACAGTTCAGCCTCAGGGACTTCCTCCGGCAGGGCGGCCTCAACGGCCTCCAGCCCTGAGGCGTCCACCGGACTGACCGCCGCGGGAGCCGGCTCCTCGGGCTCGATCCATGTCGGTACTCCGGCAGGCAACGCCGACTCGATCCACGCCACGGGAATCTTCGCCGGTTCAGGCGCCTGGCGACGACTGTTGAAATCCCCGCCCTGCGCCGTCCAGGCGGCGTCGATGGCGGCGCGCAGCTCCGCGCGGCGGTCGGCCACATGGGTCAATATCGAAGCCATCTCATCGAGATTGCCGTCATAGAGACTGTCGGCGTCCCGATAGTAGGGCTCGCGGGTGGCGATCGTTTCCGCGATCGACGGGTAGCCGGCGTCGCGCGCCCGCTGGCTGACGATCGTTCGCGTGGCGGGGTCGAAACGCTGAAACAGCCACCCTTCGCCCGACAGACTGTGGTCCTCGACCGGAACGCGCCGGGGCGCGCCGGCCGTATACAGGTCGAACAGATCTGCGTCCGGCACGGACCGCCGGATTCCCTCACGAAGCGCCGCATGCTCCTGGAAGGCGGACCAGACCTCGCTGTCTCCCATGCGGCGCTCGACCTGGGCCAGCCACGCCTCCGCGCCTGTCCGATCGCCATCCAGCCAGAGCGCCGCGAGAAGCCCGTTCGATAGAACTTCGGAGGCGTCCAGGCCGACACAGTCGTCACTGTCGCTTCGGGCTGCGCACCCTTCAAACTGAAGCGGCAGCTCCGCCTTCAGGGCCGGAGAATAGGCGCGCCATGTGGCCAGCCCCTCGTCCGTCAGTCCCAGCTGGAAATATCGCGCCAGGATGGCCTGGGCGTACACGGCCTGTTCCGCGGGTTCGGCGCCCCCGTTGGCGAGGCGGCCCAACGCATCTTCAAGCACCGCGAGGACCCCGCCGTCCCAATTGATCGGGCCACCGTCCACGCCCGCGCCACTGCTCCTGAGCGCCGCGAGCGCCGTCGGATCGCGCGGATCCTCGACGACGAGCGCGACCAGGAACGGAAGGCGACCGGAGTAGCGGTAAAGCCGCGCGAGCAGTTCGGTCCTGCGGGGATGGGCGTCGATCAGAGCGCTGAAAATCGCGGGAGAGATCGGCGCGGGATCGGAGCCGATGTTCTGACCGATCACCCAGAGCAACTCGCCAGTCGGCTCCTCCAGCGCGGGCTGCAGGACCGATCGACTCCATTCGCCGCCGGGCGAGAAATCACAGGCGGACACCGTGACGCACGTTTCGCGTGCGACGACCGAACGGATGATTGCGTCGGCATAGCGCTCGGCCGCCGCGCCGGGCAGACCGACCTGTGAGGCCCATCTGGCCACCGCCTCGCCGCGCCCGTAGGTTTCACCCTCGCGGAAGAGCTGGTCCTCCCAGCTGTTTTCGTCCGCCTCGCTGTGCTGGCTATAGCTGTTGTCGAGAAAGAACGCCCAATCCCCGGCCGGATCGGCCCGGGCGGGAGTGGCCGCCAATGCGGCGAGCACCGCCATCGAGATCGCGCCTTGCTTCCACATCACCACCTCCCACAGTTGCAGGAAGCGTGACCTTGACTTGAGGCGGGATTGCGTCGTTCGCGCAAGGAAAAGGGCGCCGGCGGTTTTCCGTGCGGCGCCCTTCGATCGTCAGCCCCGGCTGTCGATCAGCAGCTGTAGTACATGTCGAACTCGACCGGGTGCGGGTGCAGTTGCAGCCGCATCACCTCTTCCATCTTCAGCTCGATGTAGCTGTCGATGAAGTCGTCATCCATGACGCCGCCCTTCTTGAGGAAGGCGCGGTCCTTGTCGAGGCTGTCGAGCGCCTCCTTCAGCGAGCCGCACACCTCGGGGATGTTGCCGCGTTCTTCCGGCGGCAGGTCGTAGAGGTTCTTGTCGGCCGGCGCGCCCGGATCGATGCGGTTCTCGATGCCGTCGAGGCCGGCCATCAGCAGGGCCACGAAGGTCAGATAGGGGTTGCCCATCGGGTCGGGGAAGCGGGCCTCGATGCGCTTGGCCTTGGGCGAATTGACCCACGGGATGCGGATCGAGGCCGAGCGGTTGCGCGACGAATAGGCCAGCTTCACCGGCGCCTCATAGCCCGGCACCAGGCGCTTGTAGGAGTTGGTGGTCGAGTTGGCGAAGGCGTTGATGGCCTTGGCGTGCTTGATGATGCCGCCAATGTACCAGAGGCAGAGGTCGGACAGGCCCGCGTATTTGTCGCCCGCGAACAGCGGCTTGCCGTCGCGCCAGATCGACTGGTGCACATGCATGCCCGAGCCGTTGTCGCCGAAGGTCGGCTTGGCCATGAAGGTGGCCGACTTGCCGTAGGCGGCGGCGACGTTGTGGATGACGTATTTGTAGAGCTGGGTCCGGTCGGCCATGGTCAGCAGGTCGCTGAACTTCAGGCCCAGCTCGTGCTGGGCCGGGGCGACCTCGTGGTGGTGCTTCTCGGGCTGCATGCCCAGGTCGCGCATGACGCCGAGCATTTCGCCGCGCAGGTCCTGGGCGCTGTCGGTCGGATTGACCGGGAAGTAGCCGCCCTTGTGACCCGGGCGGTGGCCCATGTTGCCCTCGGAATACTCCGAGCCCGTGTTGGCCGGCAGCTCGATCGAATCGTAGGTGTAGCCGGTGTCATGCGGCGCGGTGGACCAGCGCACGTCGTCGAAGATGAAGAACTCGGCTTCCGGGCCGAAATACACCGTGTCGCCCACGCCCGAGGACTGCACATAGGCCAGGGCCTTCTTGGCCATCGAGCGGCTGTCGCGGTTGTAGGGCTCGCCCGTGTCCGGGTTCAGCACGTCGCAGAACAGGAACAGGGTGGTCTGCTGATAGAAGGGGTCGATCCACCAGCCGTTCAGGTCCGGCTTCAGCAGCATGTCGGACTCGTTGATCGCCTTCCAGCCGGCGATCGAGGAGCCGTCGAACATGGTCCCGTCCTCAAGGAACTCCTCGTCGACCAGGTCGATGTCGAAGGTGACGTGCTGCATACGCCCCTTGGTGTCGGTGAAGCGAAGGTCGACGTATTTGACGTCCTTCTCCTTGATCTCCGAGAGGATTTTCTTCGCGCTCATCTTCGAGGGGTCCGTTTCTTGGGGGAGGAAATGAAACGGCCGCCCTGGGGGAGCGGCCGGTGGTCTTGGCGGTCAGACGGCCTGGGCCCCCGTTTCGCCGGTGCGGATGCGGATGACGTCGAGGACGTCGGACACGAAGATCTTGCCGTCGCCGATCTTGCCGGTGCGGGCGGCCGCCTGGATCGCCTCGACGACCGACGAGACCATGTCGTCGGGGACCACCACCTCGATCTTGATCTTGGGCAGGAAGTCGATGACGTATTCGGCCCCGCGGTAGAGTTCGGAATGACCCTTCTGACGGCCGTATCCCTTGGCCTCGAGCACGGTCATGCCTTGCACTCCGGCGTCCTGGAGCGCTTCTTTCACTTCATCCAGCTTGAACGGCTTGATGACGGCTTCGATCTTTTTCATCAGCGATCCCAGGCGGGCTTAATACGCCTCGCGCTCGGGCGGTAAAGGGACATTGCATTGCACAATAAGGCAAGCCTTTTTCAGCGGCCTTCGCCATCCGTGAACGGAGAACCGCCGCGGTGACCGGGTCCTCCCTGCCCGACTGGCGCGACAGCTTCCCGTGGCCCGGCGCGGAGGCGCACAAGCACGCGCGCGGACGCCTCGGCGTGGTCTCCGGCAAGGCGACCCAGACGGGGGCCGCGCGGCTGGCGGCGCGGGGCGGACTGCGTATCGGCGCGGGCCTTGTGCGCATCCTGTGTCCGCCGGACGCCGCGGCGGTCATCGCCCCGGCGATCGAGGCGATCATGCTGACCCCGTTCGGCTCGCCCGAGGCTCTGGGCGAGGCGGCTGCGGGGATGGACGCCGTCGTCATCGGGCCCGCCGCGGGCGTGACCGAGGCCACCCAGGCCCATGTGCGCGCCCTGGCCGTCACCGGCGCGGCCCTGGTGGTCGATGCCGACGGGCTGACGGTCTTCGAGGGCTGGCCGGACGACCTGTTCGACGTGCTCGACCGCGACGACGTGCTGACGCCGCACGAGGGCGAGTTCCGGCGGCTGTTCCCGGGCCTGCTGGAGGCGGGACGGGAGGCGGCGGCGGCCGAGGCGGCGAAACGGGCCGGCGCGGTCGTGGTGCTGAAGGGGCCGGCGACGGTGATCGCCGCCCCGGACGGACGCATTTCAGTCAATGGCAATGGCGTGCCGTGGCTGGCGACGGCGGGGACGGGCGACGTCCTGGCGGGGATGATCGGCGGCTTGATGGCCCAGCGGATGGACAGTTTCGATGCGGCGCGGGCCGCGGTCTGGCTGCACGCCGAGGCGGCGCGGGGGATCGGGCCCGGGCTGATCGCCGAGGATCTGCCGGAGCGTCTGCCGGCGGTGCTGGCCGCGCTGTACCAACGCACCGGCTGACCGCGGGGCGCGACCCGGCGCCCGGTTCAATTCGTCGTCGAAGCGGCCTATTCGGGGCGTCCCCGCCGCCGGAGTCCCGCCTTGCTGATCGTCCTGTCCCCGGCCAAGCGGCTGGATTTCACCGAAGCCGACCCCGCCCTTCCCGCGTCGGAGCGGCGCTTCCGCGAGGACACGGCCTCCCTGGCCCGCACCGCGCGCGCCCGGACCGTGGCCGAGCTGCGCCGGCTGATGGGCATTTCCGACGACCTGGCGCGGCTCAACCGCGAGCGCTTCCAGGCCTTCGACGCCGACTCGGCGGACGGGGTGCAGGCGGCCTTCGCCTTCGCCGGCGATGTCTACGAGGGGCTGAAGGCGCGCGAACTGGACGCAGCCGGCCTCGCCTTCGCCCAGGACCACATCCGCATCCTGTCGGGCCTGTACGGCCTGCTGCGGCCGCTGGACCGGATCCAGCCGTACCGGCTCGAGATGGGGACCCGGCTGAAGACGCGGCGTGGCGCCAGCCTCTACGACTTCTGGGGCGACCGGATCTCGAAATGCCTCAACGCCCACGCCGCGGGCATGGCCGACCCGACCTTGGTGAACCTCGCCAGCCAGGAATATTTCGGCGCCGTCGACGCGAGGGCGCTGAAGCTGCCTGTGGTGACGCCGCATTTCCGCGAGGCGAAGGACGGCGAGAGCCGGATCATTTCCTTCTTCGCCAAGAAGGCCCGGGGCGGCATGGCGCGCTTCGCCATCGACGAGCGGATCGAGCGGGCCGAGGATCTCAAGGCCTTCGACCGCGACGGCTACCGGTTCGACAAGGCTGGATCGACCGCCGCCGACTGGATATTCATCAGATCAGGAAATTCGTGACGGCCTGTCGCCTTCGCAGACGCGAACCGTTAGGCTGATCCAAGACGCAGACGGACGAGACATCAATGTTCCAGTGGCCCAAACGCGGTGACGGCTCGGAAGCCGGGAACGCGCCCTTCCGCGACATCGGCGACCTGAAGGGTCAGGTGGCGGTGATCTCGGGTTCGACGTCGGGGATCGGCCTGGCCTTCGCCCGCGCCATCGCCTCGCGCGGCGGCGACGTGGTGCTGAACGGCCTCGGCGACCCGTCGGAGATCGAACGCACCCGGGCCGAGCTCGAGGCCAGCTGCGGCGTGCGGGTGCGCTACCACGCGGCCGACATGCGGCGCGGCGACGAGGTCGCGGACATGGTCGCCTACGGCAAGCACCAGCTGGGCCGGGTCGACATCCTGATCAACAACGCCGGGATCCAGCACGTCGAGGCGGTCGAGAAATTCCCCGCCGACCGGTGGGAGCAGATCATCGCCATCAACCTGTCCTCGACCTTCTATGCGACGCGGGCGGCGATCCCGATCATGAAGGCCCAGGGACGCGGCCGGATCATCAACGTCGCCTCGGCCCACGGCCTCGTCGCCAGCCCGTTCAAGTCGGCCTATGTCGCGGCCAAGCATGGCGTCATCGGCTTCACCAAGACGGTGGCGCTGGAGCTGGCTCAGGACAACATCACCTGCAACGCCCTGTGCCCCGGCTATGTCGAGACGCCGATCGTCGAGAAGCAGATCGCCGACCAGGCCCGCACGCGCGGCATGTCGAAGGAGCAGGTGCTGAAGGACGTCATCCTCGGCTCCCAGCCGACCAAGCGGTTCGTCACCACCGACGAGCTGACGGGGATGATGCTGTATCTGGTCAGCGACCTCGGCGCCTCGGCCAACGGCGCCAGCTTCTCGATCGACGGCGGCTGGACGGCGCAGTAGGCGGCGGGAGACGTCGGCCGGTCCGCCGTCGCCATTCCGTCTTGGCGAAGCGCCATGAAACCCTATGCTGCGAAGGTAGGGGGTGCGCACTATGTCGCTCTGGATGGTCCTCATCGCCTCGGTGAGCGTGGCGTCGGCGCAGGTTCCGACTGTCGTGGACTGGGGTGAGACGCTGCGGAAAGACGCGAGTGCGATGCATGACGCCATCGCCTCCAGCCATCCCGGCATGGCGAATCCGGATGACCCGCATTTCGGCGCGCTGAACGATGGGCAATACCGATTGGCGCTGGAGCGGGCCGAGGCGGCCGACAGCTTCGGGGACTATTTCTACGCCCTGCAGCATTACCTTGCGGCCTTCGACGACGGTCACCTCGGGTTCGGAGTCTACGGCTCCACGCCCGACCTCGAGGTGAAGTGGCCGGGCTTCATCGCACGGGATGACGGCGACAAAGGGCTGATCGTCACACGGGCTGAGGCATGGTCCGGGGTCCCTGTCGGCGCTCACATTGTGTCGTGTGACGGGCGCGACGCCTTCCAGATCGGTGACGATCGCCAGGGCGCCCGTTTCGGGCGTTGGGAGCTGGCCTCCCAACGCGCCCTGTTCGGCGCGTCGGTCATGATCGATACCGGCGACCCTTATGTCCGGTCGATCCAGAATTGCGTGTTCGAAACGGACGGCGGCAGGCTCGCGCTCGATCTCGAATGGCGCCCGGGCGGCGCCGACTTCCATTCCCGCTACGACCTGTACCCGGAGCCCCTGCGCCTCACGATGGGGATGCGGCGCCTGGGTGACGGCAGCTACTGGGTCACCCTCCCGACCTTCAGCGGCAACCCGGAAAGCGACGCCGGACGGGCTCTGGGCGCGCTCGTCTCGCAGATCGCAGCGGAGGCCGACGCCATGCGCCAGGCGCCGGCCATCGTATTCGATCTCCGCGGGAACGGGGGCGGTTCCTCAGGATGGTCGCACCAGATCGCGGAGACATTGTGGGGCGCCGACGCCTTCCGGCGCGCGCCGGAACCGCCGATGACCGTCGTCTGGAGGGCGTCCGAGGGCAATGTGCAGGCTCTGCGCGACGATCTCGAGCAGCGCGACGCGAACGGCAATCTCTCGGCCGACATGAGGGAGTGGTATCGGAACTCCATCGCCGGACTGGAGGCGGCCATCGCGAGAGGCGATGATCGCTGGGCGATCGAGCCCAGCGTCAACGTAGCTTCGGCCCCGGACGTCGAGGCGCCGCCCTACCATCCGCCGACCGGAAAGGTGCTGGTGCTGACCGACGAGGCCTGCATGTCCGCCTGCCTCGACGCAGTGGACTTATGGGTTCGCCTCGGCGCCACGCCGATCGGGCGCGAAACCGGGGCTGACACGATCTATATGGAAACCCGCGGCGTCGAGATGCCCAGCGGCCTGGGCCGGATGTCTGTGCCGATGAAATACTACATTGGCCGCGAGCGGGGGCATAACCAGTCAGTCATGCCTGTCCATCGCTTCGACGGCGACATGAGCGACACAGCCGCGCTCGAGGCCTGGGTGGCGACCCTGCCGCACTGACAGCACGGAAGCGACGGCGGCCCGTTACCCCACAAACCCAGCCGCCCGCTTCAGCCGGTCGTTGATCGCCTCGCCCAGCCCGTGCGCCGGGATCGGCGACACCGCGATCCCCGCCGGCCTTTCCCGGTCCGCCTCGCGCAGCATCCGGAACAGGTTGGCCGCCGCCTCGCGCAGATCGCCCGAAGGGCTCAGGCTCCAGCGGCGGTCGCCGACCCCGGGGCCGAAGCCGAGCAGGATTTCACCCTCCCCCGCCGAGGCGGCGTTGATCCGCACCGGCGCGTCCGGGGCGTAGTGGAGCGCCGTGCGCCCCGGCGAGCGATGCCCCTCCCCGCCCCGGTCGAGCGGCCCGACCACGGCCTCGATCTCCTCGCGCGTCACCGAGCCCGGCCGCAGCAGGGCGACGCGGCCGTCGAGCACCGAGACCACCGTGCTCTCCACCCCCACCGCGCAGGGGCCGCCGTCGACGGCGTCGGCGGCGGCGAAGCCGGTTTCTTCCAGCGCGTCCTCGAAGGTCGTCGGGCTGGGACGGCCGGAGCGGTTGGCCGACGGCGCGACCACGGGCTTGCCGAAGGCGGAAATGACGGCGCGGGCGCGGACGTGCCCCGGCACGCGGACGGCGACGCTGTCGAGACCGGCGCGGGCGAGGTCGCAGACCCGCTCGCGGTCGCGCACCGGCGCCACGATGGTCAGGGGCCCGGGCCAGAACGCCTCGGCCAGGGCGCGGGCGCGGTCGTCGAACACGGCGATCGCCTCGGCCGCGACGGCGTCGGCGACGTGGGCGATCAGCGGATTGAAGCGGGGCCGGCCCTTGGCCTCGAAGATAGCCGCGACAGCGGCGGCGTTCCCGGCGTCCGCGGCGAGGCCGTAGACCGTCTCGGTCGGCAGGATGACGAGGCCGCCGGCGGCCAGCGCCTCGGCCGCCTGCGCGTCTGTCGCGCCTACTGGCGCCGGGCCTGAAGCGCCACCCGCACCGTCACCTCGCGGCCGATCATCCTGTTCCACGCGCCTGTGGTTCCTATGCCGAAATCCGTGCGGTCCAGCGTGAACGCGCCCGTCAGATGCGCCCGGTCGCCGGTGACTCGCAAGTCCAGCGGGAAGGTCACGGGGCGCGTGCGGCCCTTCATCGTGACATCGGCATGGGCCGAGTAGCGCTCGCCGCCCAGCGCCTCGAGCGAGCGGAGCTCGAAGCGGATGACCGGATAGCGCCGCGCGTCGAGGAAGGCGGGTCCGACGGCCCGGCCGGTGACCGCCGCGGGGTTCATCTTCAGCGAGCCGGTCTGGACCACCACCGTGGCGCTGGTGCGCGACGGCGCGTCCGGGTCGAAGGCGATGTCGCCGCGCCAGTCGTCGAACCGGCCGCGATGCGAGCCGCCGAAGGCTCGCACCGACATCTCGATGGTCGAGGCCTCGCGCAGCACCGTCCACGGCTCGGGCGCGGCCGAACCGCCCAGCCCGAGGACCGCAAGGGCGCCGAGCAGGACGGCGCGCCGTCTCATGGCCGGCGCGGGATCAGCGGGATCATCCGGTGCAGGACGTTGTCCCGGTCGATGAAGTGGTGCTTCAGCGCCCCGAGGATATGCAGCACGACAAGCGCGATGAGCAGCTTGGCCGCCAGTTCGTGCAGGTCCATCAACTGGCCCGCCGTCTCACGGCCGCCGCCGATCGGCAGGGCCGGCCATTCGAACAGGCCGAACCAGAGGATGTCCCGCCCGGCCGCCGAGGACGCGGCCCAGCCGACCAGCGGCATGGCGATCAGGAAGACGTAGAACAGGACGTGGGTGCCCCGCGCGGTCAGCTTCTGCCAGCGCGGCGTCGTGTCGGGCAGCGGGATGGCGGGATTGGCGATGCGCCAGCCCAGCCGGATCAGGGTCAGGACCAGGATGCTCAGGCCGACCGACTTGTGGATGTTGACGAACTCGCGCGAGGTCGCCCCCTCCGTCGCCTCATGGCCCCAGATCAAGAGGATCTGGGTCACCACCAGGGCGGCGATCAGCCAGTGCAGGACCAGCGACACGGTCGAATAGCGGTTGCGCGGCTCGGCCACGGGCTTCCTCCCTCTTCGAAACGTAGAACCGTCAGCTTGGCCCAGACGACGCGGTTCGCCAAGCCGCGCCTTGCCTGACGCGGCGGCAAGGCGGCATGAACGTCCGCACGTTTTCGAGAGCCGAGCCGATGACCTACCGCGCGCCTGTCCGCGAGCTGATCTTCACCCTGACCGAGGTGGCGGGCGTCGACGCCGTGGCCGCGACCGGGGCCTTTCCCGACTATGACGCCGATCTGCTGGCCGCGGTGCTGGAAGCGGCGGGCCAGTTCTCGGAAGGCGTGCTCGCGCCCCTGAACCGGATCGGCGACCAGAAGGGCTCGACCTACGTCGACGGCGCCGTGACCGCCGCGCCGGGCTTCGCCGACGCCTACCGCCAGTTCGCCGGGGGCGGCTGGACCGGCCTGTCGGCCCCGGCGCACGCGGGCGGGCAGCAGTTGCCCAAGGCGCTGGAGCTGGCGGCCTACGAGACGGTCCATGCCGCATGCATGGCCTTCGGCCTGTGCCCGATGCTGTCGCTGGCCGCGATCGAGGCGCTGGAGGCGGTCGGGACCGAGGCCCAGAAGGCGACGTATCTGACCAGACTGGTCTCGGGCGAATGGACCGGAGCCATGGTGCTGACCGAGCCGCAGGCGGGATCGGACCTCGGGGCGCTGACAGCGACGGCGGTCCCGAACGGCGACGGGACCTATGCCCTGACGGGGCAGAAGATCTTCATCACCTGGGGCGATCACGACGCCACGGACAACATCGTCCACATGGTGCTGGCCCGCCTGCCCGACGCCCCGCCCGGGCCGAAGGGCATCAGCCTGTTCCTCGCCTCGAAATATCTGGTCAAGCCGGACGGGACGCTGGGCGAGCGCAACGCCTTTCGCCCCGTCGGCATCGAGCACAAGCTGGGCATCCACGCCTCGCCGACCTGCGTCATGGCCTATGAGGGGGCGACGGCCGAACTGGTCGGCCAGCCCAATCAGGGCCTCGCCCATATGTTCGTGATGATGAACGCGGCCCGGCTGGCGGTCGGGGTCGAGGGCGTCGGCGTCGCCGAGCGCGCCTACCAGCAGGCGCTGGACTATGCGCGGGAGCGGCGGCAGGGCCGGTCGGCCTGGACCGGCGAGGCCAACGCCCCGATCATCGATCACCCCGATGTGCGGCGCACCCTGTCGGTGATGAAGGCGAAGATCGCCGCCGCCCGGGCGATCTGCCTGTCGACGGGCGTGGCCGCCGATCTGGCGAAGCACGCGGCCACCGACGGGGAACGCCGCCGCTGGAAGGGCCGCGAGGACCTGTTCACCCCGATCGCCAAGGCATGGTCGACCGACGTCGGCGTCGAGGTCGCCTCGATGGGGGTGCAGGTACACGGCGGCATGGGCTTCATCGAGGAGACCGGAGCGGCCCAGCACTACCGCGACGCCCGCATCGCCCCGATCTACGAAGGGACCAACGGCATCCAGGCCATGGACCTGGTCGGGCGCAAGCTGGGTCAGGACGGCGGCCAGTCGGCCCGTGATCTCATTCTGGAGATGAAGGCGACGCTGGCGCTGCTGCCGCGGCTCTATTCAGGCAAGCCGGTAGAGCGGTTCGCCAACGCCGTCGAGGCGGTCGAGGACGCGACCCTGTGGTTGCTCGACGCCAAGACCGACGCCGCCCGCGCCGCCGACGTGCTGGCGGGCGCCGACGCCTATCTGAAGCTGCTCGGCGACGTCGTGGGCGGCTGGATGCTGGCCAGGGGCGCGTTGGCGGCGCGGGCGATTATCGACGCGGGCGAAGGCGATCCCGCGTGGCTCGAGGGACGGATCACCCTGTACGAGGTCTACGCCGCCAATGTGCTGGGCCACGTCTCCAGCCGGCTGGCCGCGGTCGGGCAGGGCGGCGATCTGCTGGAGCGGATGAGCGTGAACGTGCTGGCGGGATAGGTCGGCCCGGGCCTCAGTGCTGGCCTTTCGCGGATTGTCAGCACAGTTTCGCGACCGAAACCTCTTCCGATCAACACCTTGCGGGCTTTTCGCGGCAATCTGCCCGCCTGATAAAGCCGCGACCGTATACTGATCCCCGCGTCCTTGATCAGGCGCGGGTCTTTGACAATCGAATCCGCCCCCGCCCTGCACCGGTCCCCGGCCCCCCGCGTCCGTCGTGTGGACTCTGCCGACTCTGCCCCCCGGTTTTCCTGCACTCGCAGCAGCGGCTTTGCCGACTCCGCCGACGCCGCCCCCCCGATTTTTCAGATTGCACCCGGGTAAAACCCGCTCCGCGCGCCGTCGTCCCCTGCGATGTCTAGGGCGAGGGCGCGTCCAGCAGGGCGATGGCCTCGCGGACATAGACGGCGTGGGCGACCACGCCGATGCCGAGCGGATCGTCTCCGGGGCGGACCTCGGACACCAGGACGCCGGCGATGAAGGGATGCTCGGGCTGGAACGCGCCGGGCGCCTTGCGCGCCGCCGGAGTCCAGAACACCGGGCCGCCGGAGTTGCCGGGAAAGACCGGGAAGTCGAGCAGGAAGACCGGGAAGGACGTGACGGGCGTCAGCGGCCAGGAGGCGACCCGGCCGACGCGCAGGATCGGAAATCCCGCGGTGTTCGACGAATAGCCGTGCGGATAGCCGAGCGTCAGCAGCTCGTCGCCCGGCCCGACCTGCCAGGCGTCGAGGGCGTTGGCGTCGGCCAGCCAGCCCAGCGGGACGGCGGCGCGGGCGAAGGCCGGCGGGGCCGAGACCTCCATCACCGCGATGTCGCGCTCGGGGTGGCGGACCCACAGAGGGTCGCCGGTCTCCTCGCGGATGCGCAGCGGCTCCGGCGCGAATTTCCAGCCCCCGCCTGGCATCTCGACCCGCCAGCCGATCCGGGCCTCCGGCTCGGGCATGCCGTTCAGCACGTGGTGGGCGGTGACCAGCACCGTGCGGGGCGACCCGTCGGGCCGCGGGGCGTCGATCAGGAAGCCCGTCCCGACCCGGCGGGTGGGCCGCTCGCCGTTGCGCTGGTCGAGCTGCACCGTGGCCGCGACCAGGCCGAGGGTCAGGTCCCAGGCGGGGGCCGGCAGCGCCGCGGCGGGCTCAGGGGGGAGTTGCAGGTCGAACATGAGCGGGATGTCGCCGTGGCCGTTTGTTCATTTGACGGCGGCGGGGTCGCTCGCACAAGGTCCGCGTCCAATTCGCCATCGGGGGCCTGATACGATGAACCGCCGCGACCTGCTCGCCACCGCCTCGGCCGCCCTCGCTGCGACCGCCCTGCCCGTCCACGCCCGCGTCCCCGGAGCCTCGATGCCTCAGACCGCCCCCGTCCCGCCCGTCGCGAAGAAGATCCCGGTGCGGATCGAACAGCTGGGCCGGGTCCGGGTCGACGACTATCAGTGGATGAAGGACGACAACTGGCAGGCCGTCCTGCGCGACCCGACCCTGATCAAGGCCGACGTCAAGGAGCACCTGACCGCCGAGAACGCCTACCGCGAGGCGATGATGGCCTCGACCCTCCCCCTGCAGGCGCAGATGTTCGAGGAGATGAAGGGCCGCATCAAGGAGAACGACAGCTCCGTGCCGTCGCCGGACGGCCCCTGGGAGTACTACACGGAGTACAAGACCGGCGACCAGCACCCGCGCTTCATGCGTCGGACCCGGGCCCCGAGCCGGGCCGAGCGAGACGCCAACCCCGGACTGCTGCCGGTCAGACGCGTCGAGGAGCTTCTGGACGCCAACGCTCTCGCCGCCGGCAAGGCCTACTCCGAGGTCAGCGCCGCCGAACACAGCCCGGACCACGCCCTGTTCGCCTACGCCGAGGACGCGCAGGGCTCGGAGGTGCACCAGATTTTCGTCAAGGACCTGGCCACCGGCGCGGTCCTGCCCGATCCGATCGGTTCGGCGACCGGGAACTTCACCTTCTCGCCCGACAGCCGGTGGATCTTCTGGACCAACCGCGACGACAACGGCCGGCCCGACAAGATCTTCCGACGCCCCGCGCGCGGCGGCGAAACCTCACTGGTCTATGAGGAGACCGACGAGGGCATGTTCATCAGCGTCGGCCGCACCGCCGACGACGCCTTCGTGGTCATCTCCATCGCCAATCAGGAGACCTCCGAGGCGCGGATCATCCCGGCGTCCGACCTCACCGCGACGCCGTCCGTGCTCGAGCCCCGGCAGGTGGCGCGCCTGTACGACGCCGACCACTGGGGCGACCGCTGGGTGATCCGCACCAACGCCGACGACGCCATCGACTTCAAGATCGTCGAGGCCCCGAGCGCGACCCCGGGCAAGGCGAACTGGAAGGACCTCGTCCCGCACACGCCCGGCCGCTACATCGAGGGCGTGGCGCTGGTGAAGGACTATATCGGCCGTCAGGAGCGGGCCGACGCCAACACCCGCATCATCATCCGCGACCGGGCCGGCGCCGAGCACGAAATCGCCGTCGACGAACCCGCCTATTCCCTGTCGCTGGGCGGGGCGTCGGAGTTCGACACCACGGTCATGCGCTACGGCTACAACTCGCCGTCGACGCCGACCTCGACCTACGACTACGACCTGGCGACCCGCGAGCGGACCCTGCGCAAGGTGCAGGAGGTGCCGTCGGGCCACGATCCGGCCGACTACGTCGTCGAGCGGCTGAACGCTCCGGCGGCGGACGGCGAGCTGGTGCCGGTGACGGTGCTGCGCCGCAAGTCGACGCCGGTCGACGGTTCGGCCCCGCTCTTGCTCTACGGCTACGGCAGCTACGGCATCCCCATGCCGGCGAGCTTCTCGACCAACCGGCTGTCGCTGGTCGACCGCGGCTGGATCTACGCCATCGCCCACATCCGTGGCGGCTCGGACAAGGGCTGGAACTGGTTCCTCAGCGCCCGCCGCTTCACCAAGAAGAACACCTTCACCGACTTCATCGCGGCGGCGGAGCACCTGATCTCGACCGGTCATGGCAGGGCCGGGCATATCGTGGCCCAGGGCGGATCCGCCGGCGGCCTGCTGATGGGGGCGGTCAACAACATGCGTCCCGACCTGTGGGCCGGGATCATCGGCCAGGTGCCGTTCGTCGACGTGATCAACACCATGAGCGACACCTCCCTGCCGCTGACGCCGCCGGAATGGCCGGAGTGGGGCAATCCGATCGAGGACCCCGAGGCCTACGACTACATGATGAGCTACAGCCCCTACGACCAGGTCGAGGCGAAGGCCTATCCGGCCGTGCTGGCCACCGGCGGCCTGTCAGACCCGCGCGTGACCTATTGGGAGCCGGAGA
>NZ_DASWTO010000109.1:0-2541 GCF_036402095.1 Brevundimonas sp. | reverse complement strand
CCGCGCCAAAGTTGGGCGGGAAGGTTAACAGGAAGGCAACAGGCAGCAGGCATCAGGCAACAGGGATCACCAAAGAGTGGGCGTCGACGGCGGGACGCCTGCCCATCCTGTCAGCACTCACCGCCCGTCGCCTGCTGCCTGCTGCCTGTTGCCTGTTGCCTGTCGCCTGCTGCCTCCCCTCACCCCTCCTTCGCCGTCCCCTCGACCAGCGGCACGAACCGCACCTCCGCCAGGCTCTCGCGCCGGAACGAGCCGTCTTCCAGACTGACGTAGCGGTGCAGCCGCTGCACCGACGACCGCCCCACCGGGCACACCAGTATCCCGCCCGGCTTCAGCTGGTGCAGCAGTTCCGTCGGTTCGCCGGGCGACGCCGCCGTGACCATGATCCGGTCGAACGGCGCCTGCTCCGGCCAGCCCAGCCCGCCGTCGCCATGCCGGGTGATGACGTTGTCGATCTTCAGTTCCTTCAGCCGCCGCTCGGCCTCGGTCAGCAGGCTGCGATACCGCTCCACCGAATAGACATAGCGCGCCAGCCGGCTCAGCACCGCGGCCTGGTAGCCGGACCCCGTGCCGATCTCCAGCACCCTGTGCCTCGGCTGCACGTCCAGCGCCTGGGTCATCAGGCCGACGATATAGGGCTGCGAGATCGTCTGGGCGCAGTCGATCGGCAGGGCCTGGTCCTCCCACGCCTGGTCGAGGAATTTCTCGTGCACGAACACGGCGCGGTCGATCGACTCCATGGCCTGCAGCACCTTCGGGTCGGTCACCCCCTGCTGCCGCAGCCCGAGGATCAGCCGCCCGGCGCGATCGTCGTTCAGCTTCATCGGTCGGCCTTCAGCGAAAAGCGGCGGGCCTCCATGACCAACGGGGACGACGGGCACAGTTGGCCTGCCCTCGCGCCGCCGTCCGCCGTACGGTCCACGGCATGACCTCTCACCGCGACCCGCCGGCCGTCCCAGCGGGCGCGTTCGGCGACGATGCGCGGCGGCAGGACGATGGGCAGGCAGCGGCCGTCGTCCAGCGTCAGCAGGCCGACCCCGTCCGCCACGGCCAGCCGCCCGCGGGCTCCGCACCAACCCGCCGCTTCGCAGCCGGAATCGATCCAGGCGCGGTCGGCGGGCCAGGGCTCCGTAACCGCGCAGGCCGCGAGCAGCACGGCAGCCCCGGCCAGACCTGCGAACGCCACCCTCATTCCGCCGCCACCGTCTTCGGCGGCGCCCCGCCCAGCACCCCCTTCAGGTCGTGCACGCTCGGCATGTGCGTCAGGTCGATGTGCAGCGGCGTGACCGAGATCTTCCCCTCGTCCATGGCCCGCAGGTCGGTTCCGGCCGGATGGTCCTGCTTGGTCCCGCGGAAGCTCATCCAGTAATAGTCCCGCCCCCTCAGGTCGGTGCGCCGCACCGCGTGCATCTCGCCGATGTCGCGGAAGCCCTGCCGCGTCACCTCGACCTGGATCACCTCTTCCGGCGGCCGGGCCGGGAAGTTCAGGTTCATCACCACCCCCGCCTGCCACGGCTGCTCCAGCAGCCGGGCGATGATCGCCGGCGCATAGGCCTCGGCCGTCTCCCAGTGCGCCGTCACCTCGTCGTGGAATCGCTCCAGAGACTGGGAGAGCGCGATCGAGCGGATGCCGAACGCCATCCCCTGAAGCGCCCCGGCCACCGTCCCCGAATAGGAGCAGTCCTCGCCGACGTTGTGCCCGCGGTTGACGCCCGACAGCACCAGATCGGGCCGCTCCGGCATCAGATCGTTGACCGCCAGCACCACGCAGTCGGTCGGCGTCCCCGTCACCGCGAACCGCTTCTCGCCGATGGCGTTGACCCGCAGCGGCTCGGTCAGGGTGATCCCCCGCCCCTTGCCCGACTGCTCGACCTGCGGCGCGACCGTCCAGATGTCGTCCGACAGCGTCCGGGCGATCCGCTCCAGGCATTCCAGCCCCTCGGCCTCGATACCGTCGTCGTTGGTCAGGAGGATGCGCATTCCGCTCCGATCAGTTCGTTCAGTTCGCCGGCCGGATGTCGTCGGCCAGGATGACGAAGGCGCCGCCGCACTCGTTGCGGATGGCCGAGCCCTCGTGCTCGATCCGGTTCCCCGGCAGGCCCGCCGACCATGCCGCGGTCCGGCCGGTGACGGTCACCTTCTGCCCGCCCAGATCCCGCACCGCCTGGCGCATCTCGTCGCGCGACGCCGCGCCGGACACGCACGGCCGCGAGAACGGCTGCAACACCTGGTCCTGGTCGGCGTACAGCTGAAACTCCTCGCCGCCGAACCGCATCCAGCCGGTGAAGGCGGTGTCGGTCGCCGAATACTGCGGCGTCGCCGGGCCGGTGGCGCAGGCCGTCAGGGCCAGCGCGGAAAGACCGATCAGAAACTTCGTCATCGCAATCTCCCTCTCTTCCGCATCCCGGCGAACGCCGGGATGAGCGGTTCTAGGTTGGCCCAATGTGGGTCACGCCGCCCATATAGGAAATCAGCGCATCGGGGACGGTGATGCCGCCATCGGGCCGCTGATAGTTCTCCATGATCGCCACCAGCGTCCGC
>NZ_DASWTO010000108.1:0-1902 GCF_036402095.1 Brevundimonas sp. | reverse complement strand
CGGCTGTGGATGATCGACGCCTCGGCCTACATCTTCCGCGCCTACCACGCCCTGCCGCCCCTGACCCGCAAGTCGGACGGCCTGCCCGTCGGCGCGGTGCAGGGCTACTGCAACATGCTGTGGAAGCTGATCCGCGACATGAAGGGCGCCGACGGCCCGACCCATCTGGTGGCCATCTTCGACCATTCGGAGAAGACGTTCCGCAACGACCTCTACGACCAGTACAAGGCCAACCGCTCGGCCCCGCCCGAGGACCTGATCCCGCAGTTCCCGCTGGTCCGGCGCGCCACCGCGGCCTTCGGCGTGCATTGCGTCGAACTGCCCGGCTACGAGGCCGACGACCTGATCGCCACCTACGCCTGCAAGGCCCGCGACGCCGGCGGCGAGGCGGTCATCGTCTCCTCCGACAAGGACCTGATGCAGCTGATCGGCGGCGGCGTCGTCATGTGGGATCCGATGAAGGACCGCGTGCTGGCCGAGGACGCCGTCATGGAGAAGTTCGGGGTGGCGCCGGAGAAGATGATCGATCTCCAGGCCCTGATCGGCGACAGCGTCGACAACGTCCCGGGGGCCCCGGGCATCGGACCCAAGACCGCGGCCCAGCTACTCGATGAATACGGCGACCTCGACACCCTGCTGGAGCGGGCGGGGGAGATCAAGCAACCCAAGCGGCGCGAGACGCTGCAGAATTTCCGCGAGCAGATCCTGCTCAGCCGCGAGCTCGTCACCCTCAGCTGTGACGCCCCCGCCCCCGAGCCGATCGACGACTTCGCGGTCAGGGATCCCGACCCCGAGGTGCTGGCCGCCTTCCTCGACGAGATGGAGTTCCGCGGCCTGCGCGCGCGCGTCGGCGACGGCAAGGCCCCGGCCCGCGACGGCACCGCCTTCGTGGCCCGGCCGAAGCCGCTGTCGGCTCCGGTCATCAGCCCCCGCTACGCCCCGGCCGAGCCGACGGCGCCGGTCGAGGGCCAGGCCTTCGACCTCGAGGCCTACCGCTGCATCCAGACGCTGGAGGCGCTGGACGCCTTCATCGCCCGGGCGACCGAGGCCGGGGTGGTCGGCTTCGACACCGAGACGGACGCCCTCAGCGCCACCCACGCCGGTCTCTGCGGGGTCTCCCTCGCCATCGGCCCCAATGACGCCTGCTACGTCCCCCTGACCCACGAGCACCCGCCCGCGGCCAATTCCGGCGGTCTCGACTTCGGCGGCGAGACCGACACGCGCGAGCCCATCACCCAGATCGACAAGGCCGAGGCCCTCGCCCGGCTGAAGACGCTGCTGGAGAACCCCGCCGTCCTCAAGGTCGTCCAGAACGGCAAATACGACCTCGCCGTCATGGCCCAGCGCGGCATCCGCGTCGCCCCGATCGACGACACCATGCTGATCTCCTATGTGCTTGAGGGCGGGCTGCACGGCCACGGCATGGACGAGCTGGCCCGGCTGCATCTCGGCCACGACCCCATCCCGTTCAAACAGGTCGCGGGCGCCGGCAAGGCCCAGAAGTCGTTCAAACACGTCGAGCTGAAGCCGGCCACCTGCTACGCCGCCGAGGACGCCGACGTCACCCTGCGCCTCTGGCGCATCCTCAAGCCGCGTCTGGCGCAGGCCAAACTCACCACCGTCTACGAGACCCTCGAACGCCCCCTGCCCGCCGTGCTGGCCGACATGGAGCGGGCCGGCATCCGCGTCGACCCCGACCGTCTCAAGCGGCTGTCGTCCGAGTTCGGCATGCGCATGGCCGAGCTGGAGACCCGCGCCCATGCCCTCGCCGGCCGCCCGTTCAACGTCGGCTCGCCGCGCCAGATCGGCGACATCCTGTTCGGCGACATGCAGCTGCCCGGCGGCCGCAAGACCGCCTCCGGCCAGTGGGGCACCGAGGCCTCCGTGCTGGAAGAGCTGGCC
>NZ_DASWTO010000107.1:0-10652 GCF_036402095.1 Brevundimonas sp. | reverse complement strand
ATGATCGCCATGCAGGAGCTGGGCATCGAGCACAGCAAGCTGAACGTGAACGGCGGGGCGACGGCGCTGGGCCATCCGATCGGCGCCTCGGGCGCGCGGGTGCTGGCCACCCTGCTGGCGGCGCTGCAGGCGCGCGGCGGCCGGAAGGGCGTGGCCAGCCTGTGCATCGGCGGCGGCGAGGCCGTGGCCATGGCGGTGGAACTGGCCTGAGGCGCGATTCTACCCGGGTAAAATCCGGAAACAGAGGGTGCGGAGTCGACAAGCTCGGCGCCGGAACAGGGGGGGGTCAGAGTCGGCAGAGTCTACATCGGCGGAGCGGGAGAGCGGCTCCTCGGAGCGGAGGGGCGGGATGCGATTGTCAAAGACCGGCGCCTGTCGCGGCGACAGGACGAGCGGCATTATGCGCCCGCCGGCCTATCCGGATGGAAGATCGGTTCTAGAATCCGTCATCTGACTGGAAACGCGGAGTTCTTTCCGCTGAACCCGACCATAATTTCGCGGATTGCCAGCACAGCGTCATGACCTTCCTTCTCCCCTCCGGGGGAGAAGGTGGCTCGCGGAGCGAGACCGATGAGGGGGATGTTCGGAGCGAACTGGCAGCCGGTCGATCAAGAGCCGGCCAACCCCTCATCCGCCCCTCCGGGGCACCTTCTTCCCCAAGGGGAGGAGGGAAACAGGAAGCTTGCCCCCGCGCCGCACACCCCCCTACCCTTCTCCCATGGACCTGAACCGACGCACCGCCCTGGGGCTGGCCGCCGCTGTGATGACACCGGTGTCGCAAACCGTGGCCCCGCCCGATCCGGCGGAGACGATCCGGCTGTGGCCGGGCCGGGCGCCGGGCGGGGATCGGGTGACCGTGACGCCGCGGGTGGTGGAGCGGTCGACCGATCCGGCATTCCGTGACCGCTTCGCCCAATACACCACCGAGCCCCTGCTGACGGTGCTGCGGCCGGCGCGGCCGAACGGGGCGTCGCTGCTGCTGATCCCCGGCGGCGGCTACAAATGGGCCGTGGTCGACAAGGAGGGGCTGGACTGCGCGCGGGTGTTCGCAGCGGCGGGCGTGACCTGTTTCGTGCTGCGTTACCGCCTGCCGGGCGACGGCTGGGCGGCCGGCCCGGATGCGCCATTGCAGGACGCGCAGCGGGCGCTGCGGCTGGTCCGCGCCCGGGCGGCGGTGGACGGGCTGGACCCCGCGCGGGTGGCGGTGCTGGGCGCCTCGGCGGGCGGGCATCTGGCCGGGATGCTGACGGCGCGGGCGGACGCGACCTATGCGGCGGTGGACGCCGCGGACACCGTCCCGTTCCGGCCGGACCTGTCGATCCTGCTGTATCCGGTGGCGACCATGGCCGATCCGTTCGTTCACGCAGGGTCGCGGCGAGAACTGCTGGGCGAGACGCCGTCGGCGGAGGCGATCGAGCGCCATTCGCTGGAGCGGATGGACTGGCGCGACGCGCCGCCGGTCTTTCTGCTGCACGCCATCGACGACGGCGCCGTGCCGGTGGAGAACAGCCTGCAGCTGCTGTCGGCGCTGCGCGCGGCGGGCGTTCCGGCCGAGGCGCATCTGTTCGAGGAGGGCGGGCACGGCTTCGGCGTCCGGCTGATCGAGGGCCGGCCGGCCGCCGTGTGGCCGCAACTGGCGCTGGCGTGGGCGGCCCGACGGGGCTGGATTACACAGGTGTAATCTCCGCCATCTTGCGGCCCCGACGCCGACCGTTAAGGTCGCCGCGGCTCTTCAGGAACGGACGGTGTTTCGAATGCGTATCGGACTGTTGCTCGCGTCGGTCGCCGGCGTCTCCCTCATGGCGCAGGCGGCGCTGGCCCAGCAAGGCGCCCCCCAGAGCGTCGGGCCGATCGATCAGTCCAAGGGCACGTTCGAGGACAAATTCCGCCAGTTCGAGGGCGAGGACTGGCCGACTCCGACCGATTATCGCAACGCCTCGGGCGCGCCCGGCCATCGCTACTGGCAGCAGCAGGTCGATTACGACATCGACGTGTCGCTGGACGAGGCGCGGCGCACCCTGACCGGCCGCGAGGCGGTGACCTACACCAACAATTCGCCGGACGCCCTGGGCTATCTGTGGCTGCTGCTGGACCAGCAGAACTACCGCCGCGCCTCGCTGGCCGAGCGGACCCGGACCTACAACAATTCCGAGACGGTCAGCGTCAACGAGATCCGCCGCATCCGCCGCATGCAGGACTGGGAAGGCGGCTTCAACGACCTGCGCATCACCGGGCCGGACGGCCAGGCCCTGCCCTTCACCATCGTCGACTCGATGATGCGCATCGAGCTGCCCCGGCCGCTGGCCACGGGCCAGAGCTTCGCCTTCACCATCGATTTCACCCTGCCCCTGCCGGAGACGAACGTCGTCGGCGGCCGCAGCGGCTACGAGTGCTTCACCAAGGCCCATGAGGACGGCAACTGCCTGTTCCTGGCGGCGCAGTGGTTCCCGCGGCTGGCGGTCTATTCGGACTATGAGGGCTGGCACAATGCGCAGTTCCTCGGCTCGGGCGAGTTCACCCTCGAGTTCGGCGACTACGACGTCTCGATCACCGCGCCGGCGGATCACGTCGTGGCCGCGACGGGCGAACTGACCAACCCCGACATCCTGAGCGCCGAGCAGCGCGCGCGGCTGGAGCGGGCGCGGACGGCGGACGAGCCGGTCTACATCGTCACCCCGCAGGAGGCCGCCGCCGCCGAGGCGCGGCCGGCCCGCGGCACGCGGACGTGGAACTTCAGCGCCGACAATGTGCGCGACTTCGGCTGGGCCTCGAGCCGCAAATTCATCTGGGACGCCATGGGCGTCGAGCAGGAGAGCGCCGAAAACCCCGTGGTCATGGCCATGTCCTTCTATCCGAAGGAGGCCCGGCCGCTGTGGGACACCTATTCGACCCGGTCGATCGCCCACACCCTGGACGTCTACAACCAGTTCGCCTTCACCGATCCCTACCCCACGGCGCAGTCGGTCAACGGGCCCGTCGGCGGCATGGAATATCCGATGATCACCTTCAACGGGCCGCGGCCCGTGCGGGCGGACGACGGCAGCCTGACCTACACCGAGCGCGCCAAGAACGGCCTGATCGGCGTGGTCATCCACGAGGTCGGCCACACCTATTTCCCCATGATCGTCAATTCGGACGAGCGGCAGTGGACGTGGATGGACGAGGGGCTGAACAGCTTCCTCGAGTTCCAGGCCGAGAAGCTGTGGGACGCGAACTTCCCCGCCGGCGGCGAGCCGCGGGACATCGTCGAATACATGGTCAGCCAGGACCAGGTGCCGGTGATGACCCACTCGGACAGCCTGCTGCAGTTCGGCAACAACGCCTACAACAAGCCGGCCACGGCGCTGGTCATCCTGCGCGAGACGGTGCTGGGGCGCGAACTGTTCGACCGGGCGTTCCGCGAGTACGCCCAGCGCTGGGCCTTCAAGCGGCCGACGCCCTACGACTTCTTCCGCACCATGGAGGAGAGCTCGGGCGTCGACCTCGACTGGTTCTGGCGCGGCTGGTTCTATTCGACCGACCATGTCGACATCGCGCTGGAAGGCGTGACGGCGGCGCGGCTGGAGAGCGCCGATCCGGAGGTCCGGGCCCGCGCCGCCCGCGAGCGCTTCGAGGCCGAACCGACGCCGCTGACGGTCGCGCGCAACGAGGGCATCGAGACCGTGGTCGAGCGCGACCCCGCGACCCGCGACTTCTACAACGAGACCGACCGGTTCACGGTCACGGCGCAGCAGCGCCGCGACGCGGAGAGCGCGGCCCGCCGGGCGGACGAGGAGCGGCGCGCGGCCCAGGGCTTCGACGACAACATCTATCGCTTCACCTTCCGCAACGTCGGGGGGCTGGTGATGCCGGTGATCCTGAAGCTGACCTGGAGCGACGGCTCGGAGGAGACGATCCGCATCCCGGCCGAGATATGGCGCCGCAACAGCCGTCAGGTGATCTGGCAGCACGTCTCGTCCAAGACCCTCGCCAGCGCCGAGATCGACCCCCTGTGGGAGACGGCGGACGCCAACCGCGGCAACAACTTCTATCCGCAGCGCATCGACGAGCGGTCGCTGCGGCTGTCGCCGGCGCCGCCCCCGGGCGAGAACCGGATGCGCGATTCCGACGTCGAGGTCAGCCCCGACTCGACCGCCACGCGCGTACGCCGGAGGGACTAGGACGATGCTGAAGCGTCTGCTGCTGGGCGCCGCGCTGGCGGCGGTGCTGGCCTCGCCGGCGGCGGCCCATCGCGGCCATTCCGGCCTGACGGTGATCGAGATCGATCAGGACACCGGCGCCGTGAGCGTGACGCACCGGTTCGCGGCCCACGACGTCGAGCCGGCCCTGCCGAGCATCGCGCCGGAGGCCCAGCCGAGCCTCGACGATCCGCGCGCCGTGGCCGATCTGGAAGCGCATCTGGGGGCGCGCTTCCGGCTGGCGGTCGACGGTCAGGCGGTGCCGGTGAGCCATGCCGACACGGCCCTGGCCGGCGACCACGTGCGGGTGCAGTTCGCCGGGCAGACCGCGGACCGGGACGTGGAGGCGGTCACCGTCGACCTCGACTTCTTCCCCGGGGTGCACGACGACCAGGAACAGCAGGTCAATGTGCGGGTCGGCGGCGTGACGCGCACGGTGGTGTTCCGCCCGGGCGCGGACGCGCAGACGGTGCGCTTCTAGTCCTCCTCCGCCGCCTCGAGGTCGGCGGGGTCGAAATCGTAGTCGAGCAGATCCCCCGGTTTGCAGTCGAGGGCGGCGCACAGCCGGGCGAGGGTGCGGAAGCGGATGCCCTTGACCTTGCCGGACCGGAACAGCGACAGCTGGGTCTCGCTGAGGCCGACCTCCTGGGCGAGGTCGCGGGCCTTGATCCCCTTCCTGACGATCAGCCGGTCGAGGGTGACGCGGATCGGCATCAGATCATCTCGTCCAGCTCGGCCTGGACCTTGCCCGCCTGCTCCATGACGCCCCCGAGCAGGAACAGCGCCCCGCCGATCATGCCGAGGGTCATGCCGGCGACGTCGAAATAGGCCCATCCGCCCGGCCCGCCCGCGATCAGGCGTGTCAGGTTGGTGATCCCGAAGACGCTGAACACGCCCCCGAAGCCGAGCGCCAGTCCGACGCGCCGCAGGGCGTCGGCCAGGGTGGGCTGGATCAGGCGGCCCCGGGCCAGCTGACCCATGGCGGCGCCGATCGCCCAGACCGCGAAGAGGTAGAAGACCGCCGGCAGGGCCCAGACCAGCTGGGTCAGCCAGCGGGCGTCGAGCGCCCCGCGGCCCCAGGCCATGGCGAGCAGCGGGAAGACGAGGTGGATCAGCGCCAGCAGGGCTCCGACGCTGACGACCATGAAGACGGCCAGCCAGCGGAACTGGGCGCAACGGCGGCGGAAGCGGTCGGTCGCGGTCTGGGTCACGGGCGAATCTCCGGCGCGGGAAGCTGTCTTATCTTTAATCTTGACTTAAAGACGGACTGTTTGCAACTTTATGTCGGAGTTAAACGAAACGAGAGCGCCGCCATGCCCGCCGCCATCGAGACCCGCGACCTGAGCCGCCGATTCAGACGCCGGCTGGCCGTCGACGCCGTGTCGATGACGGTGCCGGACAGGGCCGTCTACGGCTTCCTCGGCCGCAACGGCGCGGGCAAGACGACGACCCTGAAGATGCTGCTGGGGCTGATCCGGCCGAGCGCCGGGACGGCGAGGGTGGGCGGGATCGACGTGGCCCGCGACCGCATCGGGGCGGCGCGCAAGGTCGGGGCGCTGCTGGAGGCGCACGGCTTCTACGGCAATCTGTCGGGGCGCGAGAACCTCGACCTGACCCGCAGCCTGCTGGGCCTGCCGAAGGGGGAGGTCGAGCGGGTGCTGGAGGTGGTCGAGATGCGCGAGCACGCCGGGCGCCGGGTTTCCGACTATTCGCTGGGCATGCGGCAGCGGCTGGGGCTGGCCCGGGCCATGCTGGGGGCGCCGCCGGTGCTGGTGCTGGACGAGCCGACCAACGGGCTGGACCCGGACGGCATCGCCGACATGCGCCGCTTCCTGCGCGCCCTGCCGGAGCGGACCGGGGCGACGGTGCTGCTGTCCAGCCATCTGCTGGGCGAGATCGAACAGACGGCGACGCATGTCGGCATCCTCAGCCACGGCAGGCTGGTGCTGGAGGGGGAGCTGGGACGGCTGAAGGCCGACCTGGCCCCCGAGATCGCGCTGCAGACGGACGACGCGGCAAGGGCCACGGCGCTGGCGCGGGCGCGGGGCTTCGACGTGCTGCCGGCGGACGACGGACTGGTTGCAAGGCTGAAGCCCGGGGAGGACGCGCGCACCGCCTCGGCCTCGCTGAACCGGGCCCTGATCGAGGCCGACATCGCGGTCTTCGCCATCGGCGCGCGCTCGCGTTCGCTGGAGGGAATCTACCGCGAGGTCTCGCCGCCCGCCCCCACCACCACCACCACCGCCAAGGCCCGGCCGGAGTTCGCCTGATGACCGCCTCGCCCTTCCTCGCGCCCCTGTTCGTCGAGGCGCGCAAGCTGAACCGCTCGCTGGCCGCGGTGCTGGCCGTGGCGGCGCCGTCGCTGATCGCCCTGTTCACCTTCTTCAACATGCTGCGCGGCAAGCAGGCGGCGCCGTGGGAGATGTGGATGGGCAGCGCCTCGGCGATCTGGGCCTTCTTCATGCTGCCGATGAGCGTGACCGCGCTGACCGCGCTGGTCGCGCACATGGAGCACGGGCCGAAATCGTGGGATCACCTGCGCGCCCTGCCCCTGCCCCGCTGGCGGCTGTATGCGGCCAAGGCCGTCTGCGTGCTGGCGGTGGTGGCGCTGATGAGCGCGGCTGTGCCGGCCATGACCTGGGGGGCGGTGACGCTGGCGGCGGCGATCAAGCCGCAGCTGCAGCCCACCGGCGCCTTCGATCTGGCGGCTTACGCCGCGACCGCCGGCAAGATCTACCTCGCCGCCGTGCTGATGATCGCCATCCAGCTGTGGGTCGCGCTGCGCTGGGCCAGCTTCGTGCCGGCGCTGGCGGTCGGCATCGGCGGGACCTTCTTCTCGGTGGTGGCGACGTCAGCGAAACAGGGCGTCTTCTTCCCGTGGCAGATGCCGGTGAACATGCTGGCCACCGAGGCGTGGCGGGTGCAGACGGCGCTGGGACTGGGGCTGGGACTGGGAACGGTCGTCATGGTCGCCGCCCTCGCCCACCTGAGCCGGCGCGAGGTGCTCTGAAGCCGGCGCGTCGGGACGCATCAGCCGGACCAGTCCCGCGCCGCCTGTCATCAGCACCATCATCTCCGACCCCATATTTGCGAATCGTTCGCAGATTGCGCGGGGGTCGCGGGCGTGGCAAGCCCGGAACGTCGGTGGCGACTGACGGAGCATCACCCATGCGTGAAGACGGAAAGCTGGACTATCTCGAACTGCCGGGCGGCGAGCTGGCCGCGTCCAAGGCCTTCTACGCCGCAGCCTTCGGCTGGAAATTCATCGACTACGGGCCGGAATACGCGGCCTTCGACGAGGGGCTGGACGGCGGCTTCGACGCCCAGGCGGAGGCGACGCGGGCGCCGCTGCCGGTGCTGTTCGCCACCGATCTGGAGGCCATGCAGGCCCGGGTCGAGGCGGCCGGCGGGCGCATCGTCAAGCCGATCTTCGCCTTCCCCGGCGGACGGCGGTTCCACTTCCGCGATCCCGTGGGCAACGAGCTGGCGGTGTGGTCGGAGACCTGACGCCCCCCGGCAAGAGCTGCGGCGACTGCGGCCTGTGCTGCAAGCTGATGGGGGTGACGGCGCTCGAAAAGCCCGCGGGCAAATGGTGCCGTCACTTCTCGAAGGCGGGCGGCTGCGCGGTCTATGAGACGCGGCCCGGCGACTGCCGGGTGTTCAACTGTCTGTGGCTGCTGACCGGGGCCCTCGACGAGGCGTGGAAACCGACCACCGCCGGCTTCGTGATGCACAGCGAACAGGGCGGCGCGCGGCTGATCGTCGAGTCTGATCCCGCCCGGCCGCACGACTGGCGGCGCGAGCCCTACCCGTCGACGCTGCGGCGCTGGGCCGACGCGCCGGGGATGGAGGTGCTGGTGTTCGCGGGCCGCCACGGGGTGCGGCTGGGGGCCGTCGACGCGCCGGTGAGGCGAACCGGCCCGCAGGCGGGCTGAGGGCGTCTCGCGGCCGGAGTCCGGCGACTCGCCAGAAGGTGATACTAGAGGACCGGACGGGCGGGCCGTCTCGTTCGAGCGACCCGATCCCGGCCTCGGAGACACACCATGCCCGACGATCAGATCCCGGCGCCGCCGACCCCGCCGCCCCCGCCGCCGCCGCCCCCGACGCTGCCGCCCAAGGATCCGGACATACCGCCGGTCTATCCGCCGGATGTCGAGCCGGATCAAACGCCGGGATGATCGAGTGGCTGTGGGCGGGTTTGCTGATCCTGGCGGCCTCGCACAGGGCCACCCGGGCGCTTTCCCTGCTTCTGGCGCTCAAGTGGGCCGCCAATTACGCGGCCTTTCGCCTGATCGCGGAGACCGCCCCGCCGCTGATCGACATCGCCCTGGGCACCGTCGGCGTGATCTGGGCCTCGCGCCAGCGCGCCGGCTGGTCGGACGTGGTCGCCGCCGGCTTCATCCTGACTCTGCTGGCGCATGCCTGGTACTGGCTGCAGTACGGCGCCGGCGGCGCCTCGGCGCTCGTCTACTACTGGCTGATCGTGGGGCTGTTCACGGCGCAGGCCGCGGCGGTCGCCTGGCCGGGCGCCCTTGCATACGCCCGCGCGCTGCGTCGGCGGTGGGCCTGACCAAGGCCCGCCGCCGCCTCGCCTGGAGCTGATCTGGGGATGAAATAGTCAAGTTCAAGAATTGGCAGACGGCGAAATATGCGCAGTTTGTCCAGCCCTCGATGGAGGGATGAATGCGCATACTGTTGTCGACCTATGGCTCGCGCGGAGACGTCGAGCCGCTGGCCGGGCTGGCCGCGGCGGTCCGGGCTCTCGGCGCCGAGGCGGTGGTGTCCGCGCCGGCCGATCCGGAGTTCTGCAAGCTGCTGGATCGCGCCGGCGTCGCGCTGGCCCCGGCCTTCATGCCGGTGCGTCCGTGGATCGCGCTGGCGAGGCGGTCGGGATGGAAGCTGCCCCGGGCCGCGGCCGAGATGATCGCCGGACAATACGACGCCCTTTCCGCGGCGGCGGACGGCTGCGATGTGATCGTGGCGACCGGCCTGTTCCCGTCGACGGCGGCGGCGCAGGCGGTGGCGGACACGCGGGGAGTCCGCTACGTCCACGTCAGCTATTGTCCGATCATCCTGCCGTCGCCGCACCACCCGCCGCTGGAGTATCCCGGCCAGCCTCACCCGGCCGGGGTGACTGACAATACGGCGCTGTGGGCGGTGAACGACCGGGCCATGGACGCCCTGTTCGGCGAGGCGGTGAACGATCATCGCACCCGGATCGGACTGCCCGCCTTCGATCACGTGCGCGACCGGGTCTTCACGCCCCGGCCGTGGCTGGCCTCCGACCCGGTGCTCGCCCCGTGGCCCCAGACCGATCCCGCCGACGTCGTGCAGACGGGTGCGTGGATCCTGCCGGACGACCGGCCGCTGCCGGCGGACCTGGCCGCCTTCCTGGATGCGGGAGAGCCGCCAGTCTACGTCGGCTTCGGCAGCATGGCCACGCCCGGGCTGACGGACGCCGCCCGCACGGGTGTCGAGGCGGTCAGGGCCCAGGGCCGCCGGGTGGTGCTCGCCCGGGGCTGGGCGGACCTCGCCCCGGTGGACGAGGGGGAGGACGTCTTCGCCACCGGCGATGTCAACCAGCAGGCGCTGTTTCCCCGGGTCGCCGCCGTCGTGCACCACGGCGGCGCGGGCACGACGACCACCGCCGCCCGCGCCGGCGCGCCGCAGGTGATCGTCCCCCAGGTCGCGGACCAGCCCTACTGGGCCGGGCGGGTGGAGGCGCTCGGCCTCGGCGTCGCGCACGACGGGCCGACGCCGACCGTCGGGTCGCTTGGGTCCGCGCTCGGGAGGGCCCTGTCCCCCGGGATCCGCGCCCGGGCGGCGGACCTCGCCCCGGCGATCCGCGGCGACGGGGCGATGGCGGCTGCGAAACTGCTGCTCGAAGGCGCGGGCTAGCGCACGTCCACCGACTGGGCGATGCGCTCGGCCAGGGCGCGGTCGGCGCCCTCGAGGCTCATGGTCCAGACGTGAATCTCGCGCGGGGTGGCGCCCTCGCGCTGGAACAGGTGTTCCCGGGCGTGGCGCTGGCCGTCCTCGGTCGAGACCACGGAGGCGCGGCCCGCCGCCTGGAGCACCTCGCCGCTGTAGATCGGAAACTGCGAGGCCGGGCCGGCGTAGATCATGGCGAACGAGCGGTCGCCGCGACGGATGGTGTAGATCCTGAAGTCCGGGCCGGGGCGGCCGGTGGCGATCTCGAAGCCGGCCGGCAGATCCACCGTGAACGGCAGGGCCGCGCGGGCGGGGGCGTCCAGCACGGTGACGGCGGGAACCGACGGCGGCGGGGGCGGCTCGGCGGCTGCGGGGGCCGGGGTCGTCGCCGCAGGGAGCGCGGTCGCCGGCGTGGGCGCCCGGGCCGGAGCGGGGATTGGCGTGGACAGTCCGGGGGCGGGCACCAGGGGGCGATCCGCCGCCGCCGCGGGGCCTCTCGGCAGCGGAGCGGACCGGGGCGGCGTCTCAGGATTGGCCGGGCTG
>NZ_DASWTO010000106.1:0-5024 GCF_036402095.1 Brevundimonas sp. | reverse complement strand
CCAGCTGGGCGTTGGTCGCGTTCAGGTTCTGGAGCGCGATCATCGCGCCCACGTTGGTGTTGACCGACATAACCATCGGCTGTCCTTCCATTCTGGTCGGTTGGGAAACGGCCTTCTGGCCGCGGAACCGGTTCTGGTTCGCGGGCGGCGACGCAAGGATCGGGCCGCCAGCGGCACGACCTCAAGTTTCTGTTTTGTGGAGCTATTTTTCCGGACCCGATCGTCCCGCCCGGCAGTTTTGTCCGCTGGCGCCCGGCCTGCCCAGACCGATTCCTTCCGCCCTCCCGGCCGCCGCCGCCAGGCACATGATCGTTGTTAACCCGGGCCGCCTTCGCTAACCGTTGTCGGTCACCACCGGAGCCGTCCATGACCCGCCAGAGCGACCGGTTCGAGGGCACCTCGAACTACATCGCCACCGACGACCTGAAGATCGCGGTCAACGCCGCCGTGGCGCTGGAGCGTCCGCTGCTGATCAAGGGCGAGCCGGGCACGGGCAAGACGGTGCTGGCCTATGAGATCGCCCGCGCCCTGAATGCGCCGCTGATCACCTGGCACGTCAAGTCGACCACCAAGGCCCATAACGGCCTGTACGAGTACGACGCCGTCTCGCGCCTGCGCGACAGCCAGCTGGGCGAGGAGCGCGTTCACGACGTGCGCAACTATCTGAAGCCGGGCAAGCTGTGGGAGGCCTTCACCTCTCCCGTCCGGCCTGTGCTGCTGATCGACGAGATCGACAAGGCCGACATCGAGTTTCCGAACGACCTGCTGCAGGAACTCGACCGCATGGAGTTCTTCGTCCAGGAGACCGGCGAGACCATCCGCGCCGATGTCCGGCCGATCGTGGTCATCACCTCGAACAACGAAAAGGAGCTGCCGGACGCCTTCCTGCGCCGCTGCTTCTTCCACTACATCCGCTTCCCCGACGAAGAGACGATGAAGGCCATCGTCGAGGTGCATTTCCCCGGCATCAAGCCGCGACTGGTCTCGGAGGCGCTGAAGACCTTCTTCGAGATCCGCGACACGCCCGGCCTGAAGAAGAAGCCGTCCACCTCGGAGCTGCTGGACTGGCTGAAACTGCTGCTGGTCGAGGACATCGATGCCGAGACCCTGCGCCAGAAGACCCCCGGCAAGTTGATCCCCCCGCTGCACGGCGCGCTGCTGAAGAACGAACAGGACGTGCATCTGTTCGAGCGGCTGGCGTTCCTGAACCGGCGCGAAGGCGCCCGCCCGGGGGCGTGAACACACCGGCGGACAGGTTTGGTCACGCCGATTACCGCGATTTCACTGGATTCCCGAGGACTGGAGCGCAGGATGAACGCGACAAGGACCGAGACCATGCCCATGCGTCGCCTTCTGATTCCCGCCCTCTGCCTCGCGGCCCTGACCGCGGCGTGCGACGGGGATTCCGTGCGCATCTCGTCGACCCGCACGGAGGACCCGGACGCCAAGGGGGCCCTGAAGGTGGTCGAGACGCTGCAGTGCCCGCGGACCATGGGCTCGCTGACCCGCAAGGGCTCGGCCTCCGCCGAGGGGATGGTCTGCACCTACTCCGGCCCCCGCGGCGCCGAGGTCAGCCTGCATCTCGTCGAGCTGGACGGATCGAGCGCCGCCGAGGCGCTGAAGGCGTTCGAGGAGCGGCTGTCGGCCAGCCTGCCGCAGGCGGTGGCGCAGCTGAGGGCCTCGGCCGAAGAGGGCGCGGCGGCCGTGGCGGCGGCGGAAAAAACCCACCCGACGGCGGCCGGAGACCGGGCCTCGGTCCAGGCCCCCGGCGTGGACATCCGGGCCGAGGGCGATGACGCCACGGTCCGCCTCCCCGGTCTGCACATCGAGTCGCGGGGCGACGAGGCCAGCGTGCGCATCGGCGGCTTCCACATCGACGCCAGCGACGGCGAGGGCTCAGTCAACATCGAGGGTTCGGAGGGCGGCGACAACGTCAGCGTCCAGGCGCACCAGGACGCCGCCGAGATCCGGACCAGCGCCGGGGGCGGAGCCACCCGGGCCAGCTGGATCCTGACCGACAACCGGCCCTCGGAGGCCGGATGGCGGCTGGTCGGCTATGAGGCGCGCGGCCCCGCCGGCGGGCCGATCGTCGTGGCGACGGTGCGCTCGCGCGACCGCGACCGCGGCAGCGTGTTCGAGGACGCCAAGGACCTCGTCGCCCTGAACGTCGGCGAATAAGCGGCCGCAGGCTTGATCGCGGCGGCGGGATGCGTCACGTGACGTGCCCACCGCAGGATACCGCCTTGGCCGTCACGCCCCGCACCCCGTCGTCGAAGAACGCTCCGCGCGCCTGGCAGCGGATGCTGTCCGGCCGCCGGCTGGACCTGCTGGACCCCTCGCCGTTCGACATCGAGATCGAGGACATCGCCCACGGTCTCGCCCGCGTCGCGCGCTGGAACGGCCAGACGGTCGGCGAGCACGCCTTCTCGGTGGCCCAGCACAGCTGCGTGGTCGAGGAGATCGCCGCCCATATCCGGCCGGGGCTGGAGCCGAAATGGCGGCTGGCCGCCCTGCTTCACGACGCCTCGGAATACGTCATTGGCGACATGATCTCGCCGTTCAAGGCGGCGCTGGGTGTCAGCTACAAGGATTTCGAGGCGCGGCTGGAGCACGCCATCCACATCCGCTTCGGCCTGCCCGCGAAGACGCCCGTAGCCGTCAAGAAGCTGATCAAGGAGGCCGACAAGGCCTGCGCCTTCTTCGAGGCGACCCAGCTGGCCGGCTTCACCCGGCAGGAGGCGCTGGGCTTCTTCGGCAAGCCGCCGGCGGGCTACGACCTGACCATCGACCCCCTGCCCGCGCCGTTGGCCCAGCAGCGCTATCTGGAGCGCTACCGGGTGCTGGCCGAGGCCGTCGGCCTGATGCCCGCCCCCGACGCCTGGCATACGGAATAGGCATGACCCTTCCGGCGGAACAGGGCGTCCGGATCGGTCTGTCGGCGGTGGTCATCGCCCTCCGCGACCGCAAGGCCTGCGTCCTGACCACGCCCGGCGACGACGGCGCCCTGGCCCTGCCGTTCGGACCGTTCGACCCGGCCCGCGACCGCACCTTCGAACTGGCACTGCGCGAGTTCGTGACCGCCCAGACCGGCTTCCGGCTCGGCTTCGTCGAGCAGCTCTACACCTTCGGCGACCTCGGCCGGGCCAGCCCGCGGGCGACCCCGGGCCCGGAGCGGCGCCGCGAGGTCTCGGTCGGCTATCTCGCCCTGACCGCGGACGCCGCCGACGCGCCGCTCGCCGAGGCGCGCTGGACGCCGGTGCTGGACATCTTTCCCTGGGAGGACCGCCGCGACGGCGCCGCCGCCTGTCTCGTCCCCCTGCTCGATGGACTGGCCGCCTGGGCGGCGGGCGATCTGCGCAGACAGGCCCGGGTCGACACCCTGTTCGCCCCCGCCCCGCCGCATCGCTGGAATGAAGGGCGGGTGCTGGAGCGCTATGAGCTTCTCTACGAGGCGGGCCTTGTCGCGGAGGCGGCGCGTGACCGCGACCAGCCCGTCCCGCCCGGGGCACCTGGCCGGGCCATGGCCTCGGACCACCGCCGCATCCTCGCCACCGGACTGGGCCGGCTGCGCAGCAAGCTCAAGTACCGGCCCGTGCTGTTCGACCTGATGCCGCCGACCTTCACCCTGTCGGAACTTCAGGCCGCCGCGGAGGCCGTCGCCGGCCTGTCGCTGCACAAGCAGAATTTCCGCCGCGGAGTCGAGCGCACCGGTCTGGTGGAGCCCACCGGCCGCCTGTCCGCCGCCACCGGCGGCCGCCCGGCCGAACTGTTCCGCACCGTCGGCGGCGACCTGTCCGCGGCCGACACCCTCGGCCTCCCCCTGCCCGCCCAGCGCTGAGAAAGTCGCGCCCGATCCGCCCGTCCAAATGAAGCGCCCCGGAACGTCCGCAAGGGCTTGCGGCCGGGGCGTCCCGCCATTAGAGAAGCCGCTCGCTCGACCAAAGCGTTCGGCCCCGCGGAGAGGTGGCAGAGTGGTCGAATGTACCGCACTCGAAATGCGGCGTGCCTTTACGGGTACCGTGGGTTCGAATCCCACCCTCTCCGCCACCGCCCTTCCATAATGAGATCCATCACCTGACCGGACCGCGGGCCCCGGCGCCGCGGGTCCTGCACGGCCGCGACTGGAAGGGAAGACGATCCCGCCGATCACCGCCACCGGGGCCAGCGGCGCCGGACCTCGGCGCCCGCCCCGAGGTTGCTCACCAAGGGCGCGAAGGCGGCCGCCAGGGCGTCCTCAGCACTCGCCGCAGACGGAGAACGACCCCTCGACCTGCAGGGAGGCGTCGGCGTTCTCGACAACGCTGAGGCTGACGGGCTGAAGGCCGTGCGTTGTCTCAAGCGCGCCGAGCCAGCCGAAGACGGCGGCGGCGGGGGCATTTGCGGCGCGGAACAGCATCCGGCCGGAGGGGTCCATCCCGGTGGTGAGCTGAAGCCCGGCCGCCCCGGCGGTTTGCAGCAGTACCGGTTGCAGACCCTGAACATCCAGAGTGCGGGGCTTGCCGTCGGCCGCGGGCGCGAGCCGGGTCAGGGTGGTCCGGACCTCGGCCAGATGCGCCGCGGCTCGCGCGCGTTCCCCGACCGCCTTGTCACGCCAATCCGTCAACGGACGGACGATCCCCAACCAGACGACGACGGCCGCCACGAGCAGGGCCATCACGGCCAGCATCTGTCGCTCGCGCCGCGTGCGGCCATCCCAGGCCTGATGGAGTTGGGCGAGCAGGGGGTTCACGGGCGGGCTCCGATGCTGATGTCGCTGACCACCCGGCCTCCGTCGTCGAGCGTGGCGCTTTCGGTCACGGCCAGGCCGGCCTCGGCCATCCGGCGCTCAAGTTCCTGCATGTCCGAATACGCGGGGTGGCTGAGCGTGGCCCGCATCCCGTCGTCGGGCGCCACGATCAGGGCGTCGAGTTCGACCCCTTCGATTCCCTCGACGGCGGTGAACAGGGTGGCGGCGGCGGCCGTCACCCCGCCGGGGGGCGGTGCCGCCGCGGCGCGGCGGCGCACGGCGGCGACCGGGTCGGACT
>NZ_DASWTO010000105.1:0-18699 GCF_036402095.1 Brevundimonas sp. | reverse complement strand
CGAGGTCGAGACGCCGGACGGCCAGACCGGGTTGCGCGCCACCGGACAGGTGGTGGCCTTCGACGGCTTTCTGGCCGTCTATGAGGAGGGCCGCGACGAGCGGCCGAAGGACGGCGAGGACGAGGACGATTCGACCCGCTTGCCGGCGCTGAAGGAAGGCGCGGGCGTCAAGGTCGAGGCCGTCCGCACCGAACAGCATTTCACCGAACCGCCGCCGCGCTTCTCGGAAGCCACCCTGGTCAAGAAGCTGGAAGAACTGGGCATCGGCCGCCCGTCGACCTACGCCTCGATCCTGACCACCCTGCGCGACCGCGGCTATGTGCGGATGGACAAGAACCGGTTCATCCCGGAGGACACCGGCCGGCTGGTCACCGCCTTCCTGGAACAGTTCTTCGCCAAGTGGGTGCAGTACGACTTCACCGCCGATCTGGAGACCCAGCTCGACGAGGTGTCGGCGGGCGATCTCGACTGGAAGAAGCTGCTGCGCGACTTCTGGGGTCAGCTGAAGCCGGCCACGGCCGACGTGACCGCCATGCAGGGCGTCATCGACAAGCTGGACGAGGCGATCGGGCCGTTCCTGTTCCCGCCGAAGGCCGATGGATCGGACCCGCGCCTGTGCCCGGTGTGCGGCACGGGACGGCTGCATCTGAAGGCCAGCTTCAAGATGAAGTCGACCTTCATCGGCTGCTCCAACTACCCGGAGTGCAAATACACCCGCGGCTTCGGCAGCGGGGCGTCGAACGAGGAGGCCGGAACCGACCGGGAGCTGGGACTGGATCCCGAGACCGGTCAGCCGGTGCATCTGAAGATCGGGCGGTTCGGGCCCTATGTGGAGACGACGCCGCCGGGCGCGGAGAAGCCGAGGCGGTCGTCCCTGCCCAAGGGCTGGTCGCCGGCGTCGCTGACGCTGGAGCAGGCGCTGCGGCTGCTGGCCCTGCCGCGCGAGGTCGGGCTGCATCCGGAGGACGGCAAGCCCATCACCGCCGGATTGGGCCGCTACGGACCCTTCGTGCAGCACGCCGGGACCTACGCCAATGTCGCCGACATCGACGAGGTGTTCGAGATCGGGCTCAACCGGGCCGTGGTGCTGCTGGCCGAGAAGCGGGCCGGCAAGTTCGCCGGGCGCGGGGCCGCGGCCGCGCCACTGAAGGACCTGGGGGCGCACCCCGAGACCGGCGAGCCGATCCACGTCATGGCCGGCCGCTTCGGTCCCTATGTGAAGTCGGGCAAGGTCAACGCCACCCTGCCGAAGGGCACGGCGCCGGAAGAGCTGACGCTGGAGGCGGCCCTGCCGTTGCTGGCGGCCCGGGCGGCGGCGGCCCCGAAGGCCAAGACGGCGCCGGCGAAGAAGGCGGCGGCCGCCAAGAAGCCGGCGGCGAAGAAGGCCGCGCCGAAGAAAAAGCCGGCGGCGAAGAAGGCTCCGGCCAAGGCCTAGCCTTTCAGCAGGCGGTCGCGGGCGGCGTTGAGGCGTGAGGCGAGGCCTTCGGTCCCGCCCTGATCCGGATGCGCCCGCGCCATCAGCCGCTTCCAGGCGGCGTTGATCTGCTGCGGCGTGGCGTCGGCGGAGACGCCGAGCAGCGAGCGCGCTTCGGCGGGGGTCATCGCCTCGGTTCGGGTCGCGGCGGTGCGCTGGCGCGAGGCGACGGTCAGCCACAGGCCGGCTCCGGCGAGGGCGGCGGCGGCCAGCCACGATCCCCGGGCGGCGAGCAGGACGGCCCCGGCGATCAGGACGGCGCTGAACAGGGTGGCGGTCACCCGCCAGTGGCCGCGCCCCGGGCCTTCAGTCTGGCGGCCGAGCCGGACGAGGGCCCAGACGGCGATCGCCGCCAGCGCCAGCCAGACCAGGCTCAAGACCTCACGCCGCGGCGTCCAGCGGCGCGTTCAGGGAGCCGCCGTCGAGGCCGAGGGCCCGCATCAGGTTGCGCAGCTCCTGACGGGCGGCGACGTGGGCCAGCGACACGGCCACGGGCCGCACCTCGTTGGACAGGTCGGCGACCGTCAGGCCGAAGGGGAACAGCTCGCGATAGATGACGCGGTCGCGCAGGCCGGGGCCCATGCGGAAGCCGACCCGGCGGGCCAGCTTCTCCATCCGCTCCTCGAGCCGCTGGCGGTTGCGGGCGGCGGCGACGGCGAGGCGGTTGGTGACCACGATCCAGTCGATGGCGGCGGCCCGGCCCTCGGTGATGGCCCGGTGCTTGCGCGCCTCCCAGACGCTTTCGGAATAGATGGAGGGCTTGAGCAGGTCGAGGGTGACCGGATCGACCTGACCCAGCAGATCGAAGTCGATGAAGCTGTCGTTCATCGGCGTGACGATCTGGTCCGCGAGACCGTGGGCGGTGCGCGACAGCAGGGTGTCGCCGCCGGGCGTGTCGATCAGGATGAACTCCGCCGCGGCGCGCGCCTCGGCGAAGGCGGCGTCGAAGCGGGCCAGCTGCTCGCTCTCGTCGGCCCTGGCCAGAGCCTTGCCGTCACCCATGTCCGGCTGGACCGGCATCGGCAGGACCTGGGCGTTGCCGGCCGTCCAGGCGGCGCGGTTGGCGAAGACTTTGGCCATCGAGCGCTGCCGCAGGTCCAGATCGATGATCGCGACCGACTTGCCCGCGTGCAGCAGGCCGCAGACGATGTGGATGGCGAGCGTGGACTTGCCCGCCCCGCCCTTTTCGTTGCCGACGACGATGACCGTGGGGTCAGCCATGAACTCTCGATGCCTCTGCGGCCGCCGACTCGACGCGCGGCCTTCAGACGCCAGAATCGCCGGGCCGGGGCGCGGCGTCAACGGAGCGGTGATCCGTGACTGTGGATGTGGGGCTTCGCCGTATCAGGCGGCGCGGTGGCACCAGGGATCGTCGATGCCGGCCGCGGCGCAGACCGCGGCGGCGCCGGCGGCGGGCGCCCGAACCTTGAGCCGGGTCAGGCGACGGCCTCCGACCTCCACGCCCTCGAACACCGGCGTCAGGCCGTCGAGGGCCCAGGCGGCGCCCCCGGACTTGAGCCGCGCCCAGGCGGCGCGGGCGGCGGCGTCGCTGGAGTAGGCCCCGATCTGGACCAGACCGCCGGCGCGGGGCGCGACCGGGCGGCCGGGCTGCGCCGGACGCAATCCGGCCTGAACGGCGGCGCTGTCGATACGGGCGGAGACCTGCCGGACCGCGGCTTCGGCCACGGCGGGCGCGGCGGCGGCGACGAGGCGCTGCCCCTCGTCCCGGGCCACGCCGCCCAGACCGCCGTCGCGGGCGTCCCAAAGGGCGTGCGGCTCCATGACCTGCACCTGCAACGCGGGGCGCAGGCCGGTTTCGGCGGCGGTGCGGACGACCGGCGCGCGGGCGGGAGCCGCCCCGGCCTGGCCGTCCAGCGGAATGGCGGCGACGGCCTCGGCCATGTCCTCGAAGCGGTGCGGATTCGGCTCGACCATGCCGCAGGCGGACAGGGCGGCGGCGGCCAGACAGGCCAGCACTGGACGGATGAGGAGGCTCGGCGTCATAAGCGCACCCTGACACGCCGGGCTTTGAGGCACGGTTCACAAGCACGCTTAAGGCGAAGGGTTAATCCGTTCACCATGCCCCACACTCCTGACCTGCCCGTCGCCCGCACCATCGCGGAGTTGCGCCAGACGGTAAGCGGCTGGAAGCGGCAGGGGTTCACCGTCGGCTTCGTGCCGACCATGGGGGCGTTGCACGAAGGTCACCAGACGCTGGTGCGTGAAGCGGGCCTGCGGGCCGACCGGGTGGTGGCCAGCGTCTTCGTCAATCCGACCCAGTTCGCCGCGCACGAGGATCTCGGGGCCTATCCGCGGCAGGAGGCGCGCGACGCCGAACTGCTGGCCGGAGCCGGCTGCGCCCTGATGTATGCGCCGGCCGTGGAGGAGATGTATCCCGCCGACGCCACCACGACGATCTCGGTCGGGGCACCGGCCGAGGGGCTGGAAGGCGCGTTCCGGCCGCAGATGTTCGGCGGCGTGGCGCTGGTGGTGGCCAAGCTGCTGAACCAGGTCCAGCCGCACGTCGCCGTGTTCGGGGAGAAGGATTTCCAGCAGCTGATCGTGGTTCGGCGGCTGGTGCGCGATCTGGACATTCCGGTCGAGATCGTCGGTTCGCCGACCATCCGCGACGGGCACGGCCTCGCCCTGTCGTCGCGCAACGCCTACCTGTCGGCGGAGCAGCTGGAGGTGGCGCGGCGGCTGAATGGCGTGCTGGCCGAGGCCGGCGCCAAGGCTTCGGCGGGCGGCGCCCTGCCCGCCATCGAGTCCGAAGCCGCGACCGCCCTGCTTGAGGTCGGGTTCAGCCACGTCGACTATGTCGCCGTGCGGCGGGCGGAGGATCTGGGGGAATTCGCGGGTGGAACCGTCGACGGCCCCGCCCGCGTCCTGGCCGCCGCCTGGCTGGGCAAGACCCGGCTGATCGACAATATGGCGATCTAGCCGATCGCGCCGACGCAGCCCTCGTCGCCGCCGACCGGCATGGCCGCATCGGTGAGCGACAGGCTCCAGCCGTGGTGGGTGTCGAGGCCGCGGCGGCGGATGCCGGAGCCGTCGCCCGCGTCGCCGCCGGCGGTGACCAGCACGCGGCGGCCGCCGGGCAGGGCCGCGGGGTCGATCCGCCCGACCGCCAGCGCCGTGGGCGTCTCGCCGCCGAAACCGTCGAAGACGCTGAGCGCCGACCATTCGCGGCGGAGGCCGGTCCACCAGGGGTCGCCGGCGTTGATCGCCAGCACGGCGACGCCGTGGCCGTCCGCGGCCCAGGCGAGCGCGGCCTGCGGATCGCGCACGGCCTTCATGTCGGCCGCCGCGCCGAAGCGGAGACGGGCTCCGTCGAAGGCGCGGGTCGGCTCGACCGGCGACCAGACCTGGACCTGCAGCCTGCCCTGACGGGCGAGGCCCCAGCCGACGATCTGCCGCCAGAGGGATTCGACGGCCTCACGGTTGTCCGGCGCGGCCTGGGCGAGGACGCGGTCGAGAACGGTCTGTTCCCGGTCGGGGCGAAGCTTGAGGTGAGGACCGGACGGCGCGTCCTTGGCCTTGCCGACGCGGGCGGCGATGGCGAGACGACGCTCGAACAGGGCGAGCAGCTGGTCGTCGAGGACGTCGATCTCATGACGCAGGGCGGCGAGCGCCATCTGTTCGGGGGAGACTTCGAGGAGGGCGGGCCAGACTTGCTGGAGGGCGGAAGGGGTCACGGGGAGTCTTTCGGATTTCGATGGGGCTGGGCGTTTGCGAGCCGCCGCTCCGTCGCGGAGCGGTCGCCGGCGAGGCGGTCAGGACGCGATGCCCGACGCCTCAGCCGGCGTATCGAAAGCCGTAGAAATACAGCTCCGCGGCGGCGGTGAAGCCGGCGAATGCAGTCGCAGCGATGGCGTGCGAGCGGACCATGGGCGTCATTGGGCGCATGGATCGTGCGGCGTCAAGCGCTTCAGGCGCTGAGCAGGACAAACCGCGTGCGGTTGTCGGCCGAATCCTGGATGTCGTTGCGCAGAATCGACAGGTCATAGACCTCGGCCGCCCGGACCGGGGCGACGGCGGCGCGGGTGGGATCCCGGGCCTCGGCGACGGCGCGGGCCGCCCCCGCAGTGTCGTAGGCCTCGACCGGTTCGATGCCGAGGCCCTTCAGGGTGGCGGCGCACTGTCCAAGGGCGGCGGGGTGGCTTTCCGCGGTCCGGATGTCGCCGAGGCGGGCGCCGGCCGGGGCCATCAGGGCGAGCCGGATCGGGCGCCAGACCTCCGAGACGACGGTCAGCCCCGCCGCCTCGATCAGGGAGGCGGCAGGCTCGACACGGCCGACGGTGGTGTTCTCGACGGGAATTAGGGCGCAGCCCACCTCCCCGGCCTTCAGGGCCGCGATGGCGGACTCGAAGCTGTCGCAGGCGACGGGTTCGTCCCACGGCCGCAGATCAATGACGGCCTCGTGGCTGAAGGCGCCCGGCGCGCCCTGATAGGCGCAGCGACCCGGCGCGTCATCGCCGTCGGGACGGCCGACGGCCTCCATCTCAGGCCGCCTCGGACTGGGCGCGCCGGCCGGCCTTGAGCCGTTCGGCGACGAGGAAGGCCAGCTCCAGCGCCTGGTCGGCGTTGAGGCGCGGGTCGCAGTGGGTGTGATAGCGGCTGCTGAGATCGTCCTCGGTCAGGGCCTGGGCGCCGCCGAGGCATTCGGTGACGTTCTGGCCGGTCATCTCGAGGTGGACGCCGCCGGGATGAACGCCCTCGGCCTCGGCCACGTCGATGAAGCCGCGGACCTCGGACAGGATGCGTTCGAAGGGGCGGGTCTTGTAGCCGTTGCCCGCCTTGAGCGTATTGCCGTGCATCGGGTCGATCGACCAGACCACGCGGCGGCCCTCGGCCTTCACCGCCTTCATCAGGCGCGGCAGGCGGTCGCCGACCTTGTCCGCCCCGAAGCGGCCGATCAGGGTCAGGCGGCCTGGCGTGTTGTCGGGGTTGAGCACATCGATCAGGGCCAGCAGGTCGTCCGCCTCCATGGTCGGGCCGCACTTCAGGCCGACGGGATTGCGAATGCCGCGGGCGAACTCGACGTGGGCGCCGTCCAGCTGGCGGGTGCGCTCGCCGATCCAGACCATGTGGGCCGAGGTGTCGAACCACTCGCCGGTGGCCCCGTCGAGTCGGGTCAGGGCGCTCTCGAGATTGAGCAGCAGGGCCTCGTGCGAGGTGAAGACCTCGACCCGGCTGAGATCCGGATGGGTCTCCGGCGTGACGCCGACGGCCTCCATGAAGGCCAGGGCCTCGGTGATCTTGTCGGCCAGGTCGCGGTCGCGGGCGCCGTAGGCGCTGTCGGCCGCGAAGCCCATGGTCCAGCGGTGGATGTTGTACAGGTCGGCGTAGCCGCCGCCGGCGAAGGCGCGCAGCAGGTTCAGGGTCGAGGCCGACTGGTTGTAGGCGCGGATCAGCCGCTGCGGATCGGGCACGCGCTCTTCGGGCGTGAACGCCATGCCGTTGATGATGTCGCCGCGGTAGCTGGGCAGGGTCTCGTCGCCGATGGTCTCGAGCGAGGATGAGCGCGGCTTGGCGAACTGGCCGGCGATGCGGCCGACCTTCACCACCGGCTTGCGGCCGGCGAAGGTCAGGACCACCGCCATCTGCAGGATCAGGCGGAAGGTGTCGCGGATGTTGTCGGTCGAGAACTCCTTGAAGCTCTCGGCGCAGTCGCCGCCCTGGAGCAGGAAGGCCTCGCCGGCCTCGACCTGGGCCAGTTTCGCGGTCAGGTGGCGCGCCTCGCCGGCGAAGACCAGCGGCGGCATGGCGCGCAGTTCGTCCTCGACGCGCCCAAGGGCGGCCATGTCCGGATAGTCCGTCGGCATCTGCACGACGGGCTTCTGTCTCCAGCTCTCGGGGGTCCAGCGCGTACTCATCGGGCCAAGATAGGCGGACGCGGGGTCAGGGACAATGAACCGTCGTGACGCACGGGATTTCCCGTCGCGGCGCGGGCGCGGGTGGGGAGGTCGTTCGTCGGTCCCTCAGGGCTCCGGCTCCCTACCCTGCCGACATATTGCCGGGCTGCTGCTTCTCGCGCAGGGTCACGAGCTCCTCGGCCATGGTGGGGTGGACGGCGCAGGTCGCGTCCCACTGGGCCTTGGTCAGGCCGGCCTTCACGGCGATGGCGGCGAGCTGGATCATCTCGGGCGCCTCGGGGCCGACGATGTGGACGCCGACCACCTTCTGGCTCGTGGCGTCGACCACCAGCTTCATCAGTACGCGCTCGTCGGAGCCGGTGAAGGCGTATTTCCTCGGCCGGAAGCGGGTGAGATAGACGTCGACCTCGCCGGGGCAGGAATGGCGCGCCTCGCTCTCGGACAGGCCGACGACCCCGACCGGGGGCTGGCTGAACACTGCGGTGGCGACGGCCTCGTAGTCGAAACGGGTCGGGTTCCCGCGGTAGACCGTCTCGTGGAAGGCCACGGCCTCGCGGATGGCGACCGGCGTCAGGTTCATGCGGTCGGTGACGTCGCCGATGGCCCAGATGTTGTCCGCGGTGGTCTTCGAGAAGGCGTCGACGCAGATCGCGCCGTTGTCGTCGACCTTCACCCCGGCCGCCTCGAGGCCCAGATCCCTGACGTGCGGGACCCGGCCGGTGGCGAACATGACCACGTCGGTCTCAAGGCTCATGCCGTTGCCGAGGTGGTTGACGATACCGGTCTCCGTCTTCTCCAGCGAGGTGTGCTGGCAGCCGAGGATGACCTTGATCCCCCGCTTCTCGATCTCGCCGGCGAGGTGGGCGCGGACGTCGTCGTCAAAGCCGCGCAGGATGTTGGGCCCGCGGTAGATCAGGGTGGTCTCGACGCCGAGGCCGGCGAAGATGCCGGCGAACTCGACGGCGATATAGCCGCCGCCGGCGATGAGGATGCGCTTCGGCAGCTCGGGCAGGTGGAAGGCCTCTTCCGAGGTTATGGCGTGCTCGATGCCCGGCAGGTCGTCGGGCTTCCACGGGCGGCCGCCGGTGGCGACGAGGATCTTCTCCGCCGTGACGGTCAGGGGCTTGCCCCCCTCGCCCTTGCCGGCGATCTCGACCGTGTGGGCGTCCTTGAGCACGGCCCGGCCATGGATCAGGTCGACCCCGGCCTTGCCGAGGTTGGCGGCGTAGATGCCCGACAGGCGGGCGATCTCGACGTCCTTGGCCTGAAGGAAGGTCGGCCAGTCGAATTTCGTGCCCTCGAACGACCAGCCGTAGCCTTCGGCGATCTCGAGGGCGTGGCTGACCTCGGACGCCATGACCATGAATTTCTTGGGCACGCAGCCGCGGATGACGCAGGTGCCGCCGACGCGGAATTCCTCGGCGATGGCCACCTTTCTGCCGCCGAGGGCGGTGAGGCGGGCGGCGCGGACACCGCCGGAACCGGCGCCGATGACGAAGAGGTCGTAGTCGTAGTCGGCCATTCGGCAAGGCTCCGTTCCGCGCCCGGCGGCGCGCGACGGACTTAGGTCCCGGGGGCGACGGGAGCAAGGGACGGGCCTTGACGCGCCCCTGTCGGCTGCCGCGGCCGGAAGCGGTTGACGCCCTCGCGCAGGCAGGCGCTTATGGGACGAACCACACCCCGGGACGCCACCTATGGTTATCTTCGCCCTCACCGCCCTGCTGACCACGGCGCCCCTCCAGGACCCGCCGCCCGCCCCCGCGCCGCAGCAGGCGCCGGCGGCCGAGGAGCCGACCCGGCTGGAGGATGTGACCGTCACCGGCCGGCCGCTGGACCAGCTGATCGAGGACTTCGTCGGCGAGGTGGCCGAGCCGAACCGGCATCGCGGCCTCGCCCGCTGGGAAGAGCGTGTCTGCGTCGGCGTGGCCAACCTGACCGGCGAGACGGCCCAATATCTGGCCGACCGCATCTCCACCGTGGCCGAGGATGTCGGTCTGGAGGTCGGCGGGCCGGGCTGCACCCCGAACATCATGGTGGTGGCCACCGACGACGGCGGCGCGCTGGCCCGCACCCTCGTCGAGGAACGGGGCCGGGCGTTCCGGATGGGCGGGGCCGGCATGGATCGCGGCGGCGACGCCCTGGCCGACTTCGTCGAGACCGACCGCCCGGTGCGCTGGTGGCAGATGAGCCTGCCGGTGGACGCCGAAACCGGGGACCGGGCGGTGCGCATCCCCGGCGACTGCCGCAACAGCTGCACGGGTGCGGCCGACGCGGCGCCGCAGATCGGCGTGTTCGCAGCCTCGCGGCTGAACACCCAGATCGTCGACGCCCTGATCCGGACCATCGTCATCGTCGACGTCGGGGACGTGGCGGGCCTGAGCGTGCTGCAGCTGGCGGACTATATCGCCATGGTGTCGCTGGCGCAGATCGATCCCGACGCGGACACCAGCCGCTACGCCTCGATCCTCAACGTGTTCGACGATCCGGAGGGCAGCGCCAGCGTCACCGACTGGGACCGGGCCTATCTGGCGGGCCTGTACGGGGCGGAGAGGAACGACGCCAACTGGCGGGCCAACCGCGCCGAGATCGCCGGCGAGATCCGCCGGGCGCACAGACGGGCGCGGGACGGCGAGGCCGGGGCCGAACCGGCCGCGGAAGAGTAGACCGGCCCCGGGGCCCCGCTCAGGGCGTCAGCAGCTCCACGCCGCCCTCGACGCCGATGATCGCCTCGTCCGCCAGGTCGAGGAAGAGGCCGTGCTCGACCACGCCGGTGATCAGCTTGAGGTCGTCGGCGAGGCGGGCGGGGTCGTGGATGACGCCGCATTTGGCATCGTAGATCAGGTTGCCGCCGTCGGTGCGGACGAGGCCGCGCTCGGCCTGACGGACGCGGGCGGGCATGGCGATCTCGTGGTCGGTCAGGACGTCGGCGATGCGGTTGGCGGTGGTCTTGTGACCGAAGGCGACGACCTCGATCGGCAGGGCGAAGGCGCCGAGGGTCTTCACCACCTTGGCGGCGTCGGCGATGACAATGCAGCGCGCCGAAGCCTCCCAGACCAGCTTCTCGCGCAGCAGGGCCGCGCCGCCGCCCTTGATCAGGGCGAGGCCGGGTCCGACCTCGTCGGCGCCGTCGACGGTCAGGTCGATGCGGGGCGTGTCCTCGAGGGTGGAGAGCGGCAGGCCGAGTTCGCGGGCCAGTTCGGCGGTGGCCTCCGAGGTCGGGACGCAGCGCAGGTTGGCGAGGTTCCGGGCGGCCAGCGCCCTGACGAACCAGGCGGCGGTGGAGCCGGTGCCGAGGCCGACGGTCATGCCCGCCTCGACGCGGAGGGCGGCGGCCTCGCCGGCGGATTTCTTCTGGGCGTCGGACATGAAGCTTGGTAGTTCCTGATCCTGAGACTACCGGAGGCCATATCGGGGGAACAGGGACGGGGGAAGTGGGGAATCTCGCCGACCGCCCGGCCGTCCCGATCCGGACTTCGTCGACCCCGAAACACCGCCGGACTTCCCCGATGAAGCGCTTGCCCCTCGCCGCCCTCGGCGCCCTCTTGCTCGCGACCGGCGGCTGCGCCTCGATGGCCGACGTCTACGACCCGGCGCCGCAGCCCAGCGGCTACATGTCGCCGGCGGAGGGCGTTCCCTCGGCGACCCTGGTGATCGTCACGCCCGCCACGCTGCAGGGCCTGCAGGGGCGGATGATCTTCAACCTGCCCGTCGATGGCCAGCTGACGAGCGTGGACTATTTCCTGTCGCGCAATCCGATCCGCGGGTCCGACCGCGTGGCGGTGCCGTGGAGAGGCGTGGGCGACGCCTCCTATATCCGCGTGCATGTGCACCGGCCGGTCTACATCTCGGCCCGAGCGGTGCTCAGCTCCTACAATTGCCAGAACGACGTGTCCTCCAGCCGGTCGCGGACCACAGCTACCGCGTCGTCCAGGTCTACTCCGGCATGTCCTGCGCGCTGGAGGTGGTGGATCTGGCCACGAACGACCGCGTGCCGACCGTCCGCACCGAACGCACCCGCTAGGCGGACTTCGCCGCCTTCTTCGCCCGCATGGTTTCCATGAACCGGGCCGCCCAGCCGGGCTTCGCCGTCTGCGGGGCGCGGCCCAGGGCGAGGTCGCCGGGGGCGACATCCTGCGTGATGACCGAGCCGGAGCCGACCATGGCCCCGGGGCCGATGGTCACCGGGGCGACCAGCGAACTGTTGGAGCCGACGAAGGCCCCCTCGCCCACCACGGTGCGATGTTTGAAGAAGCCGTCGTAGTTGCAGAAGATCGTCCCGGCGCCGATGTTGGCCTTCGTCCCGACCTCGCCGTCGCCGAGGTAGGCGAGGTGGTTGGCCTTGGCGCCGGCGGCCATCCGGACGTTCTTCACCTCCACGAAATTGCCGACCTTGACCTTCTCGCCGAGGTCCGCGCCGGGACGCAGGCGGGCGTAGGGGCCGACCTCGGCGCCGGCGGCGACGGTGGCGCCCTCCACGTGGCTGAAGGCGCGGATGCGGGCGCCGGAGGCGATCCGGGCGCCGGGGCCGAAGACGACATAGGGCTCGATCGTGGTCCCGCCGCCGACCTCGGTGTCGAAGGCGAAATGGACGGTGTCGGGGGCGGGCATGGTCACGCCGGCGGCGAGGAAGGCGGTGCGGCGGGCGTTCTGGAACAGGGCCTCGGCCACGGCCAGTTCGGCCTGCGAGTTGACCCCCATGACGGCGTGCTCGGCGGCCATGACGGCGCGGGTCGGGGCGCCGTGACGGCGAGCCAGTTCGACCACGTCGGTGAGGTAGTATTCGCCCTTGGCGTTGTCGTTGCGGACCTCGCGCAGCAGGTCGAACAGCAGGCCGACCGGCGCGGCCATGACGCCGGAATTACAGGCCGTTATCGCCAGCACCTCGGGCGAAGCCTCCTTGGCTTCGGTGATGGCGAGGAGCTGGTCGCCGTCCATGACCAGGCGGCCGTAGGCGCCCGGATCAGCGGCCTCGAAGCCGATGACGGCGACCCCGTCGTGGGCGGCGAAGACCGGCTCGATGTCGGCGGCGGTGAGCAAGGGCACGTCGCCGTAGGTAATGACCACCTGGCCGACGAAATCGCCCAGCACGGCCTCGGCGGCGCGGACGGCGTGGCCGGTGCCCAGCGGCGGGTCCTGCACCGCGACGGCGTCCTCGCCGAGGCGTTTGACGACGTGGTCGCGGACCTCGGGCGAATGGGCCCCGACCACGACGACGATGCGCTCGCAGCCCAAGGCCTCGGCGGCGTCGATGGCGTGGTCCAGCATGGCGCGGCCGCCGACCGGGTGCAGCACCTTGGGCAGCGGCGACTTCATCCGCGTGCCCTGGCCGGCGGCGAGGATGATGGCGGCCCTGGGGTGCGCGGTGCTGGTCATGAATCGGTCCGGCGGTTAGTCACGCCCGAGGTCTAGCCCATCGGGGCGGGCGGCGGGAGATGTCGATGGCGGAGCGCGATCTGGAAGGCTGGACCATCGCCTTCGACCTCGACGGGACGCTGGTGGAGACGGCGCCGGACCTGATCGGCACCCTGAACCGGATGCTGGGCGCGCGCGACATCCTGAGGATGCCCGTGGAGGCGGCGCAGCATCTGGTCGGGCACGGGGCGCTGGCCCTGTTGCGGCACGGCTTCCGGGAGGCGGGCGCCGCGTGGGACGAGTCCAGGGCCCCTGCCCTGCTGCAGGAATTCCTCGACGACTATCTGGCCAACATCGCGGTCCACAGCCGTCCGTATGGCGGCGTGATCGAGTGCCTCGACCGGCTGGCCGGGCGCGGGGCGATCCTGTGCGTGGCGACCAACAAGCGGACCGACCTGTCCACGGCCCTGATCGGGGCGCTGGCGATGGACCGGCATTTCGCCGTGGTGTGCGGGCCGGACGTGGTCTCGGCGCGCAAGCCGGACGGCGCCCACATCCGCGAGGCGGTGACGATGGCCGGCGGCGATCCCGCGCGGGCGATCATGGTCGGCGACGGGGCGCCGGACGTGCAGGCGGCCAGGAGCGCGGGCGTTCCCTGCGTGGTGGTGAGCTTCGGCTATACGCCCATCGCGCCCGCCGACCTGGGCGGCGACGTGCTGATCGATCATTTCGATGCGCTGGAGGCCGCGATCGACGGCCTCGTCGCCGCCGGCATCTGATGTCTTGCCAGCCCGGGGCGAGCGGGCTATGTCCCCGCCCTCCCCGTCCACCAGGCTGGTCCCGGGGCCCGATTGATGGATGCGTAGCTCAGCGGGAGAGCACCTCGTTCACACCGAGGGGGTCACAGGTTCAATCCCTGTCGCATCCACCATCCTCCTTCCCCGTCACTGGCCGCCCGACGCCGCCGCGGCCGGCAGGCGGACGATGACGTCGTCGACCTGGACGCCGCCGCGGTCGATGACCAGGTTCTGGTAGTTGCGCTGGCCGTCCTGGGTCTCGGCCTGTACGTCCTCGACCTCGACGCGGAACTGGCGGCGCAGCCAGGTGGCCAGTTCGCCGGCCGTGACGAGGCGGTCGCCGTCGCCGTCGGCCGCGCCCGACATGCCCTCGCGGACGAAGTGGGACAGGTAGCCCCCGGCCTGGAATTTGTCGGCCACGGCGCTGGTCAGGTCCTCCTCCGAGCTGAACACGCCCATGACCCCCGGGCGGTCGACGACGTTGCGGGCGAAGCCGCCGGAGAAGCAGGCGTCCACCACCAGCAACGCCAGCCGGGTATCGAGGGTGGCGAACAGGCGTCCCAGTTCGGCGTCGGTGATCGCGCCGTCGGCGAGCACGAGCGTCTCCGACTTGCCATCGGGCTCGAGGCCGGTGACGGCGGTCGGCTCCTGATCGCCGTGACCCGAGAAGAAGAACAGGAACATGTCGTCGGGCCCCGCCTGGGCGGCGATGCGCGAGAAGGCGGCGCGAACGCCGCCGACGGTCGCCTCGGCGTTGGTCAGGACGACGCTGGCGTCGTTCAGCGATCCGTCGCGCTGCAGCGTCTCGGCCAGCTTGCGGGCGTCCTCGTCGGTGAAGGGCAGGTCGTTGATCCCGTCGGCGTAGTCGGACACTCCGACCATCAGGGCGAACACGCGCGCCCCGCCGGCGACGGCGGCCTGACGCGGCGGTTCGCGGCCGGCCTCGACGCTGAAGCGGTAGGAGCCCGTCTCGCCCGGGCGGTAGGAGGTGACGCGGACCTCGTATTCCCCGTCCTCGGGGAGGACCAGCGTCTGGCGGCTGTCCGTGCCGTCCTCGCCGTCGTCGTTGTCGAACTGCTCGCCGGAGGGCGTGGTGACCATGGTGTAGGCGTCGAAGGCCGAGGAGGTCAGGTCGACGACGACTCGCTGGCCGCGGCGGCCGGTGAAGCGATAGCTGTCGACGTATTCGCCGGAATCGAGCGTGTCGTCGCCCCCCGCGAGCGCGCCCGAAACGGCCTCGCCGATCTCCATCAGACCGCCGTCCGACGGACGGCCGGAGGGGGTCTCGGACGGCGGCCGGGGCGCCGTGAGGCCCGCACCCTCAAGCACCGCGAGACGGTAGGCGCCGCTCTCCTTGGGCGCGTAGCTGGTGGCCGAGATCTGATACTCTCCGTCGGCCGGCAGGGTGATCAGCAGGCGGCTGTCCCGGGACTCCTCGACACCGGCGTCGTCGTCATTGTCGCTGGAGAAGTCCCCCGGCCCGCGCACCATCAGATAGGGATCGAAGTCGGTCGAGGTGAGCCGGATATCGAGCTGCTGACCGCGCCGCCCGCGCAGGGTCCAGGTGTCGATGAACTCGCCGCTGTCGAGTTGCTCGTCGCCGCTGGCCAGGGCGCCGCCGACGGTGCGGCCGACGGTGATCGATCCCGCTGCGTCGGCCGGGCCCGACGGCGCCCGTCCGGCGCCGGCCGCCGTCAGGGTCAGGCGGTAGGCGCCGGTTTCGCCGGGTTCATAGCTGGTGGCGCTGATCTCGACCTCGCCGCCGGCGGGGGCGGTGAAGACGAGGCGGCTGTCGCGCGAGCCCCGCGCCGCCGGATCGTCGTCGTTGTCCTCGCTGAGCCCGCCGGGGCCGCGCACCAGCAGATAGGGATCGAAGGCCGAGGCCGAGAGCGTCACCTCATAGGTCTCTCCGGCCCTGACCGGGAGGGTCCAGGTGTCGGCGTATTCGCCGCTTTGCAGGGTGTCGTCGCCCCGCCGCAGCTCGCCCTGCACGGTCTGGCCGGGACGAATCGGTCTCCCGTCCTGAAGGGGACCCGCGGCAAACGCGGCGACGGGCTGGACCAGCACGGTCAGGGCCGTGGTGGCGGCAAGCAGTGTCTTGAGCATGGAATTCCCCTCCAGCGTCGCAGCTTTACCGAACGGAGGTCGGTTGTCACGGCGGCGCCCACATCCGTCAGGAATGGAAAGGGCCGCGCTTCCGCCTTGATCAGCGGGCATATGGCCGCCCCTTCGCCGCTCCGCCCCCCTCCCGGGCGGGACTGGCGCGCGCCGCGTTGGCGCCCTACGGACCACCTCATGCCCTTCCCCGCCAGTCATCCCGCGCTCGACCGCGCGCTCTCCGCCCGTGGCTACGCCGAGCCCACGCCTGTCCAGGCCGCCGTGCTGGAGGCCGAACAGGGGCGCGACCTGCTGGTCAGCGCCCAGACCGGCTCGGGCAAGACCGTGGCCTTCGGCCTGGCCCTGGCGCCGACCCTTCTGGGCGAGGCCGAGAAATTCGCCGAGTTCGGCGCGCCGGTGGCCCTGGTGATCGCCCCGACCCGCGAGCTGGCGCTGCAGGTCTCGAACGAACTGCAGTGGCTCTACGCCCAGACCGGCGCCCGCATCGTCTCGTGCGTCGGCGGCATGGATCCGAAGGTCGAGCGGCGGGCGCTGGAGCGCGGCTGTCACATCGTCGTCGGCACGCCCGGACGCCTGCGCGATCACGTCGAGCGGGGGGCTCTGGACCTGTCGACGCTGCAGGCCGTGGTGCTGGACGAGGCCGACGAGATGCTGGACATGGGCTTCCAGGAGGACCTGACCTTCATCCTCGACGCCGCCCCGGCCGAGCGGCGGACGCTGCTGTTCTCGGCCACGCTGGCGCGCGACATCGTGCAGCTGGCCCGGACCTACCAGAAGGACGCGCTGCGCATCGACACGGTGGCGGGCGCCGGGTCGCACGCCGACATCGAATACAAGGCCATCCGCGTCGCGCCCAACGAGGTCGAGCTCGCCGTCGTCAATGTGCTGCGTTATTTCGAGGCTCCCGGGGCGCTGGTGTTCGCCAACACCCGCGAGCGGGTCAAGCACCTGACCTCGAGCCTGCGCGAGCGCGGCTTCTCGGTCGTCGGGCTGTCGGGCGAACTGACCCAGAGCCAGCGGTCGGAAGCCCTGCAGGCGCTGCGCGACGGCCATGCGCGGGTCTGCGTGGCCACCGACGTGGCGGCCCGCGGCCTGGACCTGCCCGACCTGGGCCTGGTCATCCACGCCGAAATCCCGGTCAACAAGGCCGGCCTGCTGCACCGTTCGGGCCGCACCGGCCGGGCCGGCCGCAAGGGCGTGTCCGTGCTGCTGGTCAGCTATACGCGCCGCCGCAAGGTCGAACTGATGCTGCAGTCGGCAGGGATCACCGCGGAATGGTCGGGGCCGCCCTCGGCCGAGATGATCCTCGAGAACGACCGCAAGCGCATGCTGGCCGATCCGGTGCTGACGGCCCCGGTCGAGGACGAGGAGGCGCTGGCGCTGGGCCGGCAACTGCTCGAGAAGAGCTCACCCGAGCAGGTCGCGGCCGCGTTGATCCGCCTGTACCAGCAGAAGCTGCCGGCGCCGGAGGAGGTCTATGACGACGAGCGGATGAAGCGGCAGCAGGCCACGGGCCGCAACGACAAGGGCCAGCCGGACGTGCCGTATACGGACTTCGCGCGCGGCGGCGACATGGCCTGGTTCCGCATCAACATCGGCCGCGACAAGAACGCCGACCCAAAATGGCTGATGCCGACCATCTGCCGCCTGGGTCACGTGACCAAGCGCGACATCGGCGCGATCAAGATCTTCGAGCGCGAGACCAAGTTCGAGATCACCCAGGAGATGAAGGCGAAATTCGAGGCGGCCATCGCCCAGGGACTTGAGGACGGCGTGAAGATCGATCCGGCCGTGAAGCCGGGTCCTTCGGAGAAACCGGTCAGCCGCTGGGACAAGAAACCCGGCGCGGGCGGCGACCGTCCGGAGAAGAAGCCGTGGGCCAGGCGCGAAGAGGGCGGCGAGAAGCCGGCCTGGAAGCCGCGCGAGGACCGTCAGGAGGGCGCGAAGAAGCCTTGGGTCAAGCGCGAGGACGGCGACAGGCCGGCGTGGAAAGCCCGCGAGGACCGTCCGCAGGGCGAGAAGAAGCCTTGGGTGAAGCGCGATGACGCCGCCCCGGCGGCCGAGGGCAAGAAGCCGTGGGTGAAGCGCACGCCGGACACGCCCACGCCTCCGGGCAAGAAGCCCTGGGTCAAGAAGCCCGCCGCCGAAGGCAAGACTCCGTGGGCGCCGCGCGCCGACGCCGAAGCCGCTCCCGCCGGCGACAAGCCGTGGAAGGGCAAGCCGAAAGGCGGCGACCGTCCGTGGGCCCCGAAGGACGCGCGCGGCAAGCCGCCGGCGAAGAAGCCCTACAAGGCCAAGGGGCCACGCTGACAGCCGCCTGGCCGGCTCCCGTCTGAGGATTGCGCGTCGCCTGTAACCGTTTACGGTGAACCGGAGGCAAGCAGCGGCGGGCAGGACATATGGCGGACGTGCGGCTGAGCGGGGTGACCAAGCGCTTCGGCGCCACGGAGGTGCTGAAGGGCGTCGACCTGCAGATCGCGGACGGCGAGTTCGTCGTCTTCGTCGGCCCGTCGGGCTGCGGGAAGTCCACGCTGCTGCGCACCATCGCCGGGCTGGAAGAGGCCGACGGGGGCGAGATCGCCATCGGCGGGCGAACGGTCAACGACCTGTCGCCGTCGGACCGGGGCATCGCCATGGTGTTCCAGTCCTACGCCCTGTATCCACACATGAACGTCTATGAAAACATGGCGTTCGGGCTGAAACTTGCCAAACTGGACAAGGCGGAGGTCAACCGGCGGGTGCGCGGCGCCGCCGAGACGCTGAACATCACCGACTATCTGGACCGCAAGCCGAAGGCGCTGTCGGGCGGCCAGCGGCAGCGGGTGGCGATCGGCCGGGCCATCGTGCGGGAGCCGCAGGTCTTTCTGTTCGACGAGCCCCTGTCCAACCTCGACGCCGCCCTGCGGGTGCGGATGCGCTACGAGTTCGCCAGCCTGCACGAACGGCTGAAGACCACCATGGTCTATGTCACCCACGACCAGGTCGAGGCCATGACCCTGGCCGACCGGATCGTGGTGCTGAACGGCGGCGTGGTCGAGCAGGTCGGCAAGCCGATGGAGCTGTACGAACGGCCCCGCAACCT
>NZ_DASWTO010000104.1:0-6677 GCF_036402095.1 Brevundimonas sp. | reverse complement strand
CTTCGGGACCCTGATCGCCCACTTGGCGAAGACGCGGAACCTGTGCGCCGGGACCATCATCGGCTCCGGCACCGTCTCCAACCGCGACGCCGACGGCGGCCCGGGCAAGCCGGTCAGCGAGGGCGGCCTCGGCTATTCCTGCATCGCCGAGATCCGCACCGTCGAAACCATCCTGCGCGGCAAGCCGGAGACGCCGTTCCTGAAGCACGGCGACACCGTCCGCATCGAAATGCTCGACGACCAGCACCACTCCATCTTCGGCGCCATCGAACAGACGGTCGGGCCTGCGTGATGCGGGCGGCGGTCATCGCGGCCGTTCTGGCCATGGCTGCATCACCCGCCCTCGCTCAGGAAGCCGGCGACGACTGGGACCTGACCATCGATGAGACCCAGCAGATGATGCTGGCGACGGTGGGGTATTCCAGCGGCCAGGCTATCGCCGTCCGGTGCCGTGCCGGAGAGCTGGACGTTCTCGTCACCGGCCTGCCGGCTCTCCTCGAACGGGGCCGATACGTCGAGATGGACTTCGGCGGACGGCGGCGGGAGAGCGGACACTGGTTCAACAGCGAGGACGGAACCCTGATTTTCAGCGCCGCTCCCGCACCCGTGGCCCGTAGGCTCCGGACCGGCGGGCCACTGCAATTGTCCGTCGCGGTGCAGCCTGAGCCAGAGAGCCCCCTCCGGCGCTACGCTCTCGACCTCCCGGCGCGGTCCGCCAATCTTGATCGGGTGATTGAGGGCTGCGGCACGCCGCTTACCGATCCACGTGATGACCTGCCACGGTGGAATCATCCCAGGGTGTTTCCGACCGCTATGTGGCGCGAGCAGCCGACGCCGGAGTTTCCAGGCGGCGCGTTGCACTCCCGCGTGAATGCCGGCTTCGCGGTCCTTAGCTGCATTGTCGGTGAAGGCGGGCGACTCTCGGACTGCCGCATCGAGCGGGAGTCGGACCGGCGGGCCGGCTTCGGAGAATCTGCGGTTCGCTCTATGCGGGCCGCCCGCCTCTCCCTCTCAGAGCCCGGCGCGCCCGAAGTGGGTCAGTTGCTGTTCCTGACCATCCGGTTCCAGATCGCCTCCTAGCCCAGTCGCCGCAGCGCCTCGTCCAGCGCCCGCTCCGCCGGCACGGCCACGTCCGGCCGCACGCCGACCCCTTCCCAGTTGGTCCCCGTCGCCGGGTGCCGCGCCTCGCCGATCGGCATGACCACAGTGAACCACGGCCCCAGGTCCATGGTGATCGACGGATTGGCCCCGCCGCCCGTGGCCTCGCCGACGATGACGGCACGGCCGGCCGCCTGCAGGTCGTAGGCCACCGCCTCCGCGGCCGAGAAGGTGCCCGGCCCGACCAGCACCCAGATCGGCTGGGTCGGGAAGATCGGCTCCGCCACCGGATTGGCGAAACGCTCGAAGGTGTCGCGGCCGTCCTGGATACAGTCCTCGCGGTCCGCCGGATTGGGCTTGCAGCGGCGGAACTCGAGGTTCTCCAGCCGCATCGGCTCGGGCGCGAAATGGCCCATCAGCTGGCGCAGCGCGACCTCCCCGCCGCCGAGGTTTTCGCGCAGGTCCAGCACCAGCGCCTTCGCCCCGGCCAGCTTGGCCATGGTCGCGTCGATCGCCGCCGCCGAGTCCGGATGGCCGCTGAACGACGCTAGGTTCAGATAACCGATCCCGCCCTCCAGCAGCTTCGCCTCGCGTACGCCCCAGCCGTTCCGCGCCTCCTCGGCGCCCATCTGCTCCAGGGTCGGCGGTCCGCCGGCGGCGGCGACCTCGTCGCGGCTGCGCGCCTCGATCCACACCTGCAGGTGCTTGTCGCCCGACGCCGACAGCAGGTCGGCGTTGATCGCCTGCCGGAACGCCTCGGGGTCGGTTAGCGCCAGATACGCCGCCCGCCGCTCCGCCAGCCGCGCCCGGATCGCCGGCGTCCGCTCGTGCATCACATAGTGGGCCAGCCGCCGGTCCAGCGTGTCCAGCGCCCGCGCGCGATGGGCTTCGGTGATCGCCGCATGCGGGTTCGCCGCCACGCCGCCCGCCGCCGCCTCCTGGGCCAGCACCGCCGCCGGCCCCTGGCAGGACAACAGCACCGCCCCGAGCGCGGCGGTCATCAGGTGTCTGATCTTCATCGTCGTCTCCTTGCCCGCTCAGGAGGCGGCGATGGCGCTTTACGGATGCGCCCGCGCGGTTAAGCTTTCGACAGGTTGGCGCCCGCATCGTGGCGGGACGCCCCGAGGGCTGTCATGACCATCGAGCAACTGATCCCGCTGATCGTCGTCGCGATCGTCCTTCCCCTCGTGCTGCTGCGCAACCGCAAGCCGCGCCCCCTGCGGCCGGAGCGGATGTGGATCGTGCCGCTGCTTGTGGTGACGATGATCGGCCTCGGTCTCTGGGCGCCGATCCATTTCGATCCCGACCACGTCCCGTTCGCCCTCGTCGACTGGACCCTCCTCGCCGCCGGCCTGGCCCTGGGCGTCGCCGCGGGCTGGTGGCGGGGCAAGATGGTCGTGATCCGCAAGACGGCCGACGGCGGGCTCGAGGCCCAGGCCTCGCCGCTTGGCCTCATCCTGCTCGTGGTCCTCCTGCTCGGCCGTCAGGGCCTCCGGGTCGTGCTCGAGCCGCACGCTGCCGGCTGGGGCCTGAACGTGCTGGCGGTGACGGACGCCTTCATGATGCTGGCGGTCGGTCTGGTCGTCGCCCAGCGGATCGAAATCTACATCCGCGCCCGCCGCATCCTCGCCGGAGAGCCGGACAGCCACGTGGCCGCGGCCTAGGCCCTCCCCGTCGGGCGGCGCCTTGTCGTCCGCCCCGGGACTCGCTAGGGCAGGGCCGCCGACGACCCTGCGGGCGTGGTGGAATTGGTAGACGCGCCGGACTCAAAATCCGGTTCCGAAAGGAGTGTCGGTTCGAGCCCGACCGCCCGCACCATCGTCGCTCCGGCCGGATGGCCGGTCAGCGCGTCACCACCTCGCCGTCTTCCTTGACGAAACGCTCCGGGGTCCGCTCCAGCAGGTCGAACACCCGCTCCGACGGCCGGCACATGGCCGCGCCCTTCGGGGTGCGCACGATCGGGCGGTTCACCAGGATCGGGTGCTCGGCCATGGCCGCCAGGATCGCCTCGTCGCTGACCCCCGCCTCCAGCAGGCCCAGCTCGGCCGCCGGCGTGCCCTTCTCGCGCAGCGCGTCGCGCGGGGTCAGTCCGGCCTCGGCGAACAGGGCCCGCAGCTGGCCGGCGTCCCAGCCTGTCTTGAGATATTCTACCACCTCGGGCCGGTAGCCGGCCGCCTCGACCATGGCCAGCACGTTGCGCGAGGTGCCGCAGGCGGGGTTGTGGAAGACGGTCACGGGAAAGTCGGTCATCGGGAGGGTCCTGTCGGCTGGAAGCCCGCCCTCCTACCAGCCTCCGGAACGGATTTCACCCGGCCGCGGCCGGCTTCCACCGCTTCGCCACGACACCGGCCAGCCAGCCACCGATCAGCGGCGCCACGCCGGCCGCGATCTGCATCCACAGCGGATGGGGAATGCTCACCACGGTGAAGATCCCGCCCGCGGCGATCAGCGCCGCTATGATCCAGCCCGCCCACGCACGGCGCGCGATCAGGATGGCCGTCAACGCGCCCCCGAAAGCCCCCGCCGTCCAGGCCGCCACGACCGCCAGCGCGGCGCCCAGCGGCATCATCGCGATCAGTTTCGCCTGATCGTCCGGGTTGAACGGGTCCAGGCCCGGCGGCGGCGGAAACACCAGGTGGCTGGCCGCTTCCAGCCCGCCGACCAGCAGCATGGCCGCCACGGCCCCGGCCAGTACGCCCAGAATGATCCTCAACATGGTCAGCCCCCCGTCGACCCGCCGATCCTGACACGGCCGGGCAGGCGCCGACAATAACGACGTTCGCCCCGCTCACTTCACGTTTCGCCGCCGGGGTTTCCGGCCGCCGACGGTTGCGCCCGGCCGCCCGCGTCCGCATCTGGCCCCGGATGACCTCCCCCGCCGCCGCCGCCGCGCCCGCCCTCAAGGGACCGGGCTTCCCCGAGTTCGTCGCCCTGATCGCCATGATGATGGCGCTCAACGCCCTCGCCATCGACGCCATGCTGCCGGCCCTGCCCGCCATCGGCGAGGCCCTCGGCGTGGTCGCCGACAACAGCCGGCAATGGGTCATCACCGCCTATCTGCTCGGCTTCGGCGCGGCCCAGATCGTCTACGGCCCGCTCGCCGACCGCTACGGCCGCAAGCCGGTGCTGATGGCCGGCCTGTCGCTCTATGTCCTGTTCAGCGCCCTCGCCGCCTTCGCCCCCAGCTTCGAGCTTCTGATCGCCGCCCGCGTCGGCACGGGCCTGGGCGCCGCCGCGCTCAGGGTGCTGGCCGTCTCCATCGTGCGCGACCGCTACAGCGGCCGGACCATGGCCCGGGTCATGTCGCTCAGCTTCCTCGTCTTCCTCGGCATCCCGATCCTCGCCCCGACCCTGGGGCAGCTGGTCCTGAGCGTCGCCCCGTGGCCATGGATCTTCGGCGTCCTGGCCCTCGCCGGGGGCGCCTTCATGCTGTGGGCCGCGATCCGCCTGCCCGAGACCCTGCATCCGGAAGACCGGATGCCGATCCGGGTCGGCCGCATCGCCGCCGCCTTCCGACAGGCCGTCACCAATCGCCAGTCGATCGGCTACACCCTGGCCATGACCGCCATCACCGGCGCCCTGTTCGGCTTCATCAATTCCAGCCAGCAGATCTTCTTCGACGTGTTCGAGGCGCCCGGGCTGTTCACCACAGTCTTCGCCCTCGTCGCCGGCGGCATCGCCGTGGCCTCCCTGCTCAACGCCCGGCTGGTCGAGCGGCTCGGCTCGCGGCTGATCTCGCACTCGGCCCTGCTCGGCTTCACGGCCATGGCGGCGATCCATGCGGCGGTCACCCTCGCCGGGCTGGAGACGATCTGGACCTTCGCCGTCCTGCAGGGACTGACCATGTTCTGCTTCGGTCTCATCGCCGGCAATTTCGGCGCCATGGCCATGGAGCCGATGGGCCATATCGCCGGCACCGCCTCGTCGGCCCAGGGCTTCATCTCGACCACGGTCGGCTCCCTGCTCGGCTTCCTGATCGGTCAGCAGTTCAACGGTTCGGTCGCCCCGATGGCCCTCGGCATGACCGCCATGGGCCTGACCGCCCTCGTCTTCGTGCTGGTCGCCGAGCGCGGCCGCCTGTTCAGGCCGCAGCATCCGACGCCGGTTTCCGTGAGGGGCTGAACCGGGGACTTGATCTTTCCGGCCCGTCGGGGCGTTGTCCGCGCACACCCGCAAAGGACGCCCCGATGATCCGCAAGATCGGCCTCGTATCCGCCCTCGCCCTCGCCGCCGCTGTCGGAGGTTGCGCCGCCATGAACCCGTTCGGCTCCAGTGCGCCCGCTGTCCCCGCGACAGCCACAGCCCCGGTCGACTACGTCCGCGACATCCATTCCCACGCCCGACCCGAGATCGCCCGCGTCACCCATGTCTCGCTCGATCTCTCCGCCGACTTCCAGGCCAGGACCCTGTCGGGCGCGGCCGCCCTGGACATCACCGCCGAGCCGGGGGCGAACGAGATCGTTCTCGACGTCCGCAACCTCGACATCCAGGACGTCCGCGACGCCGCCGGAAACCCGCTGCAATTCGAGACCGGCCCCAACGATCCGATCCTCGGCCAGCCGCTGACCATCCGCTTCCCGGCCTTCGCTCCCGGCGAGCGCCGCCGCATCGTCGTCCGCTACGCCACCCGGCCCGACGCCGCCGCCCTGCAGTGGCTGACCCCGGCCCAGACCGCCGGCGGCCGGAAGCCCTATATGTTCAGCCAGGGTCAGGCGATCCTGACCCGCACCTGGGTGCCGACCCAGGACAGCCCGGGCATCCGCCAGACCTGGGACGCCCGCATCGTCGCCCCCTCCGACCTCAAGGTGGTGATGAGCGCCGAGAGCCTCGGGACCGGCGAACCCGCCGGCGCCGGCCGCACCGCCTGGCGCTTCCGCATGACCAATCCGGTGCCGCCCTATCTGATCGCCATCGGCGTCGGCGACGTCGCCTTCCAGGCCATCGACGAGCGCACCGGCGTCTGGACCGAGCCGTCGATGCTGGCTGCAGCCCACGACGAGCTGCTGCCGACCGCGGGCATGGTCGACGCGGCCGAGCGGCTCTACGGCCCCTACCGCTGGGGCCGCTACGACCTGCTGGTCCTGCCGCCCTCCTTCCCGTTCGGCGGCATGGAGAACCCGCGCCTCACCTTCGCCACCCCGACCCTCATCGCCGGCGACCGCTCGCTGGTCTCGCTGGTGGCGCACGAGCTGGCCCACAGCTGGTCCGGCAATCTGGTGACCAACGCCACCTGGGCCGACTTCTGGCTCAACGAGGGCTTCACCGTCTATTTCGAGAACCGCATCATGGAGTCGCTGTACGGTCGCGACCGCGCCCTGATGCTGCAGTCGCTGGGCTGGGGCGACCTGCAGTCGACCCTCGCCGATCTCCCGGCCGCCGACACCCGGCTCAAGCTCGACCTCGCCGGCCGCGACCCGGACGAGGGGCTGACCGACGTGGCCTATGAGAAGGGCGCCGCCTTCCTGCGCACCATCGAACGCGTCGTCGGCCGCGAGCGCTTCGACGCCTGGCTGACCGGCTATTTCGAGCGCAACGCCTTCCGGCCGATGACCACCGAACGCTTCCTCGAGGATATCCGC
>NZ_DASWTO010000103.1:0-6628 GCF_036402095.1 Brevundimonas sp. | reverse complement strand
CGCCCAGCTTGGGCCGGCCCGGCCCGCGCGTCTCGGCGGGCGCCCGCGCCGGCGCCAGCCGGGCCAGCGCCTCCCGCCCCTCGCCACGCCGGTCGCGGTCGACCCCCCGTCCGTCGACCAGGCTGACCACCAGCGGCCCCTTGCCGGCCGCGGCGGCGGCGTGGAGGGCGGGCAGGACCCTGTGCAGGGGCGTGGGCGCGACGATCCGGTCGGCGCCGACGAAGGCGACCACCGGCAGGTCGGAGGGAACGGACATGAAAGGACTCCCGGCGGCGGGTCTACGACCGCGTTTGACGTAGCAGGGCCCCATACTCCCGCCCGCGAGATCGGAGGCGGCGACGGAGATGCGGAACTCGGATGGACCCCACAGACTCTGCGCACGGTGTTCCGCAGGTTCTACCCGGGTAAAACCCCGGTGCAGACGCTGCACACCGCGTTTTCGGGTTTTACCCGGGTAAAATAGGCCCGTCAATATTACCCGGGTAAAACTCCGGGGCGCGCCGCTGTCGCAGGCCGGAACCGCCGCCGCGGCCATGCGCTAGACCGGCGCCCTCCCCCATCCGCAGCAAGGAGCTTCCCATGACCGACCAGCGTATCGAAGGCGCCGCCACCCAGGCCGAGGGCCAGGTCCAGAACGGCCTCGGCCGCATGACCGGAGACAGCAAGCTGCAGCTCGACGGCCGCATGAACGAGATGAAGGGCAAGGCGCTCGACGCCTACGGCCGCGTCATCGACGGGCTCGACGGACTCGTCGCCAAGGCCCCCGCCGGCGTTCAGGGCCACGCCCGCACCGGCCTCGACTTCGCCCGCCGCAAGCCTCTGCTGACCACCGGCATCGTCGCCGGCCTGGCCGTGCTGCTGGGCAGCATGGGCGGCCGCCGCCGCCACTACTGATCGCGGCGGGGCGGGGCTCAGAAGCCCCAGAACACCCTGCCCACCACGGCGCTGTCCTCGGTGTCGCTGTCGACCCAGTCGACGCCGAGGGTGAACGCGCCCACCGGCGCCTCGAGGCCGATGCGCCAGTCGGTCTTGCCGTCCGGGGCGAAGCCGCCGTCCTCGTGGCCGAGCTGGGCGTGCAGGCTGACCGGCCAGGCCTCGGGCGCGTAGTCGGCCCGGGTCCACACCCAGGTGTTGGCCTCGTCCCCCGTCCCGGCCTGCGACGGGGCCCAGACCACGCCGGTGGTGAAGGTCGCGTCCCCGAAGCTGCGTCCCACCTGCAGCGGGAACTCGACGTAGTTCACGTCGTCGCCGTCGGGATACAGATTCTGCCAGACGCCGACGTCGACGTCGAAGCCGGCCACCTCCCCCGCCCAGCCGGCGTACAGGGTCACCTCGACCTCCGCGCCGTCCCCGTCGGCGCCGACGCCGTATTCCTCGATGCTGGATCCCCAGACCCCGGCGTAGACGCCCGACGCGTGGCCCAGGGTGACCTCGCCCTGCACCGCCGGCTCCTCCGCCGACAAGGTGTAGCCGCGGTCGCGATAGTCGGACACGACTCCGATCCGACCATCGACGGTCCACTCCGGGTCCTGCGCCTGGGCGATAGAGGGCGCCGCCAGCAACGCCGCGGCCGTGAACAGTATGGATCTCATCGACATCTCTCCCTCGTCGGGAGACTTAGACGCCAGTGATTAAACTTGTGTCATCAACCGGTTACGTTCCATTCACCACGCGGCCTAACCTATGTTTAGGCTGTCCCATGCCACAGCGGCTGGATGGGGGCCGTTTCCTTCCACCGCAGGGATCTTCGACGCATCGTGCTGGCCGCGCTGATCGTCGCCGCCCTCGTGGTGGGCGGAGTGTCGGCCCTGGTCGGCTGGGCGACCGCCGCGGTCGACCGGATCGAGGCGGCCAAGGAGCGGTCGCTGGTCGAGCGCCGCCTGACCCGCATGCTCGAGGGCCTGGTCGAGGACGTCAACTCCGCCACCATCTGGAACGACACCGTCGTGGCCCTGTCGGGAACGCCCGACCTCGAATGGCTGCAGTTGAACCTCGGCGACTACTACGCCGACTACATGGATCACGCCGTCACCCTGGTCTACGATCCGGCGGGGCGGCTGGTGCTGGCCTCGCGGGACAGCGAGTCCGTGCCGGTCACACAGGAAGCCGCCTTCGCCGCGGCGGTGGCGCCGATGGTCGCAGGCATGCGGGCCGAGGCGGCCACCCGGGCGAAGCGCCGCGCCGTGGCCTTCGAGGCCGTCGTCAACCGCAGCGCGGTTATGCGGGTCGGCTCCGAGACCTGGCTGGTGGCGGCGTCTACGGTCGTTCCGGAAGACCGGGCCACGGCGCGCCCGGCGTCCGATCCGATCGTGGTGTCGGCGCAACCCTTCGACGCCCTGCTGACCTCGCTGCAGCAGGACCTCGCCATCTTCGCCCCCCGCCTCGCTCCGGTCGCCATCGAAGGTCCCGCCAGCGTGAGGGTCACGGGCCGCAACGGCGAACCGCTGGGGTCGCTGGTGTGGGCGCCCGATCGCCCGGGCCGCGGCCTGCTGCTGGACGCCGCGCCGATCATGGCGGCCGTGCTCCTGATCCTGCTCGCCGGTTCGGTGCTGCTGCTCGTCTGGGTCGACCGGGTCGCGCGCCGTCTGAGCGAGAACGAAAAGGCCCTGACCGAGGCCCGCGACCACGCCGAGGCCGCCAACGTCGCCAAGTCCCGCTTCCTGTCCAACATGAGCCACGAACTGCGCACGCCGCTGAACGGCGTCGTCGGAATGGCCGAGGTCATGGCCGCCGGCGAGTTGAGCCCGATCCAGCGCAGCCGTCTCGACGTCCTGCGCGAGTCGAGCAGCAGCCTGCTGCAGCTGATCGAGCGGCTGCTGCAGGTCACCCGGCTGGAACGCAAGGAGGTGCTGATCGACCGCGTCGTCTTCGACCCCGGCGCCGCAGCCCTGGCGATGGTGGAGCAGTACGAGGCGGCTGCCCGGGCCAAGGGTCTCGAGCTGAGCATCGACTGCGCGCCCACCGGCCCGCGCGTCGGCGACGAGATGCATCTGCAGCAGGTCCTCGACTTCCTCGTCGACAACGCCATCACCTACACGGACCGGGGCCGCATCAGCGTCGGCGTCCGCCCCCGCGACGGCGCCGTGCGCTTCACCGTCGCCGATACGGGCATGGGCATCGCTCCTGACCTGCTGCCGCGCCTGTTCGACGTCTTCGTCCAGGGCGACGACTCCATCACCCGCCGTTTCGAGGGCGCGGGGCTCGGCCTGTCGATCTGCCGCAATCTGGTCGAGGCGATGGGCGGCCGCATCTCCGTGGACAGCGCGCCCGGATGCGGCTCCACCTTCACCGTGGACCTCCCGCTCCCCGCCCCTCCGGCCAGCGTCGACCAGGCGCCGCTGGCGGCCTGAAGGTCCGCCGTTGGCGGCCGCCAGCGCGAACAGCCGCGCGATCTCGCCGTCGACGCCGTTCGCATCGTCAAGCTCGGCCACCGCCGTCAATCGCTCGGACCAGCTCTCCCGGCGCACCGCCGGCGTCAGCCTGGGCGACGCCCCGGAGTCCAGCTTCAGCCCCAGGAGGGCGCGCCCGCCTTTCAGCGGCCGGATCGCGGCGAACTGTACGGACCGCGAAAAGGCGGTGTAGCCCTTCCGCTGGCCGGAGATGACGCCTTCCACCCCCGCCGCGACGGCTTCGACCGCCGTCAGAACGGCGAGGGAGCCGGCGTTCTTCCACAGCGCCGCTCTCAGCGCCTCCGGCTCATCCCAGCCGGGGCCGTCGGACGGCCGGCAGGCGTCCAGAATTTGCGCCGCGTGGTTCACCCCGATCCCGTGTTCCGCCTTCAGCCAGGCCGCCTGCGCCCTCGGGGCCGACTCGGGGCAGGTCTTCATGATCTCCACCCAGTCGGCCAGCGGCCGGCCCGTCGCCCTGGCGAAATTGGCCTGCACCGTGGCGAACCACTTCTTCTGCCGTTCGGTCAGCACCGCTTCGCCCATGACCGCCCCCCTCGCCTTCGTCATGACCTTGCCCCGGCGCCGGGCAAAGAAAAAGGGCCCCGGCGTCTCCGCCGGGACCCTCCTTGTTTCATGCGGCGTGGATCAGCCCGCCGCCTCCTCGTCCGCCCGCTCCTTCACCGGCGCCCCCGAGGGCCCCTTGATGTCGAAGGCGATCTTGCCGTCCTTCAGCTCGACCCTGACGTGCCCGCCGCGGGTCAGACGGCCGAACAGGATGTCGTCGGCCAGCGGCTTCTTGATGTTTTCCTGGATGACCCGGGCCAGCGGCCGCGCGCCGTACAGTTCGTCGAAGCCGTTCTTGGCCAGCCAGTCGTTGGCCTCGTCGGTGAGCTCGATGGTGATGTTTCGATCCGCTAGCTGGGCCTCCAACTGCAGGATGAACTTGGTCACCACCGACCGGATCGTGTCGGCGTCCAGCGCCTTGAACGCCACGATGGCGTCGAGGCGGTTGCGGAACTCCGGCGCGAACAGCCGCTGGATGGCCTTCTCGTCCTCGCCCTCGACCTTGCCGCGGCCGAAGCCGATCGCCGCCCGCGCATTATCGGCCGCGCCGGCGTTGGTGGTCATGATCAGGACCACGTTGCGGAAGTCGACCTTCTTGCCGACGGCGTCGGTCAGCTGCCCGTTGTCCATCACCTGCAGCAGGATGTTGTAGACGTCAGGGTGGGCCTTTTCGATCTCGTCCAGCAGAACCACGGCGTGCGGATGCTGGTCGACCGCGTCGGTCAGCAAGCCGCCCTGGTCATGGCCGACATAGCCCGGAGGCGCGCCGATCAGCCGGCTGACGGTGTGCCGCTCCATGTATTCCGACATGTCGAACCGCAGCATCTCGATGCCCAGGGTGGACGCGAGCTGCTTGGCCACCTCGGTCTTGCCGACGCCGGTCGGGCCGCTGAACAGGAAGGCGCCGATCGGCTTCTGCGGATCGCGCAGCCCGGCCCGCGCCAGCTTCATCGCCGCCGAGACCTGCTCGATCGCCGACGACTGACCGAACACGACCCGGTTCAGGTCGCGCTCCAGCTCTCGCAGGCCCTCGGTGTCGGACTTGGAGACCGACTTCGGCGGGATGCGGGCCATGCGGGCGATGACGGCCTCGACCTCCTTCTGGCCGATGACCTTCTTGCGCTTCGATTCCGGCAGCAGCATCTGCGACGCCCCGGCTTCGTCGATCACGTCGATGGCCTTGTCCGGCAGTTTCCGGTCGGTCATGTAGCGCGCCGACAGCTCGACCGCCGTGCGGATGGCCGCGTCGGTGTAGCGCAGCTTGTGATGGCCTTCGTAGGAGGTCTTCAGCCCCTTCAGGATCTTGATCGTATCGTCGACCGTGGGCTCGTTGACGTCGATCTTCTGGAAGCGGCGGGCCAGGGCCCGGTCCTTCTCGAAATGCTGGCGGTACTCCTTGTAGGTCGTCGAGCCCATGCAGCGCAGCGTGCCCGAGGCCAGCGCGGGCTTGAGCAGGTTCGAGGCGTCCATGGCCCCGCCCGAAGTCGCCCCGGCGCCGATCACCGTGTGGATTTCATCGATGAACAGGATGGCGTTGTCGTGCGTCTCCAGCTCCTTGACGACCTGCTTCAGCCGCTCCTCGAAGTCGCCGCGGTAGCGGGTGCCGGCCAGCAGCGCCCCCATGTCGAGGCTGTAGATGGTCGCGCCTTCCAGCACGTCCGGCACCTCGTGGTTGACGATCTTGCGGGCCAGGCCTTCCGCGATCGCGGTCTTGCCGACGCCCGGATCGCCGACCAGCAGCGGATTGTTCTTGGTGCGCCGGCACAGGATCTGGATCGAACGGTCGACCTCGGCCTGGCGACCGATCAGCGGGTCGATCTTGCCCTGGCGCGACTTCTCGTTGAGGTCGACGCAATAGGCCTCCAGCGCCTCACCGCCGGTCTTGGCGGCGGCCGCGTCCTCGGCGTCCTCGGGACTCGCGCCGGTGCGGGCCGGACGCGTCTCGCCGCCGGCCTTCTTGGCGATGCCGTGGGCGATGTAGTTGACCGCGTCGTAGCGGGTCATGTCCTGCTCCTGCAGGAAGTAGGCGGCGTGGCTTTCGCGCTCGCTAAAGATGGCGACGAGCACATTGGCCCCCGTCACCTCCTCACGCCCCGAACTCTGCACATGGATCACCGCGCGCTGGATCACCCGCTGGAAGCCGGCGGTCGGCTTGGCGTCCTCGCCGTCCGAGGTGGCGAGGGCCGCCAGGTCGGTGTCGACATAGAGGGTCAGCGCCGTCTTCAGGCTGGCGAGGTCGACGTTGCAGGCGGTCATCACATTGGCCGCGTCCGGGTCGTCGACCAGGGCGAGCAGCAGGTGTTCGAGGGTGGCGTACTCGTGCCGGCGTTCGTTCGCATAGGCGACGGCGCGGTGCAGGGTCTCTTCGAGAGGACGCGAAAATGACGGCATTGGAAGGTTCCTCTCAGTCCTTTTCCATCGTGCATTGCAGCGGGTGCTGGTGACGGCGCGCCGTCTCGACCACCTGGGCGACCTTGGTTTCGGCCACTTCGTAGGTGAAGACGCCGCAGACCCCGACGCCATGCTGGTGCACATGCAGCATGATGCGGGTCGCGTCCTCGCGGCTCTTCTGGAAGAACCGCTCCAGCACGTAGACGACGAATTCCATCGGCGTGTAGTCGTCGTTCAGGATCAGCACCCGGTACAGCGAGGGCTTCTGAAGCTTCGGCTTTGTT